>DATJJB010000449.1:0-11755 GCA_035492655.1 Kutzneria sp. | reverse complement strand
TCGCTGACCTCACAACCAAGTCCGCCCAGCGCGTTGAGCGCCGACGGCAACACCACCGCCGCCTCGAAGTCCGAGTACAACCGGAACTGATTGGCCTCCGGCGCGCCGGCGTTCGCCGGTCCACCGTTTTGCGCCCCACCGGTGCCGGTTGCGCCGCCCGGGCCGCCGGCCATGCCGGCCCACGGTGGTGCGCCTCCAGGGAATCCGCCGTTGCCACCGGCAATCTGCTCGACGCGCTCGACACCGTCCACAGCGGACAGTTTCGCCGCCACCTCCGCGCTCGCCACGCCGCCGAGCGCGACCGTGAAGGTGATCGTCGTGCGCCCCGGCAACGACTTCGTCAGCTCCGCCGGCGTGTCCAGCGCCAGCAGCTTCCCGTGGTCGACGATGCCGACCCGGTCGCACAGCTTGGCCGCCTCGTCCATGTCGTGCGTGGTCAGCACGACCGTGACCCCCTCGGCCTTCAGCTGCGCCACCCGGTCGTGCACGAACAGCCGCGCCTGCGGGTCGAGTCCCGTGGACGGCTCGTCCAGGAACATCACCTTCGGCCGGTGCATCAGCGCCCGGGCGATCATCACCCGCTGCGCCTGCCCACCCGACAACGTGTCGATCGCCGCCTTGGCGTGACCCGTCAGCCCCATCCGCTCCAGGATCTCGTCGGCCAGCCGCGTCCGCTCACCCCGCGCCACCCCGTGATAGGCCGCGTGGAACAGCAGGTTCTGCTTCACGTTCAGCGACCGGTCCAGGTTGTTCCGCTGTGGCACCACCGCCAGCAGCTGCCGGGCCCGTTGCGGATCCGCCACCACGTCCACGTCGTGCACCAGCGCCCGCCCGCCGGTCGGCAGCACCCGCGTCGTCAGCACCCCGACCGTCGTCGTCTTGCCCGCCCCGTTCGGGCCCAGCAAGCCGAACACCTCCCCGGCACGCACCCGGAAACCCAGGCCGTCCACCGCCGGTCGCGGACTCTTGCCGTACCGCTTGACCAGCTCTTCGACCACGACCGCGTCAGTCACCGCGCAACCCTAAGACCGCCTGTTTATGGGAGCAACCCACTTCTTTGCCCCCAATCGATCTCTGCCCGATGAGGTCGCCAGCAGCAGCCAGCGCCCGCGCGGCCCCCCACCGCGCGGCGCGGACCACCTCGCCCACCCGTCTGCATTGGCTGTGCAGGGCTGGCCCCACCACTTCGTGGCTGCGGCTCACCAGCCGCCCGGCAGGGGCCGCCCCTCGGCGAAGCCCGCGGCGGACTGCACGCCCAGCACCACCAGCTCGTGGAACTCCTCCAGGCTGTGCGCGCCGGCGTAGGTGCACGACGAGCGCACGCCCGCGCAGATGGAGTCGAGCAGGTCCTCGACGCCCGGCCGCTGCGGGTCGAGCTGCATGCGCGAGGTCGAGATGCCCTCCTCGAACAGGCCCTTGCGCGCCCGGTCGAAGGCGTTGTCGTTGCGCGTCCGCGCGCCGACCGCCCGCTTGGAGGCCATGCCGAACGACTCCTTGTACGGCCGGCCGGCCTCGTCGCGCTGGAGGTCGCCAGGCGACTCGTAGGTGCCGGCGAACCAGGACCCGACCATCACGCTGGACGCACCGGCGGCGAGCGCGAGCGCCACGTCCCGCGGGTGCCGGACGCCGCCATCGGCCCACACGTGCTTGCCCAGCGCGCGGGCCTGCGCGGCGCACTCGGCCACCGCCGAGAACTGCGGCCGGCCGACGCCGGTCATCATCCGCGTGGTGCACATGGCCCCCGGCCCGACGCCGACCTTGATCACGTCGGCCCCGGCGTCCACCAGGTCCCGCACGCCGGCCGCGGTGACCACGTTGCCCGCGACCACCGGCACCGAGCCCAGGTCGAGCTTGCGCACCGCCTGCAAGGCGCTGAGCATCTTCTCCTGGTGCCCGTGCGCGGTGTCCACGACCAGCACGTCCACCCCGGCGTCGAGCAGCTCCGCGGCCCGGGCGGCGACATCGCCGTTCACCCCGGTCGCGGCCGCGACCCGCAGCCGCCCGTCGGCGTCCAACGCGGGCGCGTAGATCTCCGCCCGCAGCGCCCCGACCTCGGTCAGCACACCGGCCAGCCGGCCGTCGCCGTCCACGCCCAGCGCCACCTTGGTGGACCGCCCGTGGAGCCGGTCGAAGACCTCCCGCGGCGCGGTGTCGATCGGCAGCGTCACCACGTCCGGATTGGCCACCTCGCCAACCCGCGTGAACCGGTCCACACCGTGGCAGGCGGCCTCGTCGACCACGCCCAGCGGCCGGCCGTCGCTGTCCACGACCACCACGGCCCCGTGGGCCCGCTTCGGCAGCAGGTTGACGGCGTCCGCGACCGCGTCGCCGGCCCGCAGCACGAGCGGGGTGTCCCAGACCGTGTGCCGGGCCTTCACCCAGGTGGTGATCTCGGCGACCGCGTCCGGGGCCACGTCCTGCGGCAACACCACCAGGCCGCCCCGGCGGGCGACCGTCTCGGCCATCCGGCGGCCGGCCACCGCGGTCATGTTGGCCACCACGATGGGGATCGTGGCGCCGGAGCCGTCGGAAGTCGCCAGGTCCACGTCGAACCGCGACTCCACGGTGGAGCGGCCGGGGACGACGAAGATGTCGTCGTAGGTGAGGTCGTACTGGGGCTCATGCCCGTCAAGGAAGCGCACGAGACTCCAGAATACGGGTCGATCAGCCGGGCAGCAGCGCTCTGACCTGATCGATGGTGTCGGCTTCGCTCACCTCCTTGTCCGGCCGGTAGCGCAGGACCCGCGCGAACCGGAGCGCCACACCGCCCGGATAGCGCGGGCTGACCTGCACCCCGTCCAACTCGATCTCGACCACGATCTCGGGCCGTAGCTGTACGACCCACTCTCCTGAGTCGACCGCGATCTCCTGGAATGCCTTCGTCTGCCAGGCCAGCAGCTCGTCGGTCAGGCCCTTGAAGGTCTTGCCCACCATCACCGGCGGGCCGCCGTCCGGATCCCGGGCGCCCAGGTGCAGGTTGGAGAGGAAGCCACGGCGGCGGCCGTGCCCCCACTCCGCGGCCAGCACCACGAGGTCCAGGGTGTGCACCGGCTTGACCTTCTGCCACGACTTGCCGCGCCGCCCGGCCGCGTACACCGAGTCCAGCGCCTTGACCATCACCCCTTCATGCCCAGCGGCGTGCGCCGCCGTGGCGATCTCCGCGGCCCGGTCGCCGTCCGGCTCCATCGCGCCCGGAATGCGGAACGGCCCGGCGACCTGCTCCAGCGCGGCCAACCGGTCGCGCAGGGGCAGGTCGAGCAGGTCGTCGCCGTCCAGGTGCAGGCAGTCGAAGTAGTAGGGCCGGAGCAGCAGCTCCCGGGAGCTGGTGGCGCCGAACCTGCTCATCGTCTCCTGGAACGGACGTGGCCGGCCGTCGTCGTTGAGCGCGAGCGTCTCCCCGTCGAGCACGACCGACTCGCACGGCAGGCCGCGGACCTGCTCGACGAGTTCGGGCACGCTGGCGGTGATCTCGCGCAGCGTCCTGGTGTAGACGCGCACCTCGGATCCGTTGCGGTGCACCTGAATTCGCGCCCCGTCGAGCTTGTACTCGACGGTGACGTCGCCCAGTTCGGCCAGCGCGGACTCCAGCGACTCCGCGGGCGAGGCCAGCATGGGCCGGATCGGCCGGCCGACCTCGAGCCCGAACGCGGCAAGTGCCGCCGCGCCACCGGATCTCGCCTGCTCGGCCGTGGTGTGCAGCCGACCGCTGAGCATGAACGCCCGGCGGACCGCGGCCACCGGCACGTCGAACGCGGCTGCGACCGCGTCCGTCATCACTCCTTCCAGTGCGCCCTGCCGGAGTTCGCCGGTGAGTAGCCGGAGCAGGAAGTCCTGCTCCGGAGCCGTCGCGCGGGACAGCGCGGCGGTCAGCAGCTCACTGCGCCGCTGGGTCGATCCCTTGCCACTGGTGGCGGCGACCTGTGTCAGCAGCTCGTCGACGTCAAGGATGGTGAGGTCCGGTTCCGCGGCGGCGGGGACCTCGATCGAGACCAGCGTGCGCCAGCCCGCGCCGACCTTGCCCTGCCTGGGCAGGCCGACCAGGAACGCGGTGGCCGCCTCGACCTCGTGCGGGTCGTCGAGCTGTCGCAGCAGCTCGCTGAGGGCGGCCACCTTCGCCAGCCGGGACCGGGTCGCGGTCACGGCTGCTGAGGTCGAGACGACGTCGGCGAAGCGCATGCGCCCATCTTGCGCCGAGTCACCGACAATTTCTTCGCACGAGTTTTCGGGGCCGATCGAGCACCGCTCGGTTTGATCAGTAAGGCGGCCTGGGCCTTGGGATGCACAGAACTGCGGGCGGTGCAAGCAGGGGTGCGTCGATGATCAATCTGGGGCCGAGCGGCCCCGGATTGCCAGGAACGAGGTGCATAGTGGGCCGAGGAGCCGTCACGGAGAGGAGGCGATCTACGACACGACGGAGGCGGCAACATGCCGCGCGTCCCGCGCGGGGCGAGTCCGCTCGTGACCGGTGCCTTCACTTGCTGGATTTTTCCAGGGCCGCATCGGTTGGGTAGTGGGGCGCGTCGGGTGGCGGCCCTCGAAAAATCCAGCAACCGCTCCAGGCACCGGCGCGGACTCGCGGAGTCAGCGGGTTCAGCAAGCAACTTCCGCCACCACGTCCACTGCTGACCGGAGTCGATCCGGCCCCAGCGACGCGTAGCCGACGACCAGACCCGGGTAGGGCGCGATCCGTCCACTCGGGACGTATCCGGACAGTGCGAACGCGTTGACCCCGCTCGCGGCGAGTGCCCGCTGGAGCGCAAGGTCATCCGTGCCGTCCGGCAGCCGCAGCACCACATGCAGTCCCGCCGCCACACCGACGGCCTGCCATGAGGGCAGCCGTTCCGCGACCGCTGCGAGCAACGCGTCCCGACGACGCCGGTAGAGCGCCCTGGTCCGCCGCAGGTGCCGTTCGTACCCACCCGTCTGCAGCAGGTGGGTGAGAGCGGCCTGCGGGATCGGGCTACCGCCGAGGTCGTTGTAGTGCTTGGCGTCGATGACGGCCGGGCGCAGTCCGGGCGGTGGGATGAGCCAGCCGATGCGCAGCGCCGGCGACAGCACCTTGCTGACGCTGCCGAGGTAGGCCACGTGCGCCGGATCCAGTGCCTGGACCGCGCCCATGGCGTGCCGGTCGTACCGGTGCTCGGCGTCGTAGTCGTCCTCCAGGATCAGGCCGTCACGCTCACGGGCCCACGCGATCAGGGCTCGCCGACGGTTGGGGCACAACACGACACCGAGTGGGAACTGGTGCGCCGAGGTGACCTGGACGACCCGGCAGTCGGTCGCGGCCAGTTCGTCGACCTGGATGCCCAGGTGGTCGACGGGGATCGGAACCGGGCGCAGGCCGTGCGCCGCGAACAGCTCGGCCTGGCCGAGGTGGCCGGGGCTCTCGAGGGCGATGCTGGTGTGGCCGGCGGCCCGCAGCACGCGGGCGATCAGGCCCATGCCCTCGGCGACGCCGTGGGTGACCACGACGTCGTCGGGACCGGCCGCGACGGCGCGGACCCGGCCCAGGTAGCCGGCCAGCTCGGCCCGGAGTGCGGGCAGCCCCGCGTAGTCGGGGTAGCCCAGTGCGTCGTCGGGCAGCTCGGCCAGGCCGGCCCTGGTCGCCGCGACCCACTCGGCCCGGGGGAACGCCCCCAGGGCAGGGATGCCGGGCCGCAGGTCGTAGCGCCAGCGGACCGGTTGGCTGGGTTCGGCGGCCGCGGGGGCGGTGCCGCACACGGTGTCGGCCACCGTGGTGCCGGAGCCGTGCCGGGCGACCAGGTAGCCCTCCGCGATCAGTTGGGTGTATCCGGCGGTGACGGTGCCTCGGGCCAGCCCGAGCTGGCCGGCGAGGTCGCGGCTGGACGGCAGCCGGGTGCCTGGCCGCAGTCGGCCGGTTCGGATCGCCTCACGCAAAGCCGACTCGAGGGCTCGACCGCGGGTGCGTGCGGGTTCGGCCGAGACGGCGGGGAGCAGCAGTTCACGGGTTGACGCTGTCGTGTTCGAGGTCATGAATACGGCGGTCCGCCGCCGGGCGGTGGTCGGTCGACTGGGCTCACCGGTCGAGCATGCCCGACAACCACCCGTCGGCTAAGGCCCGCACGTGCTCACGCGGCCGCCTGGGCGCCGGACACCAGCGCGTGGCCGGCTCTGGTCAGCACGGCCGGCACGCGCTGGCCGGGCGTGCCCGGCTGGCTCGGGCGGACCAGGCCCTCGTGCGCGAGCACGTGGGCGGTGAACTGGTCGCAGCACGGCACGCCGTCCACGAACAGGTCGGGCTCGGCGCTGCAGCTGACCTGGGCCCGGCCGGCGGCGACGGCACGCAGCATGGCCAGCACGCGGTGGCTGGCCACGGGCGGTTGTGTGGTCGCGAGCGGTGCCACGGGTGTCGAGGTGGTCATGTCAGTCCTCCCAGTGCGGTGGCCGCCGTGTGATGGCAGCCACACCCCCATCAAGCAAGAGCGCGAACCGGTCGCCGAGATGCCCTGAACTCATGGTCAGTCACGACGACGTGGCCGAACGCTCAAATGCGCGGACTGCGCGAACTCTCGGCCCGGACTAGGCGAACTCCGAAAGTGGTCCGCCAACCCGAGGGGCAAGTGGCGTAGGTGCACGGACCAGTTGCCCGCAGACTGGGGGCATGGCGAATACGGGGGACATCAGGGCGGTCGCGTTCGGCGGGGGCAGCATCCTGCTGGTCGGCGCGTCCTTCCCGGTGACCGGGCTGCTCCAGGGCTACCCGGTGTTGTCGGGACAGGCGATCCGGTACGCGATCGGCGGCCTGATCCTGCTGGGTGTGCTGCTGGCCCGCGGCCGCCGGCTGCCGATGCCGGGTGTGCGTGACCTGGCCGGCATCCTCGGCATGGTCGTGGCCGGCATGCTCGGCTTCAACGCGGCCATCCTGGTCGCCGAGCGCTATGCCACGCCGGGCTTCGTCACAGCCGTGGTCGGCTGTACGCCGCTGGTGTTGGCGATCGCGGTGCCGATGCTGGCCCGGCGGCGGCCGGCGATCGCGGCCGTGATCGGTGCGGCAGTGGTGGTCGGCGGTGTCGCCGTGCTCACCGGTGGCGGCTCGTGGCATGGGCCGGGCCTGCTGCTCGCCCTGGCGTGCATGGCCGGCGAAGTGCTGTTCACGTTGTGTGGCATTGGTCCGGTGCAACGGTTGGGCGCGATGGAGACGTCGACCTGGGCCAGCTTCATCGCGGCCGTCGTGGGGGCCGGCATCGCGACCGTGGTGGATGGCGGCGCCGCGTGGCGGCTGCCGACGCCGACCGAGGGAACTGCGTTGGTGGTGCTGGGCGTCTTCGTCACGGCCGTCGCGTTCACCGGCTGGTACACGTGCGTCGCCAAGATCGGTGCGGACCGGGCGGGCGTGCTGGTCGGGCTGATGCCGGTGTCGGGGCTCGTCGTCTCGGTCCTGCTGCACGCACAGCCGTTGACCGTCACGGCGGTGGTGGGCGCAGCCGCTGTTGCCGTCGGCTGCACCCTCGGCCTGTACCGCCGTCGGGTCAGCGACCGCCCCGAGCCATCCGAAGCACGTCCAGAGCTTCGTCAAGCTGCTCGACGGTGATCTTGCCGGCGTCCACGTGCCCGCGGGCCAGCACGACCTCGCGGATGGTGCGCCGCTCCTTCAACGCCTGCTTGGCGATCGCCGCCGCCTCCTCGTAGCCGAGGTAGCGGTTCAACGGCGTCACCACAGACGGCGAGGACTCGGCGTACTCCCGCATCCGGTCCGCGTCGGGCACCGCGCCGGCGATCACCTTGTCCGCCAACAGCCGCGCCACGGCGGCGAGCAGCCGGGCCGACTCCAGCACGTTGCGGGCGATCACCGGCAGCATCACGTTGAGCTCGAAGTTGCCCTGGGTGCCGGCGAAAGCCACCGCGGCGTCGTTGCCGATCACCTGGGCGACGACCATCATCGTCGCCTCCGAGATCACCGGGTTCACCTTGCCCGGCATGATCGACGAGCCCGGCTGCAGGTCGGGCAGCGCCAGCTCGGCCAGGCCGGTGCGCGGCCCGGAGCCCAGCCAGCGCAGGTCGTTGGCGATCTTGAACAGGGACACCGCGACGGTGCGGAGCTGGCCGGAGATCTCCACCACGCCGTCCCGGCTGGCCTGCGCCTCGATGTGGTCGCGGGCCTCGGTCAGCGGAAGTCCGGTCAGTGCAGCCAGTTCCGCCGCCACGGCGGCGCCGAAGCCCTCGGGGGCGTTGAGCCCGGTGCCGACGGCGGTGCCGCCGATCGGCAGCTCGCCCAGTCGCGGCAGGCTGGCCTGCAAGCGCTCGACGCCGTAGGCGACCTGCGAAGCCCAGCCGCCGGCCTCCTGCCCGAGCGTGATCGGCACGGCGTCCATGAGGTGGGTACGGCCCGACTTCACGACGGAGTCCCACTCGGCGGCTCGCTTGCGCAGCACGGCAACCAGGTGCTCCAACGCCGGCACGACGTCCCGCACCACGGCCTCGGTGGCCGCGACGTGAATGGTCGTCGGGAAGGTGTCGTTGGACGACTGGGAAGCGTTCACGTGGTCGTTGGGATGGACGTCACGGCCGAGCGACCGGGTGGCCAGGGTGGCGATCACCTCGTTGGCGTTCATGTTCGACGACGTGCCTGACCCGGTCTGGAACACGTCGATCGGGAAATGCTCGTCCCAAGCGCCCTCGGCGACCTCGCGAGCAGCGGCCACGATCGCTTCGGCCAGGTCGGCCGGCAGCACGCCGAGCCGCTGGTTCACCGTCGCGGCAGCGGCCTTGAGCAGGCCCAACGCCCGGATCTGCGCTCGTTCCAGGCCGCGGCCGGAGATCGGGAAGTTCTCCACGGCACGCTGCGTCTGCGCCCGCCACAGTGCCTCGGCGGGGACCTTGACCTCGCCCATCGTGTCGTGCTCGATCCGATACTGCTGCTCAGCCATGCTTCGAGTCTGGACCCGTGCGTCGCCGCCGGCAGCGTGTCCTGCGGCACCTGAAGGACTCGGAATATCCCGCGATCTTCTGCCGTCCACGCGGTCGGCCGCACTAGAGTCGGCAGTGTTCGCGATCACTGCCTCCCACCACAGGCGGAAAGCGGGGCCCCAAGCGATGAGTTCTCCGGACGATATCGAGGTCGATCTCCTGGTGGTCGGCGCGGGCCCGGTGGGCCTGTTCGCCGCCTACTACGCCGGCTTCCGCGAGCTGTCCACCGCGCTGGTGGACGCGCTGCCCGAGCCCGGCGGCCAGGTCACCGCGATGTACCCGGAGAAGATGATCTTCGACGTGGCCGGCTTCCCGGCGGTGCGCGGCCGCGACCTGATCGCCGCGCTGGTCGAGCAGGCCGCGCAGTGGAAGCCTCGCTACCTGCTGGGGCGCCAGGCCCGCACGGTGGAGAACACCGCCAACGGCCTGGAAGTCGGCCTGGCCGACGGCACGACCGTCCGCGCCGGCGCGGTGCTGATCACCGCCGGCATGGGCGAGTTCAACCCTCGCCCGCTGCCCGCCGGCGACGGCTGGGTCGGCAAGGGTGTCGTCTACTTCGTGCCTTCACTCGAGGCACATCTGGGCCAGGACGTGGTGATCGTCGGCGGCGGCGACTCGGCCTTCGACTGGGCGCTCGCGCTGCACCCCATCGCCAACAGCGTCACCCTCGTGCACCGCCGGGCGGCCTTCCGCGCGCACGCCGCGACCGTCACGAAGGTGCGCGAACTGGGCGTGCCGATCATCACCGACGCCCAGGTCACCGAGCTGCGCGGCGGCGAGGACGGCCTGCTCGCCGAGGTGGAGATCGAGGTCAAGGGTGGCGGTCGCAAGGTGCTGCCGGCCCACACCGCGGTCGCCGCGCTGGGCTTCACCGCCGACCTGGGCCCGATCGAGTCCTGGGGCCTTGAGCTCGACCACCGGGCGGTGTCGGTCGACACGACCATGCGCACCGCACGGGAACGGATCTACGCCGCCGGCGACGTCGCCACGTATCCGGGCAAGGTCAAGCTGATCGCCACCGGCTTCGGCGAGGCCGCGACCGCGGTCAACAACCTCGCCGTGGTGCTGAACCCCGAGGCACACCTGTTCCCGGGGCACTCCAGCAACGACGGCTGATCAGGCCACGACCTGCACCGGGTCGCCGACGTCCAGCATCGCGTAGAACTTGGCCGACGCCGCCAGCGTCAGGTGCACGCAGCCGGCGGACGGCCGGCTCAGGCTGCCCTCGTGGAAGGCGATGCCGCCGGGCGCGAAGAACACCGAGTTCTCCATCGGCGCGTCGTTGAACTCGCTGCTCTTGTGGTGCTTGTCCTTCCACTCCACGTGGAAGAAGCCGACCGGCGTCGGCTCGGAGGCCTTGCCCGGCATCATCGGCACCGGCCCGTAGACGACCTTGCCGTCGATGATCAGCCACGCCTGCCCGGTGCTCTTGCTCACGCAGGCCGCCATGGTCGCCTGGCACGGCGTGCCCGGCGCCTTGCCGACCGGCTTGGGCTTGGTCGTGGTGGTCGGCCGCACCGTGGTGGTGGTCGTGGTCGGCGGGGGAGTCGTCGTGGTCGTCGTCGGCGCGACCGTCGTCGTAGTTGTCGTCGTCGTGGTCGTCGCGCTGGCCGAGGTGCTCACCGGCGAGGCGTTCGACGCCAGGTCGACCCCGGTCGAGCACGCCGCCATCAGCCCGGCGACCCCGACCGCGGCCAGCGCCAGCACGATTCTGTTCACCCGCACGGAAGTCTCCCCTGCAACCCCGAATACAACGCCGATCACCAGCAACGACGCGACACTGTATGCGGGGGTTGCGGCGGGATTTCCCTCAGTTGATAACGGTTGGGACTCCGGTTGGCTACGGCAGCGGGGGCAGGGCCTCCTCATCGGCCAAACGGCCGAAGTCCACCGTGGAGTACTGACGCAGCTTGGTCAGCCGGTGGAAGCCCTCGATCACCCGGACCGTGCCGGACTTGGAGCGCATCAGGATGGAGTGCGTGGTGCAGCCGCCCGCGCGGTACTGCACGCCGCGCACCAGGCTGCCGTCGGTCACGCCGGTGGCGCAGAAGAACACGTTGTCCCCGCGCACCAGGTCGTCCGTGGTGAGCACGCGGCTCAGGTCGTGCCCGGCGTCGAGCGCCTTCTGCCGCTCGGCCTCGTCACGCGGCCACAACCGGCCCTGGATGGCGCCACCCATGCACTTCATGGCGCACGCCGTGATGATGCCCTCGGGCGTGCCGCCGATGCCCAGCAGCAGGTCCACACCGGTGCCGGGACGCGCCGCCGAGATCGCGCCGGCCACGTCGCCGTCGGCGATGAAGTGGATCCGGGCGCCGGCCTCACGGACCTCCTTGACCAGCTGCTCGTGGCGCGGCCGGTCCAGGATGCACACCGTGACGTCCTCGACGTCGCTGTGCTTGGCCCGCGCCACCCGGCGGATGTTCTCCGCCACCGGCGCGGTCAGGTCGATCACGTCCGCGGCCTCCGGGCCGGTGGCGATCTTCTCCATGTAGAACACGGCCGACGGGTCGTACATCGCGCCCCGCTCGGCGACCGCCAGCACGGCCACGGCGTTCGGCATGCCCTTGCTCATCAGCGTGGTGCCGTCGACCGGGTCCACGGCCACGTCGCAGTCGGGCCCGTCGCCGTTGCCGACCTCCTCGCCGTTGAACAGCATGGGCGCCTCGTCCTTCTCGCCCTCGCCGATCACGACCACGCCGCGCATCGACACCGTGCCGATGAGCTTGCGCATGGCGTCCACGGCCGCGCCGTCGCCGCCGTTCTTGTCGCCCCTGCCCACCCAACGGCCGGCGGCCATCGCGGCGGCCTCGGTCACGCGGACCAG
>DATJJB010000448.1:0-7464 GCA_035492655.1 Kutzneria sp. | reverse complement strand
GGAGAACTATGAGCCGTCGAGATGAGCTGCTCGCGCTGGCCGCGAGGATGTTCGCCGAGCGCGGCTTCCTCGCGACCACCGTGCGGGACATCGCCGACGCCGCCGGCATCCTGTCCGGCAGCCTCTACCACCACTTCGACTCCAAGGAGTCGATGGTCGACGAGATTCTGCGCGGCTTCCTGGACGAGCTGTTCGGGCGCTACCGGGACATCCTGGCCGACGGCGAGGCCCCGCGCGAGGCACTGGAAGCCGTGGTCGTCGCGTCGTTCGAGTGCATCGACCGCAGCCACGACGCCGTCGCCATCTACCAGCGTGAAGCCGCGTACCTGTCGAAGTTCGACCGGTTCGGCTACCTGACCGAACGCAACACCGAGTTCCGCAAGCTGTGGGTCGGGCTGCTGGAGGAGGGCATCCGGGTCGGTGCCTTCCGTGACGACCTGGACGTGGAGCTGGTCTACCGCTTCATCCGCGACACGGTGTGGGTGGCCGTGCACTGGTACCACCCGGGCGGCGCGCTGACCGCGGACGCCGTGGCCCGGCAGTACCTGTCCATCGTGCTGGACGGCATAGCGCAAGGGAGGGCCGATGGCCCAGGCGTACCTGGTTGACGCGGTGCGGACGCCGGTCGGCAGGCGCGGTGGCGGGCTCAGCCACCTGCACCCGGCCGACCTCGGCGCCCGTGCCATCGAGGGGCTGCTCGCGCGGGTCAACGTGGACCCGGGCGAGGTGGACGACGTGATCCTCGGCTGCGTGGACACGATCGGCGGCCAGGCCGGCGACGTGGCCCGCACGGCGTGGCTGGCCGCGGGATTCCCGGAAGAAGTGCCGGGCGTGACCGTCGATCGGCAGTGCGGCTCCAGTCAGCAGGCGATGCACTTCGCGGCGCAGGCGGTGATGAGCGGCACGGCCGATCTGGTGGTGGCCGGCGGCGTGCAGAGCATGAGCCGGATCCCGATCGGCGCGGCGATGACCGTGGGGTCGCAGTTCGGGTTCGAGACGCCGTTCGAGGGTTGTGACGGGTGGGCCCATCGTTATGGGTCGGAGGAGATTTCGCAGTTCCGGGCGGCTGATCTGATCGCGCAACGCTGGGAGATCGGGCGGGAGGAGATGGAGGAGTTCGCCTTCCGTAGTCACGCTCGCGCGATCGAGGCGATCGGTGCGGGGCGGTTCGAACGGGAGATCGTGCCGGTCGGTGACGTGGCGGTGGACGAGGGGCCGCGGCGGGACACCAGTCTGGAGAAGATGGCCGCGCTGAAGACCTTGCGGCCTGACGGCCGAGTGACCGCCGCGTTGGCCAGCCAGATTTCCGATGCGGCCAGCGCACTTCTGGTGGCATCGGAGGAAGCCGTTCGGCGGCATCGGTTGACGCCACGTGCTCGCGTGCACCATTTGTCAGCGCGGGGCGCGGATCCTGTCTACATGCTGACCGCCCCGATCCGAGCCACGCGGCATGCGTTGGCCAAGGCCGGTATGACGATCGAGGACATCGACCTGTTCGAGGTCAACGAGGCGTTCGCCAGTGTGGTGCTGGCCTGGGCCAAGGAGCTCAAGGTCGACCTGGACCGGGTCAACGTCAACGGCGGGGCGATCGCGCTGGGCCACCCCATCGGGGCTACCGGCACCAAGCTGACCGCGACCCTGCTGAGTGAGCTGGAGCGGACCGGTGGGCGATTCGGGCTGCAGACCATGTGCGAGGGTGGCGGCCAGGCGAACGTGACGATCATCGAGCGGCTGCCCTAGATTTGAGGCGTGTCCGAGGAGCCGATCATCGCCTGCTCGCTGGTCGACGGAGAGCAGCAGGACCGCGCCGAGCAGTGGCGACGGTTGCTCACCACCGCCGTTCGCAGCGAACCCGTCGACCGTGGCATCCGCTTCCTGCTGCCAGTGGGGATGTCCGGTCAGATCGCGGAACTGGCGGTCGCGGAGCTGCGCTGCTGCCCGTTCTTCGAGTTCACGCTGAGACTGGCGGACGACCGGTTGGTGTTCGAGGTCCGGGCTCCGGAGCAGGCGGCGGCGATGGTGGCCGACCTCTTCGGCACCTGACCACCCCGGTGAGTCCCGCGGACCGCATGTGACATTTTGGGCCGGGCTAGGCGAGGGGCGCGGCTTTTGACGCCGCGGCACGGTGCTTGCTGATCCGCCGCAGCTGCCGGTCGAAGTCGGGGTCCTTGCGGTGCCCGGTGCGCGCGCCGGGGATACGCAGCGACCGCCCCTGGCCGCGGACGGCGTGCACATCCCACCACTGGAAACCGCGCACCTGGTGGCTGCGGCGCTCGATCCGGGTGACGTCGGCCCACCGGACCTTCCGACGAGTGAAGAAGGTGTGGAACTCCATGCCCTCGGCGGTCAGCAGCGTCCGGCCGTAGCAGCGGTTGACCAGGAAGACGACCACGGCCAGCCAGCACAGGCCGAATCCACCGACCGCCCACCAGTGATTCGGCCACGTGTTGTCCGCTGCCTCCGCCCACACCAGGACGGCGAAGACCGCCGTCAGGAACCCGGTCCAGCACCAGTTCGTGAGCCTGGCGTTGAAGTCGAGACCGATCCACTCCTCGGACACAGCGGCGATGCTACGCCGGGCCTCAGACCAGCAACTCGGCCATGACGGCCGCCGGCAGCGCGGGATTGGCGGCCGCCGCCTCGGCGGTGTGGGGGTCGGCCAGCAGTTCGACGATCGTCGCGGCGGGCAGGTTCGGGTGCCGGGCGACGTGGCGACGGGCATCCGGATCCCGCAGGCACAGCAACAGCATGTCAGCCTCCGCGCGAGGGTGCCGGGCGATCACGCGGTACGCCTTCTGCACCGACTGGGCGTTCCGCGCGATGTGGCGCATCAGGTCGGGCGGGCAGTGCGGGTTCCGCGCCGCCCGCGGATACAGGCGCGAGCCGTGCCGGGTCACCAGGTCCCACATCTGCTCCGCGGTGAGCGCGGGATTGGTGACGATGCTCTTGGCCACCCCCGGATCGTGGTCGTCGACGAGCAGGGTGATCAGGTCGTCCGGCAGCTCCTCCCGCTCGGCGACCAGCATCCGCACCTGCATGATCCGTGACGTGGCGAGCTGCCGGAGCTCGTCGTCGGTGGCGTTGGCGATGCGGGGCAGCTTCGTCGGGCCGATGCGGACCATGCCGGCGATGCTGACCAACAGGTCCAGCGGAATCGCCGGGTTCTGCGCGAGCCGGCGATGCATCTCGCGGCTGGTGTCGTCGGCGGCCATCCGCCGCTGCAGCCAGGCCGGCACGGCCGGATTCGTGGCGGTGTCCCAGCGAATCCCCGGCATGGCATCCGTGGCCAACCGCTCGTAGGCCCACTCCGGCAGATCGTGACGGTGGACGAGCTGCCAGCGCACCCATTCGGCCGGATGCGCCACCAGCCGGGCCAGCACCTCGGCCGGGGTCGCCGGATTGCCGGCCAGGCCCGCGTCGATGTCGACGTCGTTGCGCCGGCTCAGCTCGACCAGCACCGCCGGCAGTGTGCCCGGATCGCGTTCGGGCGGCGTGACTTCCGGGTCGCGGTCGACGACCGGTGCCCGGGCCGCCAACACGCTGATCTGCGCCGGGGACAGGTCGTCGCGCCGGGACAGGTCCCAGCTCAGCTCCTCGTCCGCCAGTTCGACGAACCGGGCCAGCAGCGACGCCGGCAGTGACGGATTCTCGGCCAGGCCACACAGTTGTGGGCTGTGCTTGAGCACGGGTCACGCTCCCGCTCGGGCGGCCGCGCCGGGTTCGGCGCGGGTCCGCCACGTGCGGAACGCTCCAGAATTCAGGACGAGCCGCTCACCGCGCAAACGGTTTTCGGTGTCCTGACAGCGTGACTCGCGGGGGTTGTCAGGCCGGGGTGTCGAGGCCGAGGTGGTCGCGGAGGGTGGGACCGGTGTAGTCGGTACGGAAGACCCCGCGTTCCTGGAGCAGCGGCACCACCTTGTCGGCGAACTCGTCGAGCCCACCCGGCGTCACGTGCGGGACCAGGATGAAGCCGTCGCTGGCATCGGCCTGCACGAGCTCGTTGATCCGAGCCGCGACCGTGTCGGCCGAGCCGATGAAGTTCTGCCGCCCGGTGACCTCGATGATCAGGTCCCGGATCGACAGGTTCTTGGCCTCGGCCAGCTCACGCCACTGCCGCGCGGTAGCCACCGGATCCCGGTGCATACGGTCACTCGCCCGCCCCTTGGAGATCGTGTTCTCCCCGACCACCGGGTCGAACGCCGGCAACGGCCCGTCCGGGTCGAACCCGCTGAGGTCGGCGTTCCACAGCTGCTCCAACGTCCTGATCGCCGTAGCCCCGCTGACCTGCTGACGCCGCACGACCGCCGCCCGCTCATGAGCGTCCGCATCGCTGTCGCCGAGCACGAAAGTCGCCGCCGGCAGCACGATCAGCTGGTGATGCTGCCGGCCGTACTTGGCCAGCCGGCCCTTCACGTCGGAGTAGAACGCCTGCCCGGCCTCCAACGTGCCGTGCCGGGTGAAGATGGCGTCCGCGGTGGCGGCGGCGAACTCCCGGCCGTCGTCGGAGTCGCCGGCCTGGATGATCACCGGCCGGCCCTGCGGACTGCGCGGCACCGGGAACTGGCCGGAGATGTCGAAGTGCGAGTCGTGATGGGCGAAAGAGCCGGCGTCCGGTCGACGCAGGAACTGCCCGGAAGCCTTGTCCGCCACCACGTCGTCGGCCCGCCACGAGTCGAACAGCTCCCACGCGGTCCGCATGAACGTCTCGGCCCGCGAGTACCGCTGGTCCTGCGGCAGGAAGCCGCCGCGGCGGAAGTTCTCGCCGGTGAAGGCGTCCCACGAGGTGACGACGTTCCACGCCGCGCGCCCGTCGGACAGGTGGTCCAGCGACGCGAACTGCCGGGCCACCTCGAACGGCTCGTTGAACGTCGAGTTGATCGTGCCGGCCAACCCCAGGCGCGAGGTCACGCCGGCCAGCGCCGCCAGCACCGTGAAGGTGTCGGGCCGGCCGACCACGTCCAGGTCGTAGATCAGCCCGCCCTGCTCCCGCAGCCGCAGACCCTCGGCCAGGAAGAAGAAGTCGAACTTGGCCCGCTCGGCGGTCTGCGCCAGCTTCACGAACGAGCTGAACTCGATGTGGCTGCCGGCCTCGGGATCGCTCCACACGGTCGTGTTGTTCACGCCGGGGAAGTGCGCGGCGAGGTGGATCTGCTTCAGTGGCTTGGTCATCGCTTCCCCCTCAGGCGACGTAGCGGTTGGCGGGCCGGTCCAGTCCCAGCAGCCCGCGCAGCGTGGTGGCTTCGTACGACTTGCGGAACGCGCCACGGGCCCGCAGCTCCGGCACCAGGCCCCGGGTGATGCCGTGCAGGTCGTGCGGGAGTACCGCCGGCCGCAGCCGGAACCCGTCCAGCCCGGCGACGTGCCAGGCCAGCAGCAGCTCCGCCAGCTCGACGGGCGTGCCGGCGAACACCAGCGCGTCGCTTTCCAGCAGCGCCAACGAGTCCAGCTCGGCACGCCGCTCAGCGGCCCGCGCCGACGAGGAATCCAGGAACACGACAAGGTCGGCGAACACCTGCCGCCCGTGCTGCGCCTCGACCAACGGCCCGATCTCGCCGCGCGACTGCGGCGTCACATAGACCACGTCGACCGATGAATCAGCGACTCCGGAGGAAGCGGTCACCAGCGGCTGCCCCTGCGGCGGCCGCGGCGTGATGGACGGCCCGCGCACCGAGAAGAACCGGCCCTCGAAGTCGATGTAGTGCAACTTCTCCCGATCGACGAACCGCCCGGTGGCGACGTCGCGGATCTCGGCGTCGTCCTCCCAGCTGTCCCACAGCCGCCGCAGCACCTCGACGTAGTCCGCGGCCTCACCCTCGGTGCCCTCGCCAACCGAACGACGACCGAAGTTGCGGTACTCCTCCGCCGAGCCGGACACCGACACCTGCACACCGCCTCGACCGGTGCTCACGTAGTCCAACGTGGCGATGGCCTTCGACAGGTGGAACGGCTCGGTGTGCGTCACGACGATCTCCGGCACCAACCCGATGCCCGAGGTCAGCGGCGCGACCCGGGCCGCGACCAGCACCGCGTCCAGCCGCCCGCGCACCCCGTCGGCCGGCAACGCCAGCGAGTCACGGAAGGTGACGAAGTCGAGCGTGCCGGCCTCGGCCTCCCGCACCAGGTCCAGCCAGTAGGCGGCCCCGAACGCCTCGGCCGGACGCGCCTCCTCGGTGCGCCACGCCGCCGGGTGCCACCCCGCGCCGTCCAGCGCCACAGCCAGTCGCGGACCAGTTCCACGTGTCATGACCCCGATTGTGCGTCGGAACCGGCGACCTCGGCAGGGCCGGCCACGGAGTGGGAAAGTGCCGCCGATCGGGAATAAGGCAGGATGTGATCATGCCGCACATCGGATTGGTCGCCGTGCTCGTGCACGACTACGACGAGGCGATCGCCTTCTACGTCGACGCGCTCGGCTTCGAGCTGCGCGAGGACACCGACCAGGGCGCCGGCCGCCGCTGGGTCGTCGTCGCGCCGCCCGGCTCGACCGAGACGGCGATCCTGCTGGCCCGCGCGGACAAGCCGGCGCAGCAGGACCGCGTCGGCGACCAGACCGGCGGCCGCGTCGGCCTCCTGCTCAACACCGACGACTTCGCCCGCGACCACGCACGGATGACCGCCGCCGGTGTCGAGTTCGAGGAGGAGCCGCGACACGAGCCGTACGGCTCGGTCGCGGTCTTCAAGGACCTCTACGGCAACCGGTGGGACCTCATCCAACCTGCTTAAGGGTACTGCGCCGGCATGCCCAGGTTGGTCGTCGAGTCCGACGGCCCGCCGGCGTTGTTCACGATGTGCGCGATCGTGCCCTGACCGCCGCCCAGCGAGAACGTGATCATGCTGTGGAAGCTCTCGAACCGTGCCCCGACCGCCGCCGACCGGGGCTTTGTTCGAGTCGTGATCTAACTCGTGAAAATAGTCGGGCGTCAAGATGTCGGGTCGGAACGCTGTGTCCATATATGGTGGGCCGCATGACCGAGACCGACCAGCCGATCCGGCGGGGCCGCGGCCGGCGGCCCGCCGCCGAGGTGCGCGAGCAGGTGCTGGCCGCCGCCGGCGAGCTGCTGCTGACCGAGGGCATGGCCGGCTTCACCATTGAGAAGGTGGCGGCCAAGGCCGGGGCCAGTCGGATGACCATCTACAAGTGGTGGCCGTCCCGAGGGGCGCTCGCGTTGGACGGCTATGCCAGCCGTGTTCGCACCGTGCTGGAGTTCCCGGACACCGGCGACATCGAGGCCGATCTCACCGCGCAGGTGCTGGCGTTCACGCACCTGCTCACGGAGACCGGTGCCGGCAAGGTGATCGCCGAGCTGATCGGCGCCTCGCAGACCGATCCCGAGCTTGCCTCGGCTTTCCGGGAGCGCTACTCCGCACCGCGGCGCGAACTGGCCGTGACGGCCATGAACAACGCGATCGAACGCGGGCAGCTCCGCGACGACATCGACCCCCAGGTGGTCGTCGACCAGCTCT
>DATJJB010000447.1:0-31890 GCA_035492655.1 Kutzneria sp. | reverse complement strand
AGGTAGACCTCCTTCTCCGCCATCGACCGGCCCATCAGCTGCTGCTGCTCGCCGATCATGTAGTCGTCGAAGGACAGCCCGCCGGGCGCGTCCGGCAGCCGGTTGAGCGCGTTGTGCACGTGCGCCTCGGCCCACATCCGGATCGGGTACGGCCGGGTGGTGACGCGCAGGTGCATCCAGCGGCCCTGGAGCTCGGCGTACTGGCCGGCGATGGCCGCGATCAGGTCCTGGCGCTGCGAGTCCGACCGGAACGACCAGCGCTGCGGCGAGAGCCGGTACCAGGCGTAGACGTCCTGGCCGGTGCGCACCAGATGGCCGTCGATGCTGCGCACCGCGATGCTCGGGGTGTAGCTCGGGATGGCCTGCTCGCCGGGGAGCCGCCGTCCTCGTGTGCTGTACGCCCGCCTGTCGACCGGTAGCTCGGCGGCAGCATGCTGCGCCACGTGCCGCACCGCGCGGCTGTCACGGTCTCGCCGGCGTCCGAACACCGCGAACCTCCCTGGTACGACTTGCTGCCTGCCGGCGTGGTTGCTGGGTGTGCCGGCCGGGTGAGTTCTCCGCCGGCGGCAGCTGCCGCCGGCCCTGTTTGGCCTGCGGCCGCTGGCCGTTGACCTTGATCCGGGTGGCGGTGACCGCACCGCCGTTGCCGGTCGAGACCTGTCTGGGTGCGGTCAGCTCACGCACCCACATCGTCACCACCGCGCCGAGCGGGCGCTCGTGGCTGATCCGCGAGCCGACCAGCCGGGTGATGACCACGGTGATCACCAGCGCCCACGCGACGCTGAAGAAGCCGAAGCCGATCCCGATCCGCCGCTCGACGGTGAGGGTGAGGAAGAACACGGCGAGGCCGATGCCCCAGGAGACGTACCGGGCGCGCCACGGGAAGGTCGCCTTGGGCGGGCCGAGCCAGACGGCGTCGACCCGGTAGACCTCGTCGTCAGTGCGGATCCGCACGCCCGCTCACCCGGTGAACAGGCCGGCGAGCCACTTGCCGATGTCGACGCCCGCTCCCGTGATCGCGATACCGATGATGGCCAGCGCCACGATGACGCCACCGATGCGGCGCATGACACCCGCGTTGTCGCCCTTGCCGCCGCCGAGCCAGAGCAGCAGCAGCGCCACCGCGAGCAGCAGCAGCGGGACGAGGTTGCCGGTGATCCAGGCTTGCACGTTGTTGGTCTTGAGGGGCGTGTCGGCCACAAGGGTGATGAGGCTGCTGGTGGCGGTCATGTCCTACTCCGGAGTGCGTGGAGTGTTACTTGCCGGGGGGCGCCCCCGGTCGGCGCTGGCGAGTACAGCACGAGTGGTGTCGTCCGGTGAAGGAGTCGTCAGCGCCCTGGTTTGATCCAAAACGTTCCCCTCGACCGCGTATTACGTCTAATCTGGCTCCACCCATCATCGGTGGCGAGGGCCGGATGGAGAACACGTGACACGGAATTCTCCCGCTTGCCGGAACAGTTCACCCGCTTGCGACAAAGCTCATCACACAGTGTGCGTCGACAACGGTAACACCGGGACGGACCTGACCTGTTCGGCTGACGGACCTGGCGACCGGGTCCGTGTGCTGCTGGACTTCGGTGACGGACGGCTCACCCCTCCTCAAGCAGGGATGTTCGCATGGCCCAGCAACCGGAGCTAGACCATGGCGAGGACGCCGCGCTGCACCCCGCACAGGCTACCGGCCGGGGCCGGGTGGCGGGCCGCCGGGTCCAGCGCACGGTGAACTTCGACCAGGAGGTCCTGGACCGGGCCCGGGCCGCCGCCGCGCACCTGGCCGCGCACGCCCCGGAGGCCGGTGTGCGCAGTCTCGCCGACATCATCAACCCGGCCGTGGCCGAGCGAGTGGCGGAGCTGGAGGAGCGGTTCAACTCGGGCCAACCGTTCGACCCGGTCTTCCGCCTCCCGGCCGGTAGGCCACGAGAGTGGCCGGACACCTGACTGCTTCCACACCGGTAAGTAGCCCTACCGAGAAGTAGGTTGCTTGGCGCCGCCGGAGGCGGCGCCAAGCGTTCCAGCGCGAGCGAGCCGGCTTGTAAGCCGGATCCTGTACCTGTTGCCAGGCAGCGGCCATCCATCTCGGCCTGCCGTTGCCGGCAGGCTCCAGCGGCCTACCCGCAGGCATCGGGCGGGCAGCCCTCGAACGCCTGCGCAGGCGCCGCGTGCGGCGCCCTCTTGGCCTTGCTCCGGGTGGGGTTTACCGAGCCACCCCGGTCACCCGGGGTGCTGGTGGTCTCTTACACCACCGTTTCACCCTTACCCGGTCGCGAGCGACCGGGCGGTCTGTTTTCTGTGGCACTGTCCCGCGGGTCGCCCCGGGTTGCCGTTAGCAACCACCCTGCCCTGTGGAGTCCGGACTTTCCTCGGCGGCGGACCGGGGCCCGCCGACGCGGCCGCCCTGCCGACTCGTCCGCGCCGACCAGCCTAGTACGGCGCTGTCCCACGGCTTGGAATGGGCTCGAACGCGCGTTGACCGCCTATGGGCCCCGTGCTCTACTCGCTGCATGGTCGCGGTTTTCCGCCTTACCCGCCGTCGTCACGTGGATTTGGTCCGCGTCGCGGCGAGTGCCTGTCGCTGCTGCTGATCCGCCGCATTTCCCGGTGACCCCGAGCGGGTTTCTTCTGTGTACGACACAATTATCTGGAGAAGCCTTGTCCGAACACGTCGGATACGAACCCGTGAAATTCGCCTACTGGGTGCCCAACGTCAGCGGCGGCCTGGTCGTGAGCCGGATCGAGCAGCGCACCGACTGGGGCTACGACTACAACCGGAAACTGGCGGTGCTGGCCGAGAACAACGGGTTCGAGTACGCCCTGAGCCAGGTCCGCTACATCGCCGGTTACGGCGCGGCCTACCAGCACGAGTCGACGAGCTTCAGCCTGGCGCTGCTGCTGGCCACCGAGCGACTGAAGGTCATCGCGGCGGTGCACCCGGGCCTGTGGCAGCCGGGTGTGCTGGCGAAAATGCTGGCCACGACCGATCACCTGTCGAACGGCCGGGCGGCGGTGAACGTGGTCAGCGGCTGGTTCAAGGACGAGTTCACCAAGCTGGGCGAGCCCTGGCTGGAGCACGACGAGCGTTATCGGCGCTCGGAGGAGTTCATCCGGGTGCTGCGCGAGATCTGGACGTCCGAGCACGCCGAGTTCCGCGGCGACTTCTACCGGCTGCACGACTTCGACCTGAAGCCGAAACCGCTGGCGAACGAGGGCCGGCCGCATCCGGAGATCTTCCAGGGCGGCAACTCGACGGCGGCCCGTGCGATGGCCGGCCGGGTGTCGGACTGGTATTTCAGCAACGGCAAGGACTTCGACGGCATCACCGAGCAGATCAGCGAGGTGAACGCGACCGCAGAGCAGCACAATCGACGGGTTCGATTCGGGTTGAACGGCTTCCTGATCGCCCGGGACACCGAGGCCGAGGCCCGGGAAGTGCTGCGGGAAATCGTGGCCAAGGCCGATGTCGAGGCGGTCGAGGGATTCGGCTCGGCGGTCAAGCAGGCCGGCCGGTCGACCAGCGACAAAACCGGCATGTGGCAGGACTCGAAGTTCGAGGACCTGGTCGGAGTACAACGACGGCTTCCGCACCCGGTTGATCGGCACGCCAGAGCAGGTGGCGACGCGGATCGTGGAGTACCGGCGCCGCGGCGTCGACCTGCTGCTGCTCGGCTTCCTGCACTACCTGGAGGAGGTCGAGCACTTCGGCCGCGAGGTGCTGCCGATCGTCCGCGAGCTGGAGGCGGACCTGGACAAGTCGGCGGCGACACCGGAGCCGGTGCCCGTCAGCTGAACCCCGTACCACTGCCCTGCCTCGGTGCAGCGGCGGCAGCCGCTGTACCGAGGCGACCCAGGAGGTCGCCATGTCGACAGTGCTCTTGCTCTCCGGCAGCCCGTCGCCGGACTCACGGACCGGCGTGCTGCTCGCGCACACCGGCGAATGGCTGGCCGAGCGCGGGCACGAGGTGCAGACGCTGCACGTGCGCGAGCTGCCGACCTCGGCCCTGCTGACGTCCAACACCGAGCACCCGGCGATCCGCGCCGCGGTGAGCCAGGTGCACCGGGCCGACGGCGTGATCGTGGCCAGCCCGGTCTACCGGGCCGCCTACAGCGGCCTGGTCAAGGCGTTCCTCGACCTGCTCGCGGACAACGCGCTGGCCCGCAAGGTGGTGCTGCCGCTGGCCACCGGCGGCACGCAGGGCCACCTGGTCGCGATCGACTACGCGCTGCGCCCGATGCTGACGGCGATGGGCGCGGACCGGCTGGTGCCGGGCTGTTTCGTGCTGGACCGGCTGATCCAGCCCGGCGACGACGGCGCGATCGCCCCGGACGCGCTGGCGGCCGTTGACGGCGCGCTCGCCGGTTTCGACGAGGCGCTCGGCTCGACCCGGGAACGGCTGGCGGCCGTCTCCTAGCCCAGGTGGGAGGTGTCGTTGAAGAGCCGGACCGAGGCGTTGCCGTCGGGGTAGAACTCGGCGATCGACAGTGACGCCGTGTCCAGGTGCAGCCGGTAGAGCAGCGACGGGCCGGCGTCCAGGGCCATCCGCAGCAGGCTCTTGATCGGCGTCACGTGGCTGACGACGACGATCGTGCTGCCGCCGTACTTGGCGATCAGGTCGTCACGGCCGCGCCGCACCCGGCGGTGCACGACGTCGAAGCTCTCGCCGTCGGGCGGCGCGACCGAGGTGTCGCCCAGCCAGCGGCGGTGCAGCTCGGGGTCGCGTTCGGCGGCCTCGCGGAAGGTCAGCCCTTCCCAGGCGCCGAAGTCGGTCTCGATCAGGCCGTCGTGCGTGGTCAGCTCGACGCCGACGGCGTCGGCGACGGCCTGGCCGGTCTGCCTGGTCCGGGTCAGCGGCGACGCGACGACGGCGGCGATGTCGGTCAGCTTGGCCAGCCGGGCCGCCGCGGCGGCGGCCTGCTGCTCGCCGAGCTCGCTCAAGGCCACCTCGCCGCGGCCGGAGTACCGGCGCTCGACGGTCAGCGGCGTCTGGCCGTGCCGGAGCAGCAGGAACCGGGTCGGCGTGCCCTGCGCACCGGTCCACGCCGGGGCCGCGGGCTTCTCAACTGCCGGCTTGGCGATGCCGGCCTGGGCGTCCATGGCCTCGTTGGCCAACCGGTCGGCGTGCTTGTTGCGCTCGCGCGGGATCCACTCGTAGGTGATCACGGCGAAGCCGGCGGCCAGCTTCTTGGCCTCGGCGTTGAGCGGCTGCATCGACGGATGCTTGACCTGCCAGCGGCCGGCCATCTGCTCGATGACCAGCTTGGAGTCCATCCGCACGGCCACCGTGTCGGCGCCGAGGTCGCGGGCCGCGGTGAGCCCGGCGATCAGTCCGCCGTACTCGGCGACGTTGTTGGTGGTGTGGCCGAGGCCCTCGCTCCGCTCGGCCAGCACGTCGCCGGTGGCGGCGTCGAACACGACGGCGCCGTAGCCGGCGGGGCCGGGATTGCCCCGGGACCCGCCGTCGGCCTCGACGATCACCTTCACAGGCCGGACTCCGAGGTGCGCACGAGGATCGCGCCGCACTCGTCGCAGGTCACGACGTCGTCCGCGGCGGCGGCCTTGATCGTGGACATGGTGGTGCGGTCGATCTCGATCCGGCAGGCGCCGCAGCGGCGGCCGTGCAGCAGGCCGGCGCCGATGCCGCGCTGCGCGCGCACCCGCTCGTACAGGCCGAGCAGCGGGTCCGGGAAGCCCTTGATCATGAGCTCCCGCTCGGCGGCCCGCTTGGCCTCGGTGCTGTCCAGGTCGGCCAGCGCGGTGTCCCGGCGGCCCTGCGCGTCGGACAGCGCGGCCTGCGCCTTGTCCAGCTCGACGCGGGCGTGGCTGGTGTCGGCGTCGACGGCCTCGCGGCGCTCCATCAGCTCCAGCAGGTCGTCCTCGAGCACGCCCTGGCGGCGCTGGAGGGTGGCCAGCTCGTGCTCCAGGTCGGCCAGCTGCTTGGCCCCGACGCTGCCGTCGGCCATCAGCTTGCGGTCCCGGTCCTCACGGGCCCGGACCTGCTCGATCTCCAACTCCTGGCGGCGCACCTCGCGGTCCAGGTCGCCGAGCGAGGTCTCCACGGCGACCAGGGCGTCCCGCTTGGCCTGCACGCTCTGCTCGGCGGTGCCGATCTCGGCCAGCTCGGGCAGCGTGCGCCTGCGGTGGTTCACCCGGCTCAGCTCGGCGTCGACCTCGGCGAGGTCGAGCAGCCTGCGCTGGACGTTGGCGTCAGCTTTCACTGGGTGCCCCCTTGAGGATCGTGCCGGTCGCTGCTCCGCGCGTGCAGAGTCCAGGGGTCGGTCCGGCGGGTGGAGACGAAGGTGTCGACGGTACCCGGCAGGGCCGCGGACACGACGTCCGCCGCCTGCTGGCACCAGGGCCATTCGCTGGCCCAGTGGGCGACGTCGACCAGCGCGGGCTGGTCGGCGCCGGGTTCGAGATGCTCGCCGGCCGGGTGGTGGCGCAGGTCGGCGGTGACGTAGGCGTCGACGCCGGCTCGCGTGGCGTGCCCGAGGTACGAGTCGCCGGCGCCGCCGGAGACCGCGACCGTGCGGATCAGGCGGTCCGGGTCGCCGGCCGCGCGCACACCCCACTCGGTCGGCGGCAGCGCGTCGGCGACGCGCTGCACGAACACCGAGAACGGCTCGGCAGCGGGCAGTATTCCGATGCGGCCGATGCCGGTGCGGCTGCCCGGTTCGTGCGGGTCGAGGGGCCGGTCCACGGTCAGGCCGAGCGCCGCGGCCAGCGCGTCGGAAACGCCGGGGTCGGCGGAGTCGGCGTTGGTGTGGGCGCAGAACAACGCGACGTTGGCTCGGATGAGCCGGTGCACGATCCGCCCCTTGGTGGTGTCCGCCGGCACGCCGTGCACGCCGCGAAGCAGCAACGGATGGTGGGCGACGATCATCTGCGCACCCTCGTCCAGCGCCTGCTCGACCGTCGCCTCGACGACGTCGACGCAGAACAT
The DNA here is from genome assembly GCA_035492655.1 of Kutzneria sp. Taxonomy (GTDB): domain Bacteria; phylum Actinomycetota; class Actinomycetes; order Mycobacteriales; family Pseudonocardiaceae; genus Kutzneria. The sequence continues at coordinate 24,955 of DATJJB010000447.1, read as the reverse complement.
CACGCGGCTCACCGGCTCGGCCGGGTCGCCGCAGACGAGGCCGACGGCGTCCCACGACTCGGCGAACTTCGGCGGGTACGCGGTTTCGAGCGCGGCGACGACGTCGCCCACTGTCTTTTGACAGGCAGTCGCGGTCATGCCAGTACCTCACGCAAGGCGGTCAGCAGGGGCTCGGTCTGGTCGGGCGAGCGGACGGCGATCCGGAGGTGGTCGGCGTCGAGCCCGGGGAAGGTGTCGCAGCGCCGCACGGCAATGCCGCGTTCGCGCAACGCGGTCCGCACGTGCAGGCCGTCCTTGACGGTCAGCAGCAGGAACGGCGCCGACGCGGGTTCGTTGACCCGCACGCCCGGCAGTTCGTTGAGCGCCGCGATCAGCGCTTGCCGATTCTTCACGAACTCGGCGGCGGCGCGTTCGGCCTCGGCCACGGCATGCGGTTCGCTGCACGCGCGGAACGCCTCGAGCGCGAGCGTGCCGACCGGCCACTGTGGCCGGTGCGCCGCCAGGCGTGCCAACAGATCCGGCGCGCCGAGCACGTAGCCGGCACGCAGACCGGGCAGCGCCCACATCTTCGTCAGGCTGCGGAACACCAGCAGCCCATCGGCGTCGCTGCCGGCCAGCGACTCGCGCTCCCCCGGCACCGCGTCGATGAACGCCTCGTCGACGACCACGACACGGCCGGGCCGGGTCAGCGCCAGCAGGTCGGCCGCCGGGTGCAGCACCGAGGTCGGGTTGGTCGGATTGCCGACGACCACCAGATCGGCGTGCTCCGGCACGTCGGCCGGGTGCAGCCGGTAGCCGTCGTCCGGCGACAGCTGGACACGGTGCACCGGCACACCGGCGTCGGTCAGCGCCACGTCGGGCTCCGTGAACGAGGGGTGCACCAACGCCGCGAGCCGTGGCCGCAGCTGCGACAACAGCGCGAAGCCCTCGGCCGAGCCGTTCAGCAGCAGCACCCGGTCAGGCGCCACGCCATGGCGGTCGGCCACGGCCCACACGGCAGCGGCGTGGTCGGCCAGGGACGGGTAGCTGCCGATCCGGTCGAGCGCGGCGGCGAGCCGGTCGCGCAGCCAGCCTGGCGGGCGTGGCAGCCGCACGTTCACGGCGTAATCGACCAGACCAGGCTCGGCGTCGACGTCCCCGTGATGGCGCAGGAGCGCGCGCGAGATCGATTGGCTGGTCATCGCATGGAAGTCTAAGGGTGTGATGGTGAGCTTCATCTGCACAGGCAACATCTGCCGGTCTCCCATGGCCGAGCTGGTCTTCCGCGAGCAGCTGCGGAAGGCCGGGTTGGCGGACGTGGTCGAGGTGAACAGCGCTGGGACCGGGCCGTGGCACGTGGGTGAGCACGCGGACGAGCGGGCGCAGGCGACGCTGCGGCGGCACGGGTATCCGACGGATCACGTGGCGGCCCAGGTGGACAACCGGCATCTCGGTGCGGACCTGCTGGTGGCGTTGGACAGCGGGCACGCGCGGACGCTGCGGCGGATCGCCGACGACCCGGACCGGGTGGTGCTGCTGCGGTCGTTCGACCCGGCGGCCGGTGACGACCTGGACGTGCCGGACCCGTACTACGGCGGGCCGGAGGGGTTCGAGGAGGTGCTGGCCATGATCGAGGCCGCGTCGCCGGGATTGCTGGCATGGGTGCACGAGAATCTGTGATCGAGGCCGTGGCGGAGATCACCGGCCTTGAGCCGGTCTCCGTGCACGGGCTGTCGAGCGCGGTGTGGGAGGTCGAGCTGGCCGACGGCGACCTGGTCGTGGCCAAGCGCACCGACGGGGCGCAGGCCGAGGCGGCGGGCCTGGTCTGGCTGGCCGAGTCGGGCACGGTGCCGGTGCCAGGTGTGCGTGGGCACGACTCGCGCTGGCTGGTGATCGAGCAGGTCGAGCCGGGCAATTCCTCGCCGGCAGCGGCTGAGCGGTTCGGGCGGCAGTTGGCGGCGCTGCATGCCTCGGGTGCAAACGCTTTCGGGGAGGCCCCGCCAGGGGCTCCGGCCGAGGGCACGATCGGGTTGGCGGCGATGGACTACGCGTCCGAGCCGAGCTGGCCGCGCTGGTACGCGGAGCATCGGATCGGCCCGTACCTGGCGCGGGCGACGGCCCTGACCAGCGCCGAGAAGGCCGTTATCGCGGAAGTCGTGGAGCGCATCGAGGAGCTGGCCGGGCCGGCCGAGCCGCCGGCGCGGCTGCACGGTGACCTGTGGAGCGGCAACGTGCACTGGGCGGCCGACGGGCGGGTGTGGCTGATCGACCCGGCGGCGCACGGCGGGCATCGGGAGACCGATCTGGCCATGCTCCACCTGTTCGGGTGTCCGCACCTCGATCAGGTACTTCTCGGCTACACCTCGCAGTCGCCGCTGGCCGACGGCTGGCAGCGCCGGATCCCGCTGCACCAACTCTTTCCGCTACTGGTGCACGTGGAATTGTTCGGTCGAACGTACGCACATCAGGCCGTGAGTGCTGCGCGACAGGCCCTGCACCTGTGAGGATCGAGCCATGATCGACGTGACCGGCTGGCAGTGGCTGAACGAACCGAAATCGTGGTCGGCGGGCGACGCGCTCACCGTGCGCACCGACCCGAACACCGACTTCTGGCGCACCACGCACTACGGATTCATCCGCGACAACGGGCACGTGCTGGCCCGCGAGGTGAGCGGCGACTTCACGCTGCGCACCAGGTTCGCCGGCGGCTACACGCACCAGTACGACCAGGCCGGCGCGATGCTCCGGATCGACGCGGAGAACTGGGTCAAGACCGGGGTCGAGTACGTGGACGGCCAGCAGCAGGCCAGCGTGGTCGTCACCCGCGGCCTGTCGGACTGGTCGGTCACGCCGATCGCGGCCGCCGAGCAGGTCTCGATCGAGATCGAACGATCGGGTGACACCGTGACCGTGCGCTACGGCGTGGACGGCGACGAGCCGACCACCATGTTGCGGCTGGCCTACTACCCGCCGACCGTGCCGACGCTGGCCGGCGTGATGTGCGCCTCCCCGGACGGCCCCGGCTACACCGTCGCTTTCGACCGGTTGGAGCTCGCCACCGGGTGAGGCATACCGTGGGGTGGTGCGGTTCCGGTTCCTGTTCCAGCCCAACTGGCTGCTGCTCACGCTGGTGGTGTTCGTGTTCGCCGCCGCGTGCTACGCCCTGCTGGCCCCGTGGCAGTTCAGCCGCAACGCCGAGCAGCAGGCCCAGAACTCCGCGCTGACCTCGTCCTTCACCAGCAAGCCGGTGCCGCTGGACCAGCTCGTGCCGGCCGGCGCCGAGCCGTCGGGCAACGCCGTGTGGCGGCTGGTCACGATGACCGGCACGTACCAGCCGGCCGGCGAGGCGATGGCCCGGCTGCGGACCGTGCAGGGCGAGCCGGCGTTCGAGATCGTCACGCCGTTCAAGCTCACCGACGGCCGGACCGTGCTGGTCGACCGGGGCCACGAGTCGCCGCAGGCCGGCCGGTCCGTGCCCGAGTACCTCGCGCCGCCGACCGGCCAGGTCACGATCACCGCCCGCGCCCAGCACGACGAGCCGGCCGACAAGCGGCCGACCTTCCTCGACACCGGCAAGCGGCAGCTCTACTCGATCAACGCCGGCACCGTCGCCGCCGCGACCGGCGTCCGGCTCGACCCCGGCTACTACCAGCTCGACGCCAACCAGCCGGGCGTGGTCAAGGGCGGCGCGATCCCGTTGCCGCAGCTGGACGACGGGCCGTACTTCTCGTACGCGATCCAGTGGTTGATCTTCGGCTCGATGGCCCTGTTCGGGTGGGGCTACTTCAGCTGGCGCGAGGCCCGGCCGGGCGGTGCCCTGGACAACGTTGACCAGGACAACGTCGACAAGCCGGCCAAGCCCAGGCGCAAGTCGGTGGCCGAGATCCTGGCCGAGGACGAGGCCCGGGACCGCGAGGAAGCCGCCGCGAAGGGCTAACCGCGGCGGCGGCGTAGGCCGATGCCCAGGGCGAGCACGGCCGACACCACCGCGGAGGCGGCGCCGACGACCCGGGAAAGTTCCACCGCCCGGGTGACGTGGCCGGCGTCGGGGCTGCGGCCGTGGCCGAGCACCGGGCGCTCCTCGGTGCCGTGCGAGTACACGGTCCGACCGCCGAGACGGATCTCCAGCGCGCCGGCGAAGGCCGCCTCGACCTGCCCGGCATTGGGGCTGGGGTGGGCGGAGGCGTCGCGTCGCCAGGTCTGCCAGGCGCTGCGGGCGGAGCCGCCGACCACCGGGGCGCTGACCGCGGTGAGCACAGCCGCGAGCCGCGACGGCACGAGATTGGCCACGTCGTCGAGGCGGGCGGCGGCCCAGCCGAACTTGGCGTAGCGGGCCGAACGGTGGCCGACCATGGCGTCAAGGGTGTTGGCGGCGCGGTAGCCGAGCAACCCGGGCACGCCGGCCACGGCCCCCCAGAACAGCGGGGCGACGACGGCGTCGGAAGTGTTCTCCGCCACGGACTCCACGGTGGCCCGGGCCAGGCCGGCGGCGTCCAGGCTGCTCGGTTCGCGTCCGCAAAGGTTTGGCAGCCGGTCGCGGGCGGCGTCGATGTCGCTGGCGTCCAGGGAGCGGCCCATGGCGGTGCCCTCGGTGGCCAGCGACGAGCCGCCGAGCACGGCCCAGGTGGCCAGCGCGGTGGTCACGACCTGCACGAGCGGCCGATGCCGGCCGAGGCGTTCGACGGCGATGCCGGCCGCGACCGCACCCCCGGTGAGCAGGGCACTGTGCACAACCCCGGGCACCTTGTGGTCGCGGTAGACGGCCCGTTCCAGCGCCGCGGCAGCGGTCCCGAAGGCCGCCACGGGATGCCATCGACGCGGGTCGCCGAACACCGCGTCGGCCGCCGTTCCGAGCAGCAGGCCGACCGCCCTCGCCCCGTTCACTCCGCTGCCCCCGTCTCCCCCACCACGCTTCGCGGTAGACGTTATCGGCTGCTCATCACCCGTTCGGCGACAGGTGGCTCAGCGACCGGGCGCGGGCCGGTTAATGTGGCCGACCGTGGAGCAGGAGCAGCACGTCCCCGACACGCTCATGGGCGCGGAGTCGACCGATCGCCGGCTGCTGCTGTACGCCTACCTCCAGCCCCGCGAGCACCACCGCACCTATCTGACGACGATGCGCCTGTTCGCGTCGACGCTGCTGGCCGACCTGTCGGCCGGCGAGGTGGCGGCCAAGCTGGCCGCGGCCGAGCGGGAGGGCCTGATCGACCCGGGCGAGTCCCGGATCGAGACGGTGATCGCCCGGCTCAAGCAGCTGGTCGAGTGGGGCAACCTGGTGCCCGGCCGGCGCGAGGTGATCGCGGCCAGCATCGCCGAGTTCCAGCACGGCAGCGTGCGCTACCAGGTCAGCAAGCTCGCGGTCCGGGTGCAGCGTGACGTCGACGAGCTGCTGCGGGTGCCGGAAGGGGCCCGCGAGGTGTCGCGGGAGCTGCTGCCGGCCATCGAGCGCGGCCTCGGCGCGCTGGGCAAGTCGTTGTCGGACGCGGTGTTTACCGAGGGCGGGCCGGGCGCGAAAAGGGCCCGGGAGGCGCTGGCCGAGCAGGTCACCACGCTGTTCCTGCAACACGCTGAGCTCGCCGTGACGGTCCGGGACTTCTATGCCTACCTCGGCCAGATCGTCACCCGGCACCACTTGGCCCCGGACGAGATCTCCGGCTTCCGCAACCTGCTGGTCGAGTACATCCAGATGGTCGTGGAGGACGTGCTGCGGCACACGCCGGCCATCGCCGAGTCGCTCGGGCAGCTGGCCCGGGGCCGGAGCGAGCTGCTGCGGCTGCTCGGGCCGGCCAACGGGCTGGGCACCGAGGAGCTGCCCATCGAGCGCTCGCGCGGCCGGACCGTGGCCGACTGGCAGGATCTGACCGACTGGTTCGTCGACCGTCCCGGTCGTCCCAGCCAGGTGACGGCGCTGCGGGAGGCGACCGGCCGCGCCATCGGCTCGCTGCTGGCCAGCGTGAAGCGGGCGACCTCGGGCGGCGGGCTGCTGCCCGGCCGACGGGCCGAGCTGCTCAAGCTGGCCGGCTGGTTCGACGGGGCCACCCCCGACCAGGCGCATTCCTTGTACGCCGCGGCTTTCGGGCTCTACTCGGCCCGCAACCTGTTGCCGTCGCCCGAGCATGACGGCGACGACGAGCACACCCCCTGGCGCGACGGTCCCGTCCTCGATGTGACGGTCAGCGTGCGCAGCCGGGGTGACCGCGGGGCCCGCGGCCGGACGTCCCGGATCGTCGACGACCCGATCACCGAGCAGGCGCTGCTGGCCGACGCGCGTGCCGTCGACAAGAAGCGCTCGGAGGCGGTGACCGAACTGGTCGAGGCGGCGCCGACGATCGAGGAAAGCCGCCTGTCCCATGGGGCTTTGGACGTGTTCTGCGAGTTGTTGACGATGGCGATGGCGCAGCGCGAGCGGGCCGAGGACACCGGCTCGGCGGCCGACCCGGTGCGCGGGCTGAAGCTGACCGTCACTCCCGAGGAAGGCCGGACGACGACCATCAAGACCGCGGGCGGCACGCTGACCTTGCACAATGCGTCAGTTGCACTGGAGGCCGGCGCATGAAGGACGTGCTCGACGGCCTGTCCGACATCGACGCGGCCAACGTGGTCCGCTGCGCACGAGTGTTGCTGCGGCGGCCTTTGCTGCGTGCCGACGGGCCGGACGGCGACCTGTTGCCGCTCGTCTACCGGCATCGCACCACGCTCCAGGACCTCTTCGCCGGGCTGCTGGCATACCGGCTGGTGGTCGAGCGTCGTTTTGCGCGGCTGTACAAGCCGGGGCCGGGCGTGGACCCGACCCGCGGCGAGCCGACGCTTTCCCCGCGTGGTTACACGTACTTCGCGCTGACCATCGCCGCCCTGACCGGTGTCGGTCGGCAGGTTCTGTTGTCCCGCTTGGTAACCGATGTTCGGGCGGCGGCCGTTGAGGCGGGCGTGGCCGTCACCGACGACCTGCCCGACCGTCGCGCGCTGACCGCCGCGTTGCGGCATCTGTTGGCGTTGGGCGTGATCACCGAGACCGAGGGCACCGTCACGCCGTGGGGCACCGAGGGCCCGGCCGAGGCGTTGATCACCATCGACACGGACCTGTTGGGGCAGTTGCTGTCCGGCCCACTGCTGGAGGCGACCGGCCCGGACCACCTGGTCGAACTGGCCGCCCGCCCCGGTCCCCGTGGCGCCGAGCATGCCGTGCGGCGCAAGCTGGTCGAGAATCCCGTTGTGTTGCAGAGTGATCTGCCGACCGATCAGGTGGAGTGGCTGCGGCGCAACCAACGGCGCGAGTCGAGCCTGCTGGAACGCAACTTCGGGCTGATCACGGAGACCCGGCTGGAAGGCGTCGCGGTCACCGATCCCGAGGACTACCTGACCGACGTGCTGTTCCCCGGCTCGGGCACGGTGGCCCGGATCGCGTTGCTGGCCCTGCCGGAGCTGATCGCCGACCCGGATCCTGAGCTGTTCGAGGACGACGTCGAACCGCCGGAGCCCCGCCCCGACGGCCGGCATCCCGTTACGTACGGCCAAGTTCGCGTGATCTGCGGGCAGCTGGTCGAGGACTATCCGGCGGCGTGGTCGCGACAGGCCACCGAGGACCTCGACCGCCTCACCAACGACGTGCTGGATCTGTTGGTACGCATGGGTCTGGCCGTGGACGACCCGGTCGACGGCTGGCTGGTCGCGCCGACCGCGCACCGCTGGCTGCCGCAGCCGGACGACACCCCGGCGCGGTCCGCCCCGCCCCCACCGCCGGCCGAACCAGAAGAGCCCGGCTGGTCCCTGTTCGACGGAGAAGGTGAACTGTGAGCGATCAGCGTTGGACGCTGCACCGGGGCGGCATCGTCAACGTGTGGCAGTACGCCGAGCAGGTCTTCGACTTCTCCGGCGGACGGGCGATCTTCCAGGGCACCAACGGCTCCGGCAAGTCCCGCACGCTGGAGCTGCTGCTGCCGCTGTGCCTCGACGGCGATCTGCGCCAGCTCGGCTCCAAGGGCTTCGACACGGTCAGCATCCGGCGGCTCATGCTGGACGACTACGACGGCGGCCCGAACCGGATCGGCTACGCCTGGGTCGAGCTCAAGCGAGACGACGAATACCTGACCTGCGGCCTCGGTGTGAAGGCGTCCAAGACCTCGCAGCAGATCACCGACTCCTGGCGGTTCGTCACGCCGGCGCGGGTGGGCAAGGACCTGCGGCTGGCCGGCCCCGACCGGGTGCCGATCGGCCCGGCGCAGCTGCGGGATCTGATCGGCGCGGACTGCATGTTCGAGGACGCGGCGTTCCGGGCCAAGGTCGCCGAGACGGTCTACGGCGTGCCGGCGGCCCGCTATTCCGACCTGCTGCACCTCCAGCGCACGCTGCGCAACCCGGACGTCGGCCTGAAGGTGCTGGAAGGCCAGCTCGAGCAGATCCTCTCCGACGCGCTGCCGCCGTTGGACGTTGCGCTGGTCGAGCAGTTGGCGACCTCGTTCGACGACCTGGAGTCGATCCGGGAGAACATCACCCGGCTGACCACCGCCGACTCAGCGCTGACGGCGTTCCTCGGCACCTACTCCGGCTACGCGCTGGCCGGTCTGCGGGGCTTCGGCGACAAGGTGGTCGCCAGCCGTAAGACCCTGACGGCGCTTGGGTCTGACTTGGAGTCGTTGGACCGGAAGCTGATCTCGGCCCGGGACGGGCGGGTGACCGCCGAGCAGGCCGTGGCCGAGCAGGAGGCGCAGGACAGCCAGCTCGACGCCAGGATCGAGGCGTTGAAGGAGCTGCCGGCGTACCGGGGCATGCGGGACCTCCAGGACCGTGAGCAGCTGGTGGCCCGGTCGCGGTCGGCGGCCGAGGCGGCGCTGGACACGGCCAGCCGGCAGCGGGCGCAGGAGGACCGCGCGGTCGACTCCGTGCTGGCGGTGCTGCGGCGGCTGGGGCTGGACATCGACAGCGCCGACGAGCTGGCCGGGCATGCCCGTGAGCGGCTGACCATCGCCGGTCTGGACGGGGACCTGTGTCCCAAGGTGCCGCCGATGCCGCCGACCGACGCGCAGGTGGCGGCGGATCGCGTGCGGGCCAAGCCCGATCCGGAGGCGGAGCCGCAGACCATCGACCGGCGGCTGCTGCCGGCGATCGATCCACAGTCCCTTTTGGACACGTTGAGCGACGCCGGCCGGCAGGCCGAGCAGGTCGCAACGGAAGCCCGGCGGCGCAACGCTTTGACGTTGTCGCTGCACGAGCGGGCGCTCGTCTCGGACCGTCAACTGCGGGACGTCGAGGAGCTGCATCGCGCGGCGCGCCAGGCGCAGCTGACCGCGACCGAGGGCGCCGGCCGTCGTAACGAGGCCGGTCAGCAACTCGCGACAGCCGTGGACGTGTGGCGTGAGCAGGCGCGGCGTTGGGCCGCCGACGACGGGCCGCAGCCGCCGACCGCCGCGCGGTTGATCGAGGACCGTGGCGCGGCGCGCGCGGCGCGGGACAGCGTGCGGCAGTGGGCCGCGCCGCGTTCGCACGAGCTGCGGCAGCGCGTGGTCGGGGCCGAGCAGCGGCTGGACGACCTGCGGGCGACGATCACCCAGTACGAGGCCGAGGTCGTGGCGCTGCGCTCCGGCGGCACGGACGAGCAGTCCGACCCGTCGGCGTTCCATCGCCTGGTCGACTTCGTGCCGACGCTGCCGGAGGCCGAGCAGGCCGGTCTGGAAGCGGCCTTGCAGGCTTCCGGCCTGTTGACCGCCCGGGTTTCCGTCTCGGGCAGGGTTTCCGACGCGGCGCTGGCCGAGGTGCTCGCGCTGGCCGGGCCGGCCGCGAGCGGCCGGACGCTGGCCGACGTGCTGATCCCGGCGGCCGAGCCGGGCTGCCCGGTGCCGTCCGAGGTCGTGGCCAAGCTGCTCGCGGCGGTCGGCGTGGCCGATGAGCCGGCGGCGACCGAGACGCCCGGGCTGGTGCTGTCGACCGGCGGCGCGTGGCGGGCCGGCGTGCTGTGCGGGGCTCAGGCCAAGCCGGTAGCGGAGTTCGTCGGTACGGGCGCGCGGGAGGCGGCGCGGCAGCGTCGACTGGCCGAGCTGAGCTCCGCCGTCGAGCGGCTGCACATCGAGCTGGCCGACGCCGAGCGGCTGTGCGACCAGGCACGGGCCGCGGCCGGCGAGTGGGAGGCGCACGTCGAGGCGTTCCCCGATGACGGCGAGCTGATCTCCGCGCACGCCAAGCTGACCAGCGCCCGGGAGGCCGCCGAGGAGGCCGAGCAGCGGGCGTACGACCTGCGGGCCGAGCACCAGGCCAGCGACGAGCGGTGGCATGCCGCGCGGGCCGAGCTCGTGCAGGCGGCGTCCGAGGCCGGCATCGGCCTTGGCGACACCGTCGACACCGAGGCGCTCGACCGGGCCAACCGGGCCGCGTCCGAGGCCCGGGTCGCCGCCGAGCAGCTGGCCGAGGCATTGGCCGGTCGGTGCGCGCGGACCGTCATCGACCTCATCGACGCCATGCAGCACCACCATGCGGCGCTGACCGACCGGACCGAGGCCGAGTCGGCGGCCGACGCGCTGTGTATCGAGTACGCCGACCGGTCGCACGCGATGGCCGAGCTGAGCTCCGCGATCGGCGGTGAGGCCGAGGAAGTCGCGCGGCAACTGTCCTCTTTGGACGCTGAACGCAAGTCCGTGCGCAAGGCTTTGCCGCAGTCCCGGGAGAAGGTCGTCGAACTGCGTGAGCAGGCGACGAAGCTGGAGACCTTGCTGGAGACCAAGCGGGCCCAGCTGGCCGGTCGCGAGGGCGACGCCGCCGGCGCCGTGGCGGCGTTCGAGCAGGCCTTGGCCGCGCCCGGCGTGTGGTCGGCGGCCTTCCCCGAGGTCTCAGTTCCGTCCACAGTGGACGAAGCACTGTCCTTGCTCGATGCGGCTGCCGACCGCAAGGGGTCGTCCGAGGGCACCGTCATCGGCAAGCTCCAGGTGTTGCAGACCTCGTTGGCCGGCACGCACGACATCGGGGCCGAGACCGCCGGCGGCGTGCTCACCGTGACCGTCACCGGCGAGGACGGCCCCCGTCCGGTCGCCGACGCCGCCCTGCGGGTGTCGCAGCGGCTGGCCGAGCAGCGGGGCTTCCTCGGCGAGCGGTACCAGTCGATCTTCGCCGACTACCTGATCCGCGACCTGGCCGAGCGGCTGCGTGGGCAGATCGAGGTGGCCGAGGATCTGTGCCGGCGGATGAACGACGTGCTCGACCAGGCCCGGTCCAGCCAAGGCGTGCATGTGCAGCTCGAATGGCGGCCGTCGGCGGCCCTCGACGAGCGGACCAAGCAGGCCCTCGAGCTCGTGCGGACTCCGTTGGCCGACCGGACGTCCGAGCAGGACGACCTCCTGCGCCAGGTCATCACCGAGCGCATCGAGGCCGAACGCGACGCCCATTCCTCCGGCTACGCCGAGATCCTCGCGCGGGCTCTCGACTACCGCACCTGGTACTCGTTCACCGTTCGGGTCCGGGACTCCGGTCCCGACGGCAAGCCCCGCGTGCGCCGCCTCCGCCAGCTCTCCTCCGGCGAGACCCGGCTCGTGTCGTACGTGACGCTCTTCGCCGCCGCCGCGTCGTTCTACGACGCCGTCTCCAGCGGCGGCGACGAGCTTCCCTTGCGGCTGGTGCTGCTCGACGAGGCCTTCGAACGCCTCGACGACCCCACCATCGCCCGCATGCTCGGCCTGCTCGTCGACCTCGACATGGACTGGGTCATCACCTGGCCCAGCGGCTGGGGCGTGTCGTCCAAGATTCCCCGCATGCACATCTACGACGTCCTGCGCCCCAAGAACGGCCGCGGCGTCGCCTGCACCCACACCACCTGGGACGGCGCCGGCTTGGACCGCGAGGACCCCTAGGCCGTCGGAACGGGAAAGGCGATGGTCGGGGCGTCCAGGGTCGCCGGCAGGGGCAGGGTGATGCGGAAGACGGCGCCGGTGTGGCCGGCGGGTGGGGCCTCGCAGCGGAGGTCGCCGCCGTGGGCGCGGCAGATGCCGCGGGCGATGGGCAGGCCGAGGCCGGAGCCGCCGGAGGAAGAGGCGCGGGCCTCGTCGAGACGGACCAGGCGGTCGAAGATGCGGTCGCGGTCGGCGGCGGGGACACCGGGGCCGGAGTCGGTGACGATGAGGTGGGCGTAGCCGGCGGCGGAGCCGACGGTGAGGGCGATGCCGCCGGTGCCGCCGGTGGCCTGGCGGGCGTTGTTCATGAGGTTGGCGAGCACCTGGGCCAGGCGCTGGGGGTCGCCGGAGACGACGACGGACGGGCCGTCGACGGAGATGGCGAGTTCGGGGGCGAGCACGCCGGTGCGGTCGGCCTCGGCGTCGGCGAGGTGGCGGAGGTCGACGGGCTCGTGCTGGAGGTCGAGACCGGCGTCGATGCGGGCGAGCGCCAGGAGGTCGTCGACGAGACGACCGGCACGGCGGGACTCGCGGACGAGGAGCAGGAGCATCCGGTCGCGTTCCTCGGGATCGGTCTCGGGGCTCTGCTGCAGCACGGACTCGGCGACGGCCTGCAAGCCGGCGATGGGGGTACGCAGCTCGTGCGCGGCGTCGGCGACGAACTGGCGGGTGCGGGACTCGGCGTGCCGAGCGTGCTGCTCGGCGCCCTCGAGCTCGTCGAGCATGCTGTCGAAGGCGGCGGCGGTGCGGCCGAGCTCGGTGTCGGTACGGGCGGGCGCGAGCCGACGGCCCCGGTCGCCGGCGGCGATGGAGCGGGCCAGGGTGGCCATGTGGTCCAACGGCCGCAACGCGAAGCGCACCAGGAAGATGAGCCCGACGGCGGTGACGACCAACGCGGAGATGCCGACGATGAGCAGCAGCCGGCGCAGTGTGGCCTGGGGCCGGGTGTCGGGATCGGCGTAGAAGGTGATCCGGGTGCCGTTGCGGTAGGTGTAGGTGCGAGCGGTGGGGTCGGTGGGCGACGGCTTGCTGCCGTAGTCGAGGCCGCTGGGCGTCTGGACCCGAACGAAGATGAAGCCGCCCACCGCCAGCCGTGCGTACAGCTGCTCGGGTTGCAGGCGCCTGGTCTCCAGCTGCTTGGCCAGCTGCAGGCGGTCCCGGATCAGGTTGTTCTGGTCCTGCACGGTCTGCCGGCCGAACAGGGCGTCGACCACGACCACGAGCGCGATGAGCACGACGGCCAGCGCGACGGTGACGGAGAGCGTGACCCGCAGCCGTAGCGAGCCGCTCTTCACGCGGCACCGACCCGTAGCACGTAGCCGAGCCCGCGCACGGTGTGCAGCAGCCGCGGACCGTGCGCTTCGAGCTTGCGGCGCAGGGCGCTGACGTGCACCTCGACCAGGTTGGGGTCGTAGTCCTCGTAGCCCCACACACTGGTCAGGATCTGGGTCTTGCTGACCACACGCCCGCGCTGTGCGGCCAGGTAGCAGAGCAGCCGCAGCTCGGTGGCGGTGACGTCGACGGTGGAGCCGGCGTAGAGCACGACGCCGGAGTCGGCGTCGACCAGCAGGTCGCCGATCTGCACGGTTGACGGCGTGCGGCCCAGCCGCCGCAGCACCGCGCCGACCCGGGCCACCAGCTCGGCCAGCACGAACGGCTTGAGCACGTAGTCGTCGGCGCCGGCCTCCAGCCCGCGCAGCCGGTCGGGCACGCCGTCCCGCGCGGTCAGCATGACGACACCGGCGATGGACGCCCTACGGATCACCTCCAGCAGCTGGAAGCCGTCGCGACCGGGCAACATGATGTCCAGCACCACCAGGTCGGGCCGGAACTGGGCCAGGTCGGCCTCCAGCTCGCGGCCGTCCACCCGGGCCAGCACCTCGTAGCCGCTGTCACGCAGCGCGGACCGCACCGCGGCGCGAATCGCCTCGGTGTCCTCCACGATCAAGATCCGGGCGACCGACACGGGACCCATTCTGGTCGGCCGGACGGCCGCGTGGGCGGCGGCCCGCCGACGTTTCAGGCTCCGCTCAGCTCCGGCCGGGACGGTGGTTGTCATGACCTCCCTGACCCGCACCATCGGCGCGCTCGTCCTGACCGCGGCCGCCGCCCTGTCCGTGACGGCCTGTTCCACCGCCGCGAACGGCTCCCCCGCGCCGTCGACCTCGGCGTCGGCCACGCCGACGAAAGGCAAGGGCAAGGCGCTGCCCGCCGGCGAGAGCCGGGTCGCCGGCACGGTCGCGACGGTGTCCGGCAGCCAGCTCACCGTGACCAAGAAGGACGGCAGCACTGAGACGTTGACCACGGACTCGGCCACGAAGATCGAGGGCGGGCCGCTCCAGCAGGGCCAGCGCGTGACCGCGGTCGTGAAGGGTCAGCAGGCGCTGACCGTGCGGGTGGCCCAGCCGCACGGTTCGAGCGCCGCGCCGACCACCACGCCGACTTCCTGACGGGCTTGGGTGCCACGCGGCCGGTCGTCTGGAACGATGGTCGCGTGGCGGCTCGGCAGACCCAGGTGCGATGGGTGCTGATCCTGCTGGTCATCGGGCTGGTCGGGATCGGTGCGGCGGTGCTCGTGTGGTGGCCGACGCTCGGCTTCCCGAACACCGATTCGCCGTCGGCCGTGCACACCAAGGCCACGGTGGTGACCTCGGCCGAGTGCGGCAGCGGCAACGCACACGACACCGTCGAGGTGACGGTGGACGGGGCCAAGAAGCAGGTGCCGTTGGACGGCTGTGGGCAGGCCAAGGGCACCTCGCTGGACGTGGTCGTGACCAACGACAACGGCCAGTTCAGCGCCCATCCGGCCGACGCCGCCCAGGTCGGCGGCAATCGCGACGGCCGGCTGACGGCGGTGCTGCTGTGCCTGAGCGCGGTGGCCGGCGCGCTGTACGCCTACCTGATTCGATACCGGCCAGTTCCGAAAACCGCGACCGTGGCGGCCCCGGTGCTCGAGGCGGTGGAACCGCCGCCGTTCCCGGAGCCGGCCGCGTTCCCGGAGCCGCCGGCCTTCCCCGAGACGGCGTTCACCGACACCGGGTTCACCGACACCGGGTTCACCGAGACGGGATTCAGCGAGACCGGGTTCACCGAGACGGTGTTCCCGGAGCCGCCGGGGTTCCCCGACGAGCCGGCGGCCGTCGTCGAGGAACCGACCGGCGAGGACGACCCGGCCGACGAGAACTCCGAGTCGAACAAAACCCCCGGCTAGCGGACCCGGACCTTGTCGGCCCACAGGCCGGCCAGCTCGTCGTCCGCGGTGAGCCCGTCCCACGACCGCCGGTTCCACAGCGCCAGGTACAGCTCCTCGGCCGTGCCGGCGATGGTGTAGTCGGCCTCCGCCGCCGCCACCCGAGCCCCCGACGGACGGTCGGGGCCGTAGCGCACGAGCCAGTTGTCGCCGGTGTCGGTGGCACTGACCAGCACGGATCGCTCCTCGTCGGCCCGCAGGCGGCGACCGCGCGGCAGGAAGTCGCACAGCAGCTCGTCCACGCCGTCGGCGGCGAGCGAGGACGGGATCGGTGACGGCAGCCCGGCGGCGACCTCGGCGTCCACGCTGTGGATGGTGGTCTCGTGGGCCTGCCGACGGGCCCAGAACGACAGCGGCGACACCGCGGCCCCCATGAACCGCCAGCAGTCCAGGTCGGCCGGCGCGGCGGTGAGCACATGGACCAGTTCCGTCACGCCGTCACGGAACCACTCGATCAGGCCGTCGTCGGCATGGGTCAGGTCGTCGATGTCGCGGGGCTCGGTCAGGGCCTGCCCGACGAACGTGCCGGCCCAGCGGTGAATGCTGCCGGTGTGCAGCAACAGGTCACGCACAGCCCAGTCCGGGCAGGTCGGCACGGGTGCGTCCAGCCCGGACCGCTCGGCCGCGGCGGCGAGCCGCTCCCCCTGACCGCCAACGGCGGCGATCCACTCTCGCGTCTCCATGGCCGTGAGCCTGCCACTCAGGCGACGTCCGCGGTGCTGGACAACCAGGTGTTGCACCGCGCCAGGCTGTTGCCCTGGAACCCCGCGGTCCACCAGCCGATGGTGTGCTGGTCGGTGCCGTGGTCCAGCGGTGGGCCGTTGTGGTCGCCGCGGTCCTGGCTGGTCTGCGCCTCGTGCGTGATGTTGCCGTCCACGTCGCCACGGCCGGAGGTGGCGGCGAGGAACATGCCGGAGAAGCACTGCGCCTGGAGCTCCAGCCGCCGCGACAGCTCCCAGCCGGCGTCGTTGTTGCTGTCGCCGTTGTCCTTCTCGTAGCGCTCCTTGGTGTACGCGCCGAGGATCCCGGACAGCGACTGCACGTGGTGCCCGTACTCGTGCGCGAACAGCGCGAGGTAGACGCCGGGGTGCGCGCCGTACATGTCGGACTGCAGCCCGGCGAACGGCACGTAGAGCGTGTGGTCGCGGCCGCAGTAGAAGGCGACGATGTGCCCGATGGACTGGTTGCCGCACGGCGTGGTGAACGAGGTCCCGGACGGGAACGCCACGTCCGGCGGGGCGAACGGCAGGCCGGCGGCCTTGAGCACCGGCCCCCACGCGGCGTTCAGGCAGGGCAGCGCGCTGCGGAAGAACTGCTCGGCGCCGGCCGGATCGGTGGTCCAGCGGCTGAGCGGGCAGTTCGTGGCCGGCAGACCGCCGACGTCGAACAGCGGGTTGTCACCGAGCTTGGCCACCGGCTGCGGCCCGGCCGACGTCGTACTGGTCGGCGGCCGCGACGTCGTGGTGGTGCGCCGCGTGGTGGTCGGCGACGGCGTGGTGGTCCGGTGCGCGGTGACCCGCGACGACGTGGTCGCCGCCGGCTCGGTTGTCCGCGTCGCGCCGGCCCCGGCGTCGGCCGCCGGCGCGGCTCCGCCGAGGTGGCTCAGGCCGACCGCCGCCAGGCCGAGCAGCACCACCGCCACCAGCACGATCGCCACTATGGGCCCGCGCGACGGCCGCTTCGGCGGCGGGCCGGGCCAAGAGCTCGTCGGTGGCGGCATCACTGGTGCTACGACGGGCGCTCCCGACCAGTTCACCGGCGGCGGGGTGATCGGCGGCGCATAGGGCGGCGGATACGCACCGCCAGGCGCGTACGGGCCGGGCATCGGCGGCGGCAACGGTGCCCTGCCGTAGCCGGGCTGCCAGCCGGGCGGCTGGTTCACTGCACGTCGGCGCTGCTGGCCACCCACGTGTTGCACTGCGCGACCGTCTTCTTCACGAAGCCCTGGGTCCACCACCCCGAGGCGTGCTCGCTGGTGCCGTGGTCACGGCGCTCACCGGGCGGGTCGCCGCGGTCCTGCGTGCCCTGCGCGTCCCGCGCGACCGTGTTGTCCACCGAGCCACGCCCGACCGCCGCGGCGAGGAACAGGCCGGAGAAGCACTGGGCCTGGAGCTCGATGCGGCGCGACACCTCGAGGCTGGCCGGGCTGTCCGGGTCGACGCCGTCGTACTCCTGCCGGTGCGCCGCCGTGAGCACGCCGCTGAGGTCCTGCACGAAGTGGCCGTACTCGTGCGCGAACACCGCGAGGTAGGCGCCGGGACGGTTGCCGATGTCCTCGGTCTGCAGGCCGGACATCGGCATGTACAGCGTCTGGTCGCCGTTGCAGTAGAACGCCGCGGCCTCCTCCTGCGACACCGAGCCGCAGGGGCTGCTCCACGTCTTGCCGCTGGGGAAGGCCAGCTTCGGCTCGTGGAACGGCAGGTTCACGGACTGCAGCACCGGCTGCCACGCCCGGTCCAGGCACGGCAGCGCGGCGGTGAAGTAGGCGTTGGAGGCGGACGGCACCGACTGCCAGCGCGGCAGCGTGCAGGTGACCGGTCCGGGGCCTTTGGCGGTGAACAACGGGTTGTCGGCCAGCTTGCCGCTACTGCTGTCGGTGCCGCCGGTATCGGGCGAGTTCGTGGGCACGGAGGTGGGCAGGTTGGTCGGCGTCGGCGCGGTGGTCTGCCGGCTGCGACCGTGGCCGTTCAGGCTGAGCACGGCGACGCCCACGACCACGAGTCCGATCAGGAACAGCGTGACGAAGGGACGCCGCGACGGCCGCCGCGGCGGGGGCGGTGGCGGGTACGGCTGGAAGTGCTGCGGCGGCGCCAGCGGCCCGTGGGTGTGCAGCGGCGGCGGCATGACCGGCCGCGCCGGCGGCATCGGGTACGGGTTGTAGACCGGCGGCGGCTGCTGGCCGTAGTACGGATTGGGCGGCGGCTGCTGCGTCCGCGGCGGGTACGGGCTGGGCAGTGGCGGCGGCAACGGGCCCTGCGGCACGTTGCCGGAGTTCCACGGATTCAACTGACGTCCCCCTGCGGCGCCGCCCACGTGTTGCACGCGGCGGTCTTGTTCTGCTGGTACCCGATCTGCGCCCACCGGCCCTGGTTCGGCGCGGTGCCGTGGTCCTTCTCGCCACCGCCGTCGGCGAACGCGGCGGCGCCGGTGGCGGCCATGGACTTGGTGATCGAGCCGCGGCCGGCAACGCTGGCGAGGAACATACCGGCGAAGCAGTTCGCCTGCAGCTCCAACCGCCGGGAAAGCTCGAGACCGGCCTCGGTGTCGCGGCCGGCGGTCTTCTCGCGGCGGGACTCGGCCAGCAGGATGCCGCTCATGTCCTGCACGTGGTGCCCGTACTCGTGGGCAAGCACGCCGATCACCACGGCCGGGATGCCGTCGGTGCCGTCCAGTACGGACTGCACCGGCATGTGCAGCTCGTTGTCGGCGCCGCAGTAGAAGGCCACCGGGGCGCTGCCGTCACGGGCGCGGCACGAGCCGGAGCTGTCGTCCATGGTCAGCTTCGTCGACTCGAACGGCAGGTTGATGCCGGAAACGACCGGCTTCCACGCGGCGTCCAGACAGGTCAGCTCGGCTTCCAGGTAGGCGCGTAACTCGTCGGTCGTGCGGCCGAACTTGGGCAGCGTGCACGTGCCCGGCGCCAGCGACTGGGGGTAGGTCAGCAGCGGGTTGGTCGAGAGTGCCACCACCTGGTGCGGCGCTTCCGCCTGCGCGACACCGGCGACCGCCTCGGTGGGCGCCAGGAAGGGGCCACCGACGCCGACCACGATGAACAACGCGACGATGCTGTAGACGACGAACCGGGCAACACGTCCCCGCTGGGGAATCGGGACCGGAGCACCACTCTCGAGCAGACGCGGATCGATCGGCGGATAGCCGAACGCGCCTCGGTTGTCCATCTGTGCCCTCTGCTTCCGGGCGGCGACAGACAGCCGTCCCCCCTTGGTGGATCCCGCCGCAAGAATAGGCGGCCTGCACTATTGTCCGCTCCCGTGTTCACCAACTGGGGCCTGGCCGTGGCCACGCTCACGTTCTCCGCTGGTGCGCTGGTCGTGCCGCACGCCGCCGCGCCGGCCGCCGGCGTGCAGTCGCAGGTCGCGCTCAAGGTCGAGCGGGACGGCAAGCTCACGGTCAGTGAGAAGGTCACCGTGCCGCCCGGGAAGGCCGCGAACCGGACCGCGCCGCTGCGGCTGACCGCGGGCCCCGACACCGAGCGCGTGTACACCGTCACGCAGCCGAAGGTGACCGGCAACGGCAGCGCCTCGGCCGACGACCAGAACCTGACCGTCCACCTGGGCGCGGGCGAGTCGACCATCAGCTACGTGGTCGACGGCGCCGTGGCTGACCAGGGGTCGCATGAGGACGTGCGCTGGCAGGTGGCCAGCGGGTGGGACGTGACGATCGATCGGCTCACGGTGTCCGTGGTGACGCCGGCCGAGCCGCAGTCCATCACCTGTCTGGCCGGCGACTCCGATTCGACGACCGCCTGCGCGCTGTCGCAGATCGGCGAGGGCGGCGTGCCGACCGCCGAGCAGGACACGCTCACGCCGGGCCAGCGCGTGGACTTCGCCATCGGCCTGCCCAACGGCTCGGTGCCGGTGAACGAGCGCGTCGAGTCGACCGACACGCTGGCGACGGCGTTCGCGCTCACCCCGGAGACCGGTATCGGCCTGCTGGTGCTGGTGGTGTTGCTGCTACTGGGCTTCGGTCTGCTCTGGTATTCCCGTGGCCGCGACGCCAAGGCGCTGGCCGGTGACGTGGGCGCGGTGGAGGTGCTGGCGCGCGACGCCGGCGGGCACGTGGCCTTCGCCTCGCCCGACGGTGTGCTGCCGGGTCAGGTCGGCACCGTGATCGACGAGCACGTGGACGTGGTGGACGTGACCGCGACCGTGATCGACCTGGCCGTGCGCAACTACCTGTGGATCGACGAGGTGCCGGGCGGCGCGGGCGTGCTGGACTGGCGCATCGTGCGCCGCAACCCGGCCGACGACGCGCTCACCCCGTACGAGAAGGCGGTGTACGAGTCGCTGCTCGGCGACGCCGACCAGGTGCAGCTGTCGCAGCTGCGCGGCAAGGGCGTCGACCTCGCGGCGGTGCGCGACGCCCTGTACTCGGACGTCGTGGCCAAGGACTGGTTCGCGCGGCGCCCCGACACCGAGCGCAGCCGCTGGTGGTGGGGCGGCGTGAGCATCGTGGCGCTGGGCATCGTGCTCACGGTGGTGCTGGCACTGACGATCGGCCACGCGCTGCTCGGCCTCGCCGTGGTCATCGGCGGCGCGGCGCTCGCCGCGGGCGCGCGGTCCATGCCGGCACGCACCCGGCGCGGCAGCGCACTGCTGCACCAGGTGCGCGGACTGCTGACATACCTGACAACCGTGTCGCTCACGGACATCCCGGACAGCGACCGGGAGATGGTGTTCTCCCGGTCGCTGCCGTACGCGGTGGTGCTGGGCCAGACCGACCGGTGGCTGGCGGTGTTCCGCGGCCTCGACCCGGACGCCGACGGCACCCCCGGCCTGTACTGGTTCGGCGAGGCGGAGCAGGCGCGCGACCTGGACCGGTTCGCCGGCCGGTTCCCGGCGTTCCTCAGTTCCCTGGACGGAGTGCTGGCGCAGAGTGGCCATCTCCGGTCGTTGAAGGCTTAGCGACCCAGTCCGGGTGGCCCGGCATCGGCGGCGTGGTGCTGCCGTACAGCCAGTCGTGCAGGAACGGGCCCAGCTCCGGCCCGCCGACGGCGGTGGCCACCCGGATGAAGTCGGCACTGGTGGCGTTGCCGTCGCGGTAACGGTCCAGGTAGGTGTCGATGATGCGGTGGAACGTCTGGTCGCCGACCTTCTGTTGCAGGGCGTAGACGACCACCGCGCCGGCACCACGGGCGATGGCGAACATGACGTCCGGCCGGGTGGGGTTGGCCGGTGTGAAGCCGAGGGAGCGGACCGTCGGATCGAATGTCTCGTAGGCCCACCGGAGCTCGTCGGCCACCGGCTTGCCGCCGTGCTCGGCCGCGTACAGGCGGTCGAAGTAGGTGGCGAAACCCTCGCTGAGCCAGAGGTCGCGCCAGTCGGCGACCGCGGCCGAGTCACCGAACCACTGGTGCGCCAGCTCGTGCACGACCGTCGAGTCGTTCTTGGGGTCGGCCAGCGCGCCGGCCCGGAACACCGGCAGCGTCTGGGTCTCCAGCGCATCGGACTGCTGCGTCATGTGGTCCGCGCCGAGCAGGCCGACCGTCTCGAACGGGAAGCGGCGGCCGATGCGCTGCTGGAGCCAGTCCACGAAGCCTGGCAGCTGGTCCAGCATGGGTTTGGCGGCGGCCGCGTCCGGCACGAAGCTGCGCAGCGGCAGGCCGTTCGGGCCGGTGCCGGTCACCGTCGTGAACTTGCCGACGGCCAGCTGGGCCAGCTGCGGCGCGAAGGGGTGGGCCGGGGTGTAGGTGAACGTGGTTGTGGAGTTGATGGCGTTCTCCGCCACCAACGGCCCGTTCGCGGCGACCGTCCAGCCCGTCGGCACGGTCACGTGGTAGCGGAAATAGGCCTTGTCGTCGACGGCGTCGTTGCAGGGAAAGAACAAATGCGCCCGATCGGGCTGGCCGGTCCAGGCGAAACCGCCGTCGGGGGCGTTGAGCCAGCCCGCGGTCGGGTCCACCGTCGACGGGATCTTGGCCGCGCGGTCGGCGGTGAAGTCGACCGTCACGGAGAACGGGCCACGGATCGCCGTGGCCGGGTCGACCACCAGCTTCTCCTTGTCCAGGTGGAACGCGGCCGGGCGGCCGTCGACCTGCACCTTGGCCACGGTGCCACCGGCGTAGTCGAGACGGAACTCGGGCAGCCGCCGGTCGGCCACCGCGGTGATGCGGGCGGTGCCGGGCAGCAGCGAGGTGCTCGGGGTGAAGTCGTAGCTGAGGTCGTAGGCGACGACCTGGTAGCCGTCATTGCCCAGATCGGGCAGCAAAGGGGGCGAAATCGGTGTGACCGCGGACACAGCGAGCGTGGTCGCCGTGACCAGACTTGACAAGCTCATGGGCCAACGATCGCCAGTTCAGCCGTAGGCGGACATCCCACCCGGGGTTGATCACCTCGGTACGACCGGGGACTGACGACGCGACGTCGTAGTCTCTGTGTCATGGCCGCACCGGAACTGCACAGGTTCACTCTCCCCAACGGCCTGCGCGTGGTGCTCGCCCCCGACCGCACAGCCCCCGTGGTCGGTGTGAGCGTGCACTACGACGTGGGCTTCCGCTCGGAGCCCGAGGGGCGCACCGGGTTCGCCCACCTCTTCGAGCACCTCATGTTCCAGGGCAGCGAGAGCCTGGAGAAGCTGGCGCACTTCCGGCACGTGCAGTCGTCGGGCGGCACCTTCAACGGCTCAACGCACCCGGACTACACCGACTACTTCGAGACGCTGCCGTCGGCGGCGCTGGAGCGGGCGCTGTTCCTGGAGGCCGACCGGATGCGGGCGCCCCGCATCACCCAGGAGAACCTGAACAACCAGATCGACGTGGTCAAGGAGGAGATCCGGCTGCGGGTGCTGAACACCCCGTACGGCGGCTTCCCCTGGATCTGGCTGCCGCCGGTGCTGTACACGACCTATCCCAACGCGCACAACGGGTACGGCGACTTCGCCGAGCTGGAGCAGGCCAACCTGGACGACTGCGCCCAGTTCTTCGACACCTACTACGCGCCCGGCAACGCGGTGCTGACGGTGGCCGGCGACTTCACCGTGGAGCGGGCGACCGAGCTGGTGCACCAGCACTTCGGCGACGTGCCGGCCCGGCCGACGCCGCCGCGGCCGTCGTTCGCCGAGCCGCACCCGCAGGGCGAGCGCCGCGAGGTGCACGAGGACCCGCACGCGCCGCTGCCGGCGCTGGCCGTGGGCTACCGCCTGCCCGACCCGGCCACCGACCTGGACGGCTACCTGGCCAACGTGGTGCTGGCCGCGGTGCTGTCCGACGGCGACGCCTCGCGCCTGCAGCAGCGCATGGTGCACCGCGAGCCGCTGGTCACCGACATCTCGGTCGGCGCGGGTCTGTTCGGGCCGCTGGACGCCCGTGACCCCGACACGTTCACGGTGACCGCCATGCACTCCCCCGAGGTGTCCGAGGACCGCATCCTCGGCGTGCTCGACGACGAGCTGGAGAAGCTGGCCGCGTCGGGTCCGCAGGAGGACGAGCTGGCCCGGGTCGCCGCCCGGTGGGCCGCGGCCATGCACCGCGAGCACGACCGCATCACCTCGCGCACGCTGTCCTACGGGGCCTCCGAGCTGCTGCACGGCCGCGCCGAACTGGCGTCGGACCTGCCGGCGCGGATCCGTGCCGTCACCACCGAGCAGGTGGCGGCCGCGGCCAAGGCCCTGCGGCCGGATTCCCGGGCCGTGCTCGTCGTTCCCGCCGCCGGAGGAGACAAGTGACTTCTGTCAGCTACCGCACGGCCGAGCAGATCGGCCACACCGAGCAGGGGCCGCGTCCGCTGCCCGCGCTCGGCACGCAGACCGCGGCGGCGCAGCCGTCCCTTGTGGACACCGTGCTGCCCAACGGGCTGCGGGTCATCGCCGTGCGCAAGGAATCCGTGCCCATGGTGGAGCTGCGGCTGCGCATCCCGTTCGCCGGCACCGAGCGGTTGCACTCGGCCCGGGCCGAGGTGCTGGCCAACACGCTGCTGACCGGCACCGAGCGCCGCGACCGCACCCAGTTCGACACCGACCTGGCCGCGGTCGGCGGCGACCTGAACTCCGTGGTCGACCCGGAGCGGCTCAGCATCGGCGGCAGCGCACTGGCCAGCGGCCTGGACGTGCTGCTTGACGTGCTCGCCGACGCGCTGACCGGCGCGGTGTACCGGGACGAGGAGGTGGCTCGCGAATCGGAGCGCCTCGTCGAGCGCATCGTCATGGCCCGGTCGCAGCCCAGTGTCATCGCCCGCGAGGCGCTGCAGAAGCACCGCTACGGCGACCACCCGTACGCCAAGGAGATGCCCGAGGCGGCCGAGATCCCCGAGGTCTCGCCGGAGCAGGTGCGGGCGCTGCACAAGGCATCCGTGCTGCCGCGCGGTGCGCTGCTGGTGCTCGTCGGCGACGTGGACCCGGACGCCGCGGTGGCGACCGTCGGCGCGGCGCTGGCCGGCTGGCAGTCCGACGCCAGCGCGGCGGAGCTGCCGCAGCTGCCCGCGCTGACGCCCGGCGACGTGCACCTCGTGCACCGGGCCGGCGCTGTGCAGTCGCAGATCCGGCTGTCCGCCCAGACCGTGCCGCGCACCGACCCCGGCTACGCGGCGCTGCAGGTGGCGAACCTGGTCTTCGGCGGTTACTTCTCCTCGCGACTGGTGGAGAACATCCGTGAGGACAAGGGCTACACCTACGGCGCGCATTCGTACTTCGAGTTCACCAAGGACAGCGCGACCGTGCTGGTCGAGGCCGACACGGCCAGCGGCGTGACGCCGGCCGCGTTCTGGGAGACCCGCTACGAGCTGGGCCGGCTGGTGCTCTCGCCGCCGAGCGCGTCCGAAGTGGACAACGCCAAGCAGTACGCCATCGGCTCGCTGCTCACGTCCACCTCGTCGCAGTCGGGCCTGTGCGCCACGCTGGTCGCGCTGGGCGCGATGGGCCTGTCCTACGAGTGGCTGCGCGACCAGCCGCTGCGGATCGCCGCGGTGACCGCCGAGGCGGTGGCCGAGGCGGCCGAGAAGTACTTCGCGCCCAGCCGGTTCACCGGCATCGTGGTCGGCGACGCCGACGCGCTGTCGGCGCAGTTCCGGGCCATCGGCGGTGTGGTGCTGCCGTGAGTCTCTGCTCCACCGCCGGCTTCGAGCTCGACGAGCTGCCGGCGCTGTCCCGGACCGCGGTGCCCCGCAACGATTTCCTGCGGGAC
>DATJJB010000446.1:0-6273 GCA_035492655.1 Kutzneria sp. | reverse complement strand
TCGTCGACGAGCCTCGCGAGCAGCGGCGGCGTGCCTCGTGGACCGGGCGCACGGAGTTCTACAGCGCTTGACACGGGTGACACGCTAGCGGTGTCACGGCAGCTGAACAAAGATGTCCGACTATCGGACACCCGGAGAGCCCAATGCCTTACTACCGACAGATCGGCGAGATCCCCCGCAAGCGGCACACCCAGTTCCGCACGCCGGAGGGCGGTCTGTACGCCGAGGAGCTCATGGGAGTGGAGGGTTTCTCCTCCGATTCGGCGCTGCTGTACCACCGGCACCTGCCCACCGCGATCGTCGACGCACAGGTGGTCAACGACCACCGCCAGGCGCTGACGCCGAACCTGCCGTTGAAGCCGCGACACTTCAAGACACCCGACCTGACCTGGGACAACGCCGATGCGGTCACCGGCCGTCGGGTGCTGTTCGGCAACTCCGACGTCGTGATCAACTTCGTCGCGGCGACCGCGCCGAGCCCGCTCTACCGCAACGCCACCGGCGACGAGCTGCTCTACGTGCAGACCGGCGCCGGCATGGTGGAAACGATCTACGGGGCGATCGCCGTCGGCGACGGCGACTACGTGGTGATCCCCACTTCGTGCACCTATCGGGTGGTGCCAACGGCCGGCGAGCCGATGCGCATCCTGGTGTTGGAAGCCACCGGCCACATCGGCCCGCCCAAGCGCTACCTGTCCACCAAGGGCCAGTTCCTGGAGCACTCGCCGTACTGCGAGCGGGACGTCCGCGGCCCGTCCGAGCCGCTGCTGGTCGACGGCGAGGACGTCGACGTGCTGGTCCGGCACCGGGCCGGCGTGACCCGGTTCACCTACGCCAACCACCCGTTCGACGTGGTCGGCTGGGACGGCTGCCTGTACCCGTGGGCGTTCAACATCCGGGACTTCGAGCCGATCACCGGCCGGCTGCACCAGCCGCCGCCGGTGCACCAGACGTTCGAGGGCCCCAACTTCGTGGTCTGCTCGTTCTGCCCGCGCAAGGTGGACTACCACCCGCTGTCCATCCCGGTGCCGTACAACCACGCCAACGTGGACTCGGACGAGCTGATGTTCTACGTCGGCGGCAACTACGAGGCCCGCAAGGGCTCCGGCATCGGCATCGGCTCGCTGTCGCTGCACCCCGCCGGCTGCACGCACGGCCCGCAGCCGGGTGCGGTGGAGGCGTCGCTGGGCGCGGAGTTCTTCGACGAGACCGCTGTGATGGTGGACACGTTCCGGCCGCTGGAGATGGGTGAGGCGGCCCAGGCGTGTGAGGACGACTCGTACGCCTGGACCTGGGCCCGTCGTCAGCGGGCCTGAAGCTCCCGGAACCGCACTGCCGCGGCGAACGGGTAGCCCGGCAGCCCCACCACGGCCGCCTCGTCGCGGCGTGGGCTGCCGACCACCCACAGGTAGCCGGTGGCGCTGATGTTGGCGATCAGCCATGACGGCGCCAGCCGCGCGCTGACCGGCAGCTGACTGCCGTCCGGCAGCGTCAACGCCAGCCGTAGCTTGCCGACGAGCGCGGGATTGCCCGTCCACGACAGCAGTTGCACCGGATACGCCTGCCACTGTCCGTTGCGCAGCAGCTTGACCATGCGGTGCTGGTCGCCGCGCCGGAAGAAGCTGGCGATGAAGCCCGCGAGCACCACGATGACGAAGCCGATGGTCGCCGCGACCCAGCCGTCCATCACCAGCAGCAGATCGAACAGCACGCTCGCGCCCAACAACGTCACGATGCCGACGCCGAACCACACCAGCAGCGCCGCTTGCGCCGCCGCCAGACGCGTCAGGTCCTCGTCCGTCACCGGCTCCGGCCGGGGGTCGGCCGGCGCGGGCACGACCTTCGCCGGCAGCGGGAACGACACGCCGTCCAGCACCACCGCCGCCAGACCGTCTGCGTTCGGGCCGATCAGCGACATCTCCCGCTGCCTGGCCACGAACTGCCGGATCGGCCGCCGTGCGTTCGTCACTCGCAGATGCAGCCGTCCGCCGTCGACCCTCAGCAGCATCCACGACTTGTCGCCGCCGACGACCTCTCCGCGCACCCGCACCACCGGCGCGCCGTCCAGCAGCGACGGCGCCGCCGGCAACCACCAGCCGATTCGGGACCGGAACTGGATCGGAGCCACCGCAGTCACCGCCGCGAGCAGGACGAACAGCACGCCCAGCATGCTGAAACCACGATGCACCAAGAACATCAGCGCCGCCAGCAGCACGAACCCGACGATCGGCCGCACCAGTTTGCGGTTGCGCCAGTAGTTCAGGTGCAGTTGCACCGCCGGGTCGCTGCCCAGCGCCACGGCCGGCGGCCGCCACATGTCGTTCACGCGAACCTCGCAGCGGTGAGAATCGGGTAACCGGGGATTCCGACGGCGGCGCCCTTGCGTTTGCCGGGCATGCCGACCATCCACAGCGTGCCGGTGGCGCTGATGTTGGCCGCCAGCTCGGGTGCGGCCAGTTTGATCGACAGCCGCCGCCCGTTGCCCAGCATCAGCGTGAGCCCCGCGATCGGCCGCCGCGTGTCGTTGTTCGCCTGCTGGATGGTCACCGGATGCGCCTGCCACTGGCCTGCGGCCAGCAACGTCCGCAGCCGAATCTGATCACTCGGCATGATCAGGAACAGCATCCAGAGGACCACCAGCATGACCAACTCGACGATGCCGAGGATCAGCGCGCCCCCGTAGGACTGCGCTTCGAGCGTCATGCCGGCCAGCGCGACCGCCAGGACGCCAAGGATGACCAGGTGGACGCGCAGCAGTCGACCGGCGATCCAGTTCGGCACCTCGTCCTCGGCGCCGTTGACCGACACCCGTGCGATCGGCTCCGCCTCGGTCGGCTCGGGCGCCTCGACGACCTTCGCCGCCAGCGGCATCGACATGCCGTCCACGAACACCACGGCGTAGCCCTCGGGGTCCGGTCCGACCACCGTGACCTCGCCGACACGGGCGATGACCTGCCGCAGGCCCCAGTTCACCGACGGCAGCCGCAGGTGCATCGGCCCGACGGCCACCACCGCGCGGTCACCCCTGCGCGCGACGATCCTCGCCGCGTACCGGCGGCCCGGAGTGCCGTTGAGTAGGCCCTTCGCCGCCGGCAGCCAACGGCTGAAGTCGATCCGAAGCCGAATGCCGGCCACCACCTGCCGCACCGCGTTCAGCGCGAACAGCCCGCCGACGGTGTACATGTACGGCAGGAATCCCAACGCCAGACCCGCGAACACCAGTGACACCACCGTGCCGGTGATCGCGTTGCGGAACCGCAACGCGTAGAGCCCCAGCAGCTGCTCGACCGCCTTGTCCTCCGTCTGCCACGACTCCGTCGGCCGCCACACGGCCACCGACAACTGGGTGTTGTCCACCGTCGTTCCCCCTACTTGGTTACGCGAATCTCGCGGCAGCGACGATGGGATGGCCAGGGACACCGACCGCGCTCAGTCTCCCTGGAACAGCAGGGCCGACCACCCACAGCGTGCCCGTCACGTACACGTTGGCCATCAGGGCGGGTGACGCCTTCCGGACGACCACCTTCTGCGACCGGCCGTCCTGGAGGCTCACGTGCAGCGTCAGGTCCACGTAGGGCCGCCGGGATTCACCCTTCAAACTGGCTAGCGCCGCCGGATACCGCAGCCACTGCCCCACGGTGAGCAACCGCGACAGCCGGTGCTGTCCGAGAGCGGAGGCCAGGGCGGCGATTGCCACTCCCGCGAACAGCAAGGCATAGAGCCAGTCCAACGCCACGGCCATCGTCGGCTGCTGCGCGTCATAGATGAACCCGGCGGCCAGCAACGACGCCCCGGCAGCGCACAGCCACGAGACACCGGCCTGCCGTGCCACAAACCATTTCGCTGGGTCGACGGTCGGCTCCGGCGCGGCCTGCGCGGTCGGTGCGGCGACTCGCGCCGGCAGCGGAATCGGCCAGCCGTCGACGAACACCACCGCGTTCCCGTTGGCATCCGGGCCGATCACGGTGATCTCGCCGCTGCGGGCGATGACCTGTCGCAGACCCCGGTTGACGAACCGGACCCGCAGGTACATGTCCCCGGCGCCGAGCACCGTGTAGCTGGGCCGATGCGCCATCACACAGGCGGCCAGCCGCCGGCGAGGGCTGGTTGCGAGCAGCGTCTCCGCCGTGGGCAGCCAGCGGCCGACCACGAGCTGGTGCCAGGCAGCGATGATCGCCATGACCACCAGGGCGACCAGGCACATCGCGGCGACGACCTGCAGCCCGCCCATGATCCACTCGATCAGCACGAACAGCACCGGCACGCCGATCGTCCACAGGAAAAGGCGGTTGTTGCGCTGGTAGTGCTTCAGCCGCAGCGCGACCGCTTCGTCCTCGGTCTGCCACTGGTCCGCCGGCCTCCACACAGCGACCGACAACTGGGTGTTGTCCACCCTCGTTCCCCCCTACTTGCTGAACCGGACGACCCCGGCGATGGGATAGTCCGGCACGCCCACACCGAGCGTCATATCGGGTGCGGGTATGCCCGCCACCCACAGCAGCCCCGAGGCTCGCACGTTGGCGAGCAGCTGCACGGACCACACGACCTTGCCGGCCAGTTCGGAGCCGTCCGGCAAGGTCACAACAACCGACTGGTCGGGGCCCAATTTCGCCGGATACTCGACGAGCGGCGCGCGGAGCAGGCTCGGTGCCCGCAAGCAGGGCGCGATGCGCAGCCACTGCCGGCCGGCCAGCACCAGGATCGTCAGCGCGGCGATCACGTACAGCCAGGTCAGCACCTGCGGCTGCGGCGCCAGCTCGGTGCCGATCGAGATGACCATCAGCGCGGTGAACACCCAGCGCCGGGCGAAACCCCGAGCGGCCGATCGCGCCGAGGACCGAGCCCCCACCCGAGGTTCGCCCCGTGCCGGCCGCTGGCCGGACAGGCGCTGCGCCGGCTCCGCCACCGTCTGACCGAAGTTCGGGTACACCACGGCGTCACCGAAGACGACCGCCTGGCCGGCGGCATTCGGGCCGACCAGCCAGACGTGGTCGGCCAGGCGGACCGTCGGCATGAGAACGGGGAAGCGCAGCGTGTTGCCGTCGATCTTCAACAGCTGACCGCCGAGGTGCTCCGCCTCGATCGAGCGGGCCAGCTCGGTGGCCAGCAGCTCGTCGACCACGGCGCGGTATCGCCCCACCCGGAGCCACTGCGTGATCATGCGCCGGCTGACCACCAGCACCGCCACCGTCGCTAGGCCGGTACTCACCGGGAGACCGGTGAACAGACAGAGCAACGCGAGGAAGACCAAGCCCGACCAGGCCCGCGCAAGCCGGTCGCTGTGCTCACGCAGCAGCCGCAGACTCCGCCGCACGTCGGGGTCCCGACCGGCCGCCCGGTCCGTCGGCGGCTGCCAGACGGCAGTCCTCACCCTTGCCACCAATCCCCCCTCGGCTGACGCGGTGATTCCTACCAGGGGTCAACTCACCTGGCCTAACGGCTTCATCCGACTGTGACCTGCGCGAACGGACCACGGCAAGCGAAGGTCGCGGAAACTGTCGGGGGGTGCCCATATGGTCGGTGCATGGACGTGGAAGCAGTGCTGGCGCAGGCGCCGGACCGCCAGGTGGCGGCCGGGGCCAGCAAGCTGGCGGCGCCGGCCAAGTGGCCGGAACTGGGCCGCGACGACGCCGCGCTGTGGGGGCTGTGCCAGGGCAGCGGCAAGAGCCCGTATCAAGTCTGCGTCGACCTCACGGATCGGGCGACGAAGTGCTCGTGCCCGTCGCGCAAGTTCCCGTGCAAACACGCGGTGGCCCTACAGTTGTTGCACGTCAACGGTTCCACCCGGGAGGGCAGCCAGCCGGAGTGGGTGGGCAACTGGCTGCGAGCCCGACATACCCGGGCCACGACGGAGCGCAAGCCGGCGCAGCCGGGCAAGCGCCGCGAGGAGTCGGTACGGGCGGGCATCGCCGGTCTCACGGACTGGCTGACCGACCTGTCGGCCGGCGGTCTGCACACGTTGCCGTCGCGGGAACCCGCCTGGTGGCAAGGAATCATGGCCCGGATGGTGGACGCGCAGGCGCCCGGGATCGCCTCGGCGATCGGCGAGCTGCGGTCGGTGGTGGGGGCCAACCGCCCGCGCTGGTACGAGGAGGCGACCGACCACATCGGACGGCTCTATCTGCTCACGCGTACCGATTTCTCTGACGCGGCAAGGGTTCGGCTGGGTTTCACCACCACCGAGCAGGAGGTGCGGGCCGGCGAGAGCTGGGCCGACGACTGGGTGGTCCTGCTCCGCATGGACAGCGATGACGGCAAGGTGCGCACGGTGCG
>DATJJB010000445.1:0-5148 GCA_035492655.1 Kutzneria sp. | reverse complement strand
GTACATCGATCATCGCCTCCTGGACCTCGGGGTTCTCGTAGTTCAGGTCCGGCTGGTGGCTGAAGAAGCGGTGCCAGTAGAACTGGCCGCGCACCGGGTCGAAGGTCCAGTTCGACGACTCGGTGTCGACGAAGATGATGCGCGCGTCGGCGTAGCGGGAGTCGTCGTCGCTCCACACGTAGTAGTCGCCGTACGGGCCCTGCGGGTCGGTGCGCGAGGCCTGGAACCAGGCGTGCGCGTCCGAGGTGTGGTTGAGCACCAGGTCGGTGATCACCCGGATGCCCCGGCGGTGGGCCTGGTCGAGCAGGTAGACGAAGTCGTCGACGGTGCCGAACTCGGGCAGCACCTGCCGGAAGTCGCTGATGTCGTAGCCGCCGTCACGCAGCGGCGACGCGTAGAAAGGGGGCAGCCACAGACAGTCGACGCCCAGCCACTCCAGGTAGTCCAGCTTCTCGGCCAGACCGCGCAGGTCGCCGGTGCCGTCGCCGTTGGAGTCGGCGAACGCCCGCACCAGCACCTCGTAGAAGACGGCGCTCTTGTACCACTCGGGCTCGCGTGGAGCCTGTCTTGCCGTGCCGAAGTCGTCACTGCTCGGCTCAACGAGGTGGCCGTCCTCGGTGAATTCGGTCCCCGGGATCTCGGTCCCCACCTGGGGAGCGTCGGGCATTAGTCGCCACCACCCCTCGTCCATGGTCGGCTAGCCCCGCCACCGGGGACTACCCGAGGCGGAGCCGCGATATACGTGCTGATCAGGTTTACTTGCGAGAAATACTGATGACGTGCGCGACGGCACGCCAGGGTTCGAGCCGGACGAAGTTGGCCTGACCCCAGTCCCAGGTGTCGCCCGTGACCTCGTCGTGAGCGGTGACCCGCTCGTGCCAGTCGAATCCCAGCTCGGGAAGATCCAACCAGAGCGTGCCCTGTTGGGCGTTGTTCGGGTCGAGGGTCACCACCACGAGCACCGTGTCACCGGTGTCCGGGTCCGTCTTGCTGTACGCGATCAGCGCGTCGTTGTCGACGTGGTGGAAGTGCAGTGTGCGCAGTTGGTGCAGCGCCGGGTGGTTGCGGCGCACCCGGTTGAGCGTGGTCAGCCACGGCTGCAGCGACCGGCCCTCCTGCAGCGCGGTGTGGTAGTCCCGCGGCCGCAGCTGGTACTTCTCGGAGTCCAGGTACTCCTCGCTGCCCATGCGCACCGGCTCGTGCTCGAACAGCTCGTAGCCCGAGTAGACGCCCCAGGTCGGGGACATGGTGGCGGCCAGCGCGGCCCGGATGGCGAACATCGACGGGCCGCCGTGCTGCAACGACTCGTGCAGGATGTCCGGGGTGTTGACGAACAGGTTGGGCCTGCCCTCGTCGGCGTGCGCCAGCCAGTCGACCATGAAGTCGATCAGCTCCTGCTTGCCGGTGCGCCAGGTGAAGTAGGTGTAGGACTGGGTGAAGCCCAGCTTGGCCAGGCCGTACTGGCGGGCCGGCCGGGTGAACACCTCGGCCAGGAACAGCACGTCCGGGTAGCGGCGCTTGACCTCCCAGATCAGCCAGTGCCAGAAGTCCGGCGGCTTGGTGTGCGGGTTGTCCACTCGGAAGATCCGCACGCCCTGCTCGATCCAGTGCGTGATCACCCGGTCGACCTCGGCGTACAGGCTCCGTGGCTCGTTGTCGAAGTTGAGCGGGTAGATGTCCTGGTACTTCTTGGGCGGGTTCTCGGCGTAGGCGATGGTGCCGTCGGGCAGCGTGGTGAACCACTCCGGGTGGTCGATCACCCACGGGTGGTCGGGCGCGCACTGGAGGGCGAAGTCCAGCGCCACCTCCAGTCCCAGCTCCTCGGCGCGGTGCACGAAGCCCTTGAAGTCGGCCAGCGTGCCCAGCTCCGGGGCGACCGCGTCGTGGCCGCCGTCGCGCGAGCCGATGGCCCACGGCGAGCCGACATCGTCCGGGCCGGCGTGCAGGGTGTTGTTGGGGCCCTTGCGGTTCACCTGGCCGATCGGGTGGATCGGCGGCAGGTAGACCACGTCGAAGCCCATCTCCGCGACCCGGTCCAGCTCACGGGTGGCGGTGACGAACGTGCCGTGCACCGGCTTGCCGGTCTCGTCCCAGCCGCCGGTGGAGCGGGGGAAGAACTCGTACCAGGAGCCGTAGAGCGCGCGTGGGCGGTCCACCCACATCTTCTGCACCTTGCCCCGGGTGAGCAGTTCTCGCACCGGGTACTCGTGCATGATCTTGTCCACGTGGTCGGACAGCGCGGCGCCGACCCGGTCCGGCAACGGCCGTTCACCGTCGCGCAACCCGGCCGCAACCGCCAGCAGCAAATCCTTGTCGTTGCGCCGATCCGGGCGCTTGCCCACCCGTTCCACCAGCCGCGCGCCGAGCTCGAGGTCGTTGGCCAGCTCGGCGGAACCCTGGCCGGCCGCCAGTTTCTTCTCCACCGCCGAGCGCCAGGTGGCCCACGGGTCGCTCCAGGCGTCGATGCGGAACGTCCACGCGCCCTCGGCGTCCGGCACCACCGTGGCGATGAAGCGGTCAAGGCCGATGCCGTGCTCGACCATTCGGGTCTGCCGGGCCACCTTGTCGTTCGGGCCCTTCCACGTCACCGTGGCGGCGACCGCGTCGTGGCCCTCGCGCCACACCGTCGCGCCGATCGGGATGTGTTCTCCCACAACGGCTTTCGCCGCGTATCGGCCGCAACTGACCACCGGGGTTATGTCGTCGATGCCCAAACGTCCACTCATCGCCCACGCCCCTAGGTCGCCGCCGCCCGCCCATAGTGTGCCTTGGCCGGCCTGGTTCCAAACCACCGGGTTCGATCGTGACCGTCGGCCGTGACTTCGGCCGTGACCCGGTGTCCGAAGGCTAGCGTCCGGCTGGATCATCAGCCACCGCTGGGAGAATTCTTCATGTTCACTGGGGCAGGTCGCTTGCTGGCGGCCGCACTTCTCGTCACCTCGGTCACGGCGGTCGCCGCGCCGACCGCGTCCGCCGCGGTGTGTGTCTGGACCAGAACTGCGTTACCCACCACGGGTGATCGCAACGCCGGCGATGTCACCGGCGGCAACGATCATGGCGTACTCGTTGGTAACACGTACAAGGTGAACCCGCTCCTCGGCGGCGCCGGCCCCCGCTACGGCGCCGTGTGGTCCGCCGACGGCCGGCTCACGCTGAACGCCGCCGACCCGGGCACCGTGTTCTCCGCCATCAACGGCGCCGGCACCATCGCCGGCTACACCACCGACGCGAACTACCACATCCACGCCGCCACCTTCTCCTCGGTGACCGGCGCGGCCACGCCGCTGCCCGTCGACCCCAAGTGGACGAACACCTCCGCCGACGCGATCAACGCCAACGGCGACATCGCCGGCACCGCCGACTCCCAGATCGTCGTCTGGCACGCCGGCAGCTACAAGGTGCTGCCCCAGTCTTCATCACGGCTGGACATCGTGCACGGCATCGACGACCAGGGCCGGGTGCTGGCCGACATCGCCCTGCCGGCCGCCCAGAACGAGCTCAGCGGCGTCGTCTGGGACGCCTCGGGCACCCGGCACGTGCTGGCCGGCGTCGACTCCCAGACCTGGCACACCACCTACGCCATCCGCAACGGCCTGGTCGCCGGCTCGTGGGACGGCCAGCAGGCCGCGTTGTGGACCGCCGACGGCAAGCTCAGCACCAAGATCGCCGGCGGGACGGCGGCCGAGGCCATCGGGGCCACCGGCGCCGTCGGCGGGCAGGCGTTCGACGGTCAGAAGTACAGCACCGTCCTGTGGAAGTCGGGGACCGTGATCGCCACCCTGCCCACGGTCAGCACCACCGCTGGCGTGACCGTCATCGGCCCCGACGACCACACCGCCGCCGGCTCGGAGTACGGCCGCACCTGGGGCGGCGGCCCCTTCGACCAGCCGGTCACCTGGCGCTGCATGTGACCCCCGCTTGATGCAGGGAAGGACGCCTTACCTGCATCCAACGCAGGTAAGGCGTCCTTCCCTGCATGCCGTCCGTTCTGCAAAAATTTGCAGAACATCGGTGGAAGTTGCAGGGGCGGCGGGGGGCGGTTATAGGGTCGCCCACCGTGAGAGCACTCCGCCGGTTCACCGTCCGCGCCAGTCTGCCCGAGCCGCTCGCCGCGCTGGGCCGGTTGGCGACCAACCTGCGCTGGACCTGGCACCCGCCGACGCAGGAGCTGTTCGCCGCGGTCGACCCGCAGGCGTGGCAGCGGGCCGGCAACGACCCGCTGGCCCTGCTGCGTGACGTCCCGGCGGCGCACCTGGAGCGGCTGGCCGCGGACGAGGAGTTCCTGGCCCGGGTCCGGGCCACGGCCGACGACCTCGACCACTACCTGACCGCCCCGCGCTGGTACCAGACCCGCGGTGAGCAGGCGGAGCTGCCGGCCACCATCGGCTACTTCTCGATGGAGTTCGGCGTCACGGAGGCGCTGCCGAACTACTCGGGCGGGCTCGGCGTGCTGGCCGGCGACCACCTGAAGGCCGCGTCCGACCTGGGCGTGCCGCTGATCGGCGTCGGCCTGCTGTACCGCTCGGGCTACTTCCGCCAGTCGCTGTCGCTGGACGGCTGGCAGGAGGAGCACTACCCGGTCCTCGACCCCCGCGGCCTGCCGCTGGAGCTGGTCACGGACGCGGCCGGCGCGCCGGCCCAGGTGCACGTGAGCGTGCCCGGCAACCGCACCCTGCACGCCCGGATCTGGCGCGCGGCGGTGGGCCGGGTGCCGCTGCTGCTGCTCGACTCGAACGTCGACGAGAACGACGACGACCTGCGCGGCGTGACCGACCGCCTCTACGGTGGCGACCAGGACCACCGGATCCGCAAGGAGATCCTGGCCGGCGTCGGCGGCGTGCGGGCGGTCCGGCTGTACTGCGAGCTCACCGGCACGCCGCAGCCGGAGGTGTTCCACACCAACGAGGGCCACGCCGGCTTCCTCGGCCTCGAGCGCATCCGCGAGCTGGTGACCGGCCAGGGACTGGAGTTCGACCAGGCGCTGGCGGCGATCCGCGCCGGCACGGTGTTCACCACGCACACCCCGGTCCCGGCCGGCATCGACCGCTTCCCGGTGGACCTGGTGCAGCACTACTTCGGCGGCGACCGGCTGCTGCCGGGCGTGCCGATCGAGCGGGTGCTGGCGCTGGGCGCCGAGGAGAACCCGGG
>DATJJB010000444.1:0-3843 GCA_035492655.1 Kutzneria sp. | reverse complement strand
GGCCGCGTAGTTCGCCTGCGCGGTGCCGCCGAAGGTGCCGGCGACCGAGGAGAACAGCACAAAAGCCTTGAGGTCGTTGGTGAGTTCGTGCAGGTGCCGCGCGGCCGCCGCCTTCGGGGCCCATACCCGCTCGATCCGGTCAGGGTCCAGCGCGGAGACCACACCGTCGTCCAACACGCCGGCCGCGTGCACCACGCCGGTGAGCTGCGGGATTCCCTCGAGCAGCTGGGCAACCGCGTCCCGGTCGGCAACATCGCAGGCCTCGACCGTCACCGTCGCGCCGAGGTTTTCGAGTTCCTGAGCCAGTTCGGCCGCACCGGGGGCGTCCGCGCCGCGACGGCTGGTCAGCACGAGGTTCGACACGCCTTGGGCAGCAAGGTGCTTGGCGACCAGCGCGCCGAGGCCGCTGAGGCCGCCGGTGATCAACACGGTGTCGCCGAAGTCGGTGCTGCCGTTGAGTTCCGTGACGCGGGCCAGCCGTGGCACACGGAGTTCGCCGCCCCGGACGGACACTTCCGGCTCACCGAGCGCGATTGCCGCGGCCACGTCGTCGGCGTCGGTGTCGATCAGGCCGAAGCGTCCCGGGTTCTCGGCGATCGCCGACCGCACCAGGCCCCAGACCGGCGCGACGTCCAGGTCGATGTCGTTGGTGTCGACAGCATTGCGCGTGACGAAGACCAGCCGCTTGTCCACGTTGGACTCATCGGCCAGCCACTCCTGTACGCGTTCGAGCACGTGAGTGAGGGCGTTGTGGCCGGTCGGGACGTCCTCACGGACCGCTTCTTCGTTGCCAGCAGCGGGAATCGGCGTCCACACGACGTGGAACAGCGAGTCGTGCTGGCGATCGACGCTGAGCTGCTCGACCGACACCGCGCGGGAGACCAGGGACTCCACGAACAGGACCGGGTCGCCCACCATGTCCGTGACCAGCACCGATGCCGAGTCGTCGCCGGTCTTGCGGATCCGGACCCGCAGCTCGTCGGCGCCGGCGCGGTGCAGGGTGACGCCGTTCCAGGCGAACGGGAGCTGCGTGTCGCCGGATTCGTTGGCGCTGACCAGTTGGGCGTGCAGGGCGGAGTCGAGCAGCGCCGGGTGCAGGCCGTAGCGCTCGGCATCGGCCCCCTCGGGCAGCGCGACCTCGGCATACGTGTCGTCACCGTCGCACCAGACCGCCTTCAGACCCTGGAACACCGGGCCGTACACGTAGCCCTGGTCGGCGAGGTTCTCGTAGGCGCCATCGAGATCGACGGCGTTGCCGGGCGGCGGCCAGGCCGTCAGGTCCTCGGCGGCGTGATCGCCGGTGCCGACCACGCCGGTCGCGTGCCGCGTCCAGGTCAGGTCGTCGACCCGGGAGTGAATGCTGATGTTGCGGGCCGCGTCGACCACGACCTGCACCGCGACGCCGCCGCGCGACGGCAGGATCAGCGGTGCTTCGAGGGTCAGCTCCTGCAGCACATCACAGCCCACGTGCTCGCCGGCTTGCAGCGCCAGCTCCACGAACGCCGTACCCGGCAACAGGAGCGCGCCGAGGACGTCGTGTTCACCCAGCCATGGCTGGGTTTCCACCGACAGACGGCCGGTGAGCACCACACCGTCCGTCTCCGCCGAGGCGACCGCCGCACCGAGCAGCGGGTGCTCGACCACTGTCTGGCCCACCGACGTCACGTCGCCGCCGTCGCGGGCCGAGGTCAGCCAGAACGTCTGGCGCTGAAACGCGTAGGTCGGCAGCTCGGTGCGTCGAGCCCCGGTGCCGTCGAAGAACTTCTTCCAGTCGACGTGCACGCCGTTGGCCCAGGCCTGGGCGACACCCGCAACCAACTCCCGTTCTTGTGGCCTCTCCCGCCGCTGGGTCGCGACGAAGACGCCGTCGTCAATGCAATTCGCACCCATACCGGCCAGTACAGTGTCCGGGCCGATCTCGACGAACTTCGTAACGCCCTGGGCGTTAAGTGCCGTGACGGCGTCCGCGAACCGCACCGCCTCTCGGACGTGGTCGACCCAGTACTCCGGCTCCGACCACTTCCCGCCACCGGCCGAGGTCGTCACCGTCGGGATGGACGGCTGGTTGAAGGTCAGCCCGCAGACGACGGTCCGGAACTCGTCCAGCATCGGCTCCATCAGCGGCGAGTGGAACGCGTGCGAGACCTGGAGGCGAGTGGTCTTCCGGCCCTTGGCCTCGAACTCCGCCTGGATCGCCAGCACGGCTTCTTCGACACCGGAGATCACCACGGACCGGGGGCCGTTCACCGCGGCCAGGCCAACGCCTTCGCGGAGCGTGATCTCGTCCTCGCCGGCCTGGACCGCCACCATGGCGCCACCAGCCGGGAGGGCCTGCATCAAACGGCCACGGGCCGACACCAACCTGCGGGCATCGGCCAGGGAGAGGATCCCCGCGAGGTGGGCCGCCGCGATCTCGCCGACGGAGTGACCGGCGACGAAGTCCGGCGCGAGCCCCCAAGACTGAACTAAACGGTACAGTGCAACTTCGAAGGCGAACAGCGCCGGCTGGGCGTTGCCGGTCTGATTCAGCAGGTCCTGGTCGTCGCCCCAGACCACGGCATTGAGCTCGACGTCGGCCGCCGCGTCCCAAGCCTCAGCGAACACCGGGAACCGCTCATACAGCTCACGCCCCATGCCGAGCCGCTGCGAACCCTGGCCCGTGAACAGGAACGCCGTCTTGCCCGGGGTGACCGCGGCCGTGGTGAAGGTGTCGCCGTCGAGTCCGAAAGCGCGGTGGTCGAAGTCGATGCGGTCGGTCGCGAGGGTGTAGGCGATGTCGCCGGCGACGCCGCTGACGGTGGAGAGCTGATCAATCTGGCCGGTCAGGGCGGCGGGCGTCTTGGCCGAGACGACAAAGGGCAGGACGCGGGCCGTCGGAGCCGCCGGGGGCTCGTCGGGCACGGCCTGCTCGATGATCACGTGGGCGTTGGTGCCGCTGAGGCCGAAGGACGACACGCCGGCGCGGCGGGGGCGATCGACGGAGGGCCAAGGGCGGGCGGAAGTGAGGAGCTGGACGTTGCCGGCGGACCAGTCGACGTGGGGAGTGGGCTCGTCGACGTGCAAGGTCTGAGGCAGCACGCCGTGGCGCATGGCCATGACCATCTTGATGATCCCGGCGACGCCGGCGGCGGCCTGGGTGTGGCCGAGGTTGGACTTGACGGAGCCGAGCCAGAGGGGCTCGGCGCGGTCCTGGCCGTAGGTGGCGAGCAGGGCCTGGGCCTCGATGGGGTCGCCGAGCCGGGTGCCGGTGCCATGGGCCTCGACAGTGTCCACATCGGACGTGTCAAGACCGGCGTTGGCGAGGGCCTGGCGAATGACACGCTGCTGGGCGGGACCGTTGGGGGCGGTGAGACCGTTGGAAGCGCCGTCCTGGTTGACGGCGGTGCCGCGAATGACGGCGACGACGGGATGCCCGAGACGCTCGGCGTCGGAGCGGCGTTCGACCAGGAGCAGACCGACGCCCTCGGACCAGCCCGTGCCGTCGGCGGCGCTGGCAAAGGACTTGCAGCGGCCGTCGACGGAAAGGCCGCGCTGCTCGGAGAAGTCGACGAGGGCCTCTGGGGTGGCCATCACGGCGACACCGCCGGCCAGGGCCAGCGAACACTCGCCGGAGCGCAGGGCCTGGATGGCCAGGTGCAGGGCGACCAGTGACGAAGAGCAGGCGGTGTCGACGGTGACGGACGGGCCTTCGAAGCCGAAGCTGTAGGACACCCGGCCCGAGGCGATCGAGCCGGAAGCGCTGTTCAGGGCGTAGTCGTGGTACATCATGCCGGCGAAAACTCCGGTGGCAGAACCCTTGAGCGACCGAGGGTCGATGCCGGCGCGCTCGAACGCCTCCCAGGC
>DATJJB010000443.1:0-3950 GCA_035492655.1 Kutzneria sp. | reverse complement strand
GCCGTTGACCGACAAGGACAAAGCGGCGGCACCGGTGGTGCGGAACTGGGTGGTGACGTCGTAGTACCCGGTCTCGGCGGTCGTGGCGAAGAAGGTGGCGCTGCCGGAGCCGGACAGCGAGGCATAGCCGGCCGCGGCGCCCCGGTCGCAGGCGAAGGTGGCGCCCCCGGCGAGCCGGGCGTCGATCGCCGGGTACGTGGCCTGTTCGCCGGCGGTCACGTCGTAGAGGTCGAACCGGTCGAGGGTGATGTCCGCGCCCGGCAACACGGTGCTGCCGTCCTTGCTCGCG
Organism: Kutzneria sp.; assembly: GCA_035492655.1. Taxonomy (GTDB): domain Bacteria; phylum Actinomycetota; class Actinomycetes; order Mycobacteriales; family Pseudonocardiaceae; genus Kutzneria. The sequence goes on along the minus strand of DATJJB010000443.1, from coordinate 3,661 downwards.
CGGACGGCCAGCGTGTGGGTGCCCGCGGTGAGGTTCACCGTCACATCCGTGGTCCCGCGATAAGTCCAGCCGAGGTCGGCGGAGTACTTGATGAGCTGGTTGTAGGCGCCGTCGACGAAGAAGGCGTGCTGGCCCGGCTGCTGGTTGGCACCCGCCAGGACGCTCAGCCGGTAGGCGCCGGTGCGCGGGACGGTGACGGACCACGACGCGGCAGAGTCCGCCTTGTTGAACGAGCCGACATCACGACTGCCCGAGGCCATGAACGACCATTCCCGGGACGGGTCCTGCGCGTAGACCGTGGCGTCGGTGAGCGTCGCGTTCTCGGCTTCGGTGGTGTTCACCAGATCCGTGGCGACGGGCTGGAGGGCCGTGGTCGCGGGGGTGATCTCCACCTGGTAGCCCGAGTAGCGGTCGTGGTTGGGAACGGCCACCGTGACCTTCCCGGCCTTGACGGCGGCGGTGGTCGAGACGACGACCGGCGGCTGGAGCGAGGCCCCTTCGGCGCCGTTGAGCCGGTCCGCCCGAACCTGGACGTGAACCGAGGAGCCGAACACCTTGGGGTCGATGCCGGCGATGTTCACGGCGACGTCGTCGGAACCGCCGCCGAGCAGGACGGTGGCCTTCTGCTGCGCGGTGTCGACCGCGCCGATGGCCTGCAGGCTGTCGGGGACGTTCAGCTGGGGCGGGGTGACCTTGACGGTCCGGGCGCCGGTGAGGTCGCCGTACCACTTGAACATCCACCAGCCGCCGTTGGCGCCGTTGTTGCGGGACGAGTTGTCCGAGAGGTTGCCGGCGTAGTTCCAGAAGGCGGTCTGGGCGTCGACCTTCTCGTCCTCGAACATGGCCAGCCACTGCACGAGCTGCCCGGGCACGCCCATGTCGCGGAGCATCCCGTACTCGGTGATGTTCACCGGGATGTCCGGGAGGGCGAGGGTGGTCAGCAGCTGCCGGTACTGGGTGACGTGGCCGCGGAAGGTCGCGAGGTTGTTCGTGCCGAGCTCGTGCCAGATGAAGATGTCGGGAAGCTGGTTGTGGGCCTTGGCGTAGGTGAGCAGGTCGGTGCTGCGGTCGGCGTGCCAGACCGAGTCACCGGGGCCGCCGATCCTGGCGTGGCCGAGGCCGTGCGCGGCGTAGACCGACTGGATGGTGTCGTAGGCCGCGCTCCAGTCGGCGAGGAACTGGGTCTTCTGCGCGGACCAGTTCGGGTACCAGTTGCCGCCGTCGGGCTCGTTGAAGGGAATGAAGACGTAGTCCTTGGGGTCCGCGGACTTGGTGGCGACCTTCTCCACGGCCGCTTTGAGCACGGGCAGGTAGTCCCACACGCCGTCGTTGTTGGCGTCGCCCGGACGCTGGCCGCCGTTGTAGGGCCAGTCCGGATAGGCGTCCTGGACGTAGACGTACATGTCCTTGCCGCTGCCGGCGAAGAACGACTTCTCCACGTTCAGGGCGTCCCCGCTCGGATGCTGTAAGCCGTCCGGCGGCTTCTGGGACGTGTTGGTGACGTGCGCGCCGTCGAGCACGGCCTGGCTGGGCACCCCGTCGTCGCCGAGTCCGTAGAGCGTTCCGCTGGCACCGCCGCGGAAGGTCCCGGTCGTCTGGGCGAGGTCGACGTTGAGGGCATCGGCCGAGGGCGCTGCCGTGGCTGACGGGCCCGCGAGGCCGCCGATCGTGAGGGCCAATGCGGTGGTCAAGCCGAGGGCAGCTCGGATTTGGGCGCGCGGGCGTGATTGGACGGACAAGGGGGTACCTGCTTTCAGCGAAAGAGGACAAGGTCGAACGAAAGCGGTCAACGGCGGGGCGGAGCCGTGCTCTCCCTGATGGCGATGGGCGGCCGCACGGTCTCCAGCGCGAGCGGCGACTCGCCGTTGAGCAGGGCCAGCAGCTGGGCCGTGCCGTGCCGGCCGAGCTCGGCGAAGTCCTGGCGCGCGGTGGTGAGCGCGGGGATGAACATGGAGGCCAGTGGGTGGTCGTCGAAGCCGACGACGCTGATGTCCGCCGGCACCCGCAGCCCGGTGTCGTGGATACCGCGGATGACGCCCATCGCCGTCTCGTCGTTGCCGCAGAAGATCGCGGTGACGGCGGGATCCCGGGCCAGCCGCACGCCGATCTGGTACGCGGTGGTGATCTCCCAGGAGACGTCTTCGATGGGCGGGATCGGGCTGCCGTGATGCTGGAGCGCGACCCGCCAGCCGGTGGTGCGGCCGTCCTCCTTGCCCGAGGGCGGAATCCGCACGTGGTGGACGGTGCGGTGGCCGAGGCCGAGCAGGTGCTCGGTCAGCGCGGCCGCGGCCTCGGACTCGTCGAGCACCGCCTGCGGGACACCGGGCTCGGGGATGCCCGAGAGCGCCACGGCCGGCACGGCCGGCTGGAGGGCCTTGAGCGCGGCGACCCCGGGCGGGTCGAACTTGAGCACGACGACGCCGGCGACCGACTGCCGCAGCACGGCATCGGCGGCGGCCCGGACGTCGTCGTCGCGCTCGCTCTCGACGACCACGATGATGACCGCGAAGCCGGCCGCGCGGGCGGATTCCTCGACTCCCCGGATGGCTTCGGCGTAGCCGTACCGGGAGGTGTTGGCGGCGACGATCGCGATGGTGTTGGAGCGTCGCGAGGCGAGCACCTGGGCCGCCGCGCTTGGCCGGTACCCCAGTTCGGCGATCGCCCGCTCCACCCGCCGTCGACGTTCCTCGCTGACCCGGGCCGCGCCGGTGAGCACCCTCGACACGGTCGGCACGGAGACGCCCGCGACGCGCGCGACATCGGCGATCGTGGCCGGCCGGTCGACGGGCGTCGGGTGCACCATGGACCCATTATGGGAGCCCGCTTCGAGCCGCTTCACTTGACGGCCCCGCTGGTGATGCCCGAGATGATCTTGCGCTGCATGATGACGAAGGTGATCAGCAGCGGCAGGCTCATCAGGATGATGTACGCGAAGATCAGGTGCCAGTTCTGCAGGTAGAGCCCGCTGCTGGCGACCTGGTACAGGTTGAGCGGGAGGGTGTCGATGCGCCCGCCGATGACGAAGAGCGCGTAGAACACGTCGTTCCAGACGTAGAGGCAGATCAGGATCGTCGCCGTCGCGATGGTCGGGCCGAGCAGCGGCAGGATGATCCGGAAGAAGACGCGGACCGGCCCCGCGCCGTCGACCCGCGCCGCTTCCTCCAGCTCGACGGGGATGGTCCGGACGAAGCCCGTGGTGAAGAAGATCACCGTGGACAGGTACATGCCCATGTACACCCCGATCATCCCGACCGCCGTGCCGGCCAGCCCGAGCTGGCGCAGCAGCAGCACCAGGGTGACCACGGCCGGCGGCAGCACGATCCCGCTGATGCCCAGCGCGTAGACGAAGGCGATCCCCTTGCCGCGGCGACGGCCGAGCACCCAGGCGGCCATGGAGCCGAGGATGAGCACGCCGGCCACGGATGCCGCCATGATCAGGACGCTGCCGAGGAACGCCGGGATCATGCGGCCCTGGTCGAACACCGTCGCGACGTTCTCGAACAGGTGCCAGTGGGTGGGCGGCGCGAGGTTCGGGTTGAGCGCCTCGGCCTGGTCCTTGCCCGCGGTCGCGATGACCAGCCAGAACGGGACGCCCAGCAGCAGCACCACGAGCGCGATGGCCACCGCGGGCTGGATGAGCCGGGCAGGCCGTCGCCGGACC
>DATJJB010000442.1:0-10658 GCA_035492655.1 Kutzneria sp. | reverse complement strand
GATGGAGGAGGTGCTGCGGCCGTTCCTGTCGGAGTGGCATCCGGCGCTGCGCCGTTACGAGGACCGCACGCAGTTCGACGACTCGGCGTGGGATCCGACCGCCGAACTGCGCCACGCCCTCGACGCCCTGCGGGAACCGCTGCTGGCCGTGATCCGGGACCTGAGTCGGATCAGCGGGAACCCACACGGGACTCGCTACCTGTGAACAACTCCTTGACCAGGCCGGCGATCTGCTCGGTCTCGATGAGGAACGCGTCGTGCCCGTACGGTGAGTCGATCACGCGCAGATCGTCCGCGGTGGTTATCCCGTCGGCGATTTCTCGCTGCTGCGCCAACGGATAGAGCCGGTCCGTGGTCACGCCGCCGACGACCGTCCGGGCCGTGACCCGACGTAGGGCGGCCCGCACGCCGCCACGTCCGCGACCGACGTCGTGCGAGTTCATCGCCTCGGCCAGCACGACGTAGCTGCCGGCGTCGAAGCGCCGCACCAGCTTCTCGGCATGATGGTCCAAATAGGACTCCACGGCGTACCGACCGTCACCCTGCGGGTCACGGCCGAACCGGGCCGACAGCTCGGCCTCGCTCCGATAGGTGATGTGGGCAATCCGCCGCGCCACCCCCAATCCCCGCTGCGGCCCCTCCTCGGCGTCGTAGTAGTCACCACCATGCCACCCGGGATCGGAGCGGATGGCCTGGAGCTGCGGATACGTCCACGCGATCTGATCGGCCGACGACTGCGCCGGAGAAGCCAGCAGCAGCAACGACTCCACCCGATCCGGCACGCTGACCGCCCACTCCAACGCCCGCATCCCGCCCATCGAACCGCCGACCACGGCGGCCCACCGGTCGATGCCCAACGCGTCGGCCAGCGCCACCTCGGCGGCGACCTGATCCCGTACGGTCAGGGCCGGAAACCGGCTGCCCCAAGGCTTTCCATCGAGAGCAAGGGACGACGGCCCGATGCTCCCCTGGCAGCCGCCCACCACGTTGGGCGCCACCACGAAGTACCGGGCCGGATCGATGACTCCTGGCTGCACCAGGGCATCCCACCAACCGGCGGTGGGATGCCCTGGCCCGGCGGGACCGGCGACATGACTGTCGCCGGTCAACGCGTGCAGGACGAGGACGGCGTTGGACCGGTCCGGCGCCAACGTCCCCCACGTCTCGTAAGCGAGCTGGACGGCGGGCAGCTCGCCGCCGCGCTCCAGCGGCAGTGGGTGATCCAACCGCACCCACTGCCGCCGGCCGGGCGGGTCGGATTCCCGCCACGCACCCGTGACGGAGCTCAGAGCGCGGCCTTCGCGGCCCGGAAGCCGGCATCGAGGTCGGCCTTCAGGTCCTCGATGCCCTCCAGCCCGACCGACAACCGGACCAGGCCCGGTGTCACGCCGGTGACAACTTGCTCCTCGGGAGTCAGCTGCGAGTGCGTGGTGCTGGCCGGGTGCACGATCAGGCTGCGCACGTCGCCGATGTTGGCCAGCTGGCTGAACAGCTCCGTGCCGTCCACGAACGCCCGCCCGGCCTCGGCGCCGCCACGCAGCTCCAGGGACACGATCGCCCCCGCGCCGCCCGGCAGGTACTTCTGCGCCGCCTGGTACCACGGGCTCGACGGCAGACCCGCGTAGTGCACGGTCTCCACCTCGTCCCGCTGCTCCAGCCACTCGGCCAGCGCCCTGGCGTTGGCCACGTGCCGCTCGATCCGCAGCGACAGCGTCTCGATGCCCTGGAGGATGAGGAAGCTGTTCTGCGGGGCGATCGCCGCGCCGGTGTCGCGCAGCAGCTGCACGCGCAGCTTGGCCGCGAACGCCCCATGGCCGAGCGCCGGCCAATAGCGAAGGCCGTGATAACTCGGGTCCGGCTCGTTGTAATCCGGGAAACGATCCGCGTGCGCGCCGAAATCGAATGTGCCGCCGTCCACGACCACACCGGCAATGGCCGTGCCGTGGCCGCCGAGGAACTTGGTCGCCGAATGCACGACGATGTCGGCGCCGTGCTCCAGCGGCCGGACCAGGTACGGCGTCGTCACCGTGCTGTCCACGACCAGCGGCACCCCGACCTCGTGCGCGACGCCGGCGACGGCCTCGATGTCGAGCACGTTGCTGCGCGGGTTGCCCAGCGTCTCGGCGAAGAACAGCTTGGTGTTGGGCCGGACCGCGGCCCGCCACTCGTCCAGGTCGTCGGGGTCGTTCACGAAGCTGACCTCGATGCCCAGCTTGGGCAGCGTGTAGTGGAACAGGTTGTACGTGCCGCCGTAGAGCGAGGCGCTGGACACGAAGTGGTCGCCGGCGCTGGCCAGGTTCAGGATCGCCGCCGTCTCGGCCGCCTGCCCGGACGCGAAGGCCACCGCCGCCACGCCGCCTTCGAGCGCGGCGATCCGCTGCTCCAGCACGTCCTGGGTGGGGTTGTTGATCCGCGTGTAGATGTTGCCGGCCTCGGCCAGGCTGAACAGGGCGGCGGCGTGAGCCGTATCCCTGAAGACGTAGGAGGTGGTCTGGTAGATCGGCGTCGCGCGAGCCCCGGTGGCGGGGTCCGGCGCTGCGCCGGCGTGGATCTGACGGGTCTCGAACGACCAGGAAGAAGGCATGGCTGTGCTCCGAGCTGAGAGGGGTGAGGGTGCGGTGGGGTCAGCGGTGCGCGCGACACGCCATGCTGGTCACGCGCACGTAGTCCACGTGCCGGCGGGACACCAGGAGGGCCATGGGCCCGACGGTAGACGTGGCATGTTCACCCGAGAAGGCCCGTTCACTCCGTGGGAAGAAAGGGAGTAGGTTTGCGTCATGGCGCCGGCCGAGAACCGAGACATCACCCAGTCGATTCCCAGCTTCACGGTCGCCATGCGTGGCTATGACCGTATGGAGGTCGAGACCCACCTCAAGCGCATCACCTCGGAGGTGCGGCTGTTCGCCGCCGACCGGGATGCCGCGCTGCGTCAGGCCGACGAGCTGGCCAAGCAGCTCGACCAGGCCCGGGCGCGGATCGAGGAGCTCAAGGGGCAGGTCGAGCAGGCCCGGCAGACGCCGGCGCCGCCGGCCGCGCCGCCCCAGCCCGTCGTGCAGGAGACGCCCGACCAGGCCAAGCGCGCGCTGCAGCTGGCCGAGGCCACCGCCGCCGAGACCGCCCAGCGGGCCGAGGCCGCCGCCGAGACCACCTGGTCGCACGCCGAAGCCGCCGCCACCAAGCTGCGCGAGCGGTACCAGACCCTGCTGTCCGATCTGGACAAGCAGCAGGCGGAGATCATCGCCGAGCACCAGTCGCTGATGGAGAAGGCCCGCACCGAGGCCGCCGAGCTGACCACGGTCGCCGGGCAGCGGCGCAAGGAGCTCGACGAGCAGGCCGAGCAGCGACGCCGGCAGATCGAGGCCGAGTTCCAGCGGGAGATCGCCGACAAGCGCAAGGCCGCGCTGGCCGCCATCGCCGAGCTCGAGGCGTCCCAGATGAGCGAGCTGGACCAGCGGCTCACCGCCGCCACCGCGGACGCCGACGCCCGGATCAACCGCAGCAACCAGGAAGCGTCCCGGCTGCGCGACTACCGTGAGCGCATCGCCGACCAGCTCCGCTCGGCCACCAGCCTGCTCAACGACGCCGGCTCGCTGCTGGAGCCGCTCCCCGAAGAACGCCCCCAGGGCTGAGAATTGCAGGGAAGGACGCCTTACCTGCATTCAATGCAGGTAAGGCGTCCTTCCCTGCATTGAGGGCCGGGTCAGGAGCGTTCGAGGCGCAGGGGCGAGGATCCTTCGTCCAGCACGAGAAGGAAATCGTCGAGGTCCTCGCACGCGCCGGTCGGCACGCCCGGTTGGGCCAGCGCCAACAGCTGCACGGCCAGCCCGGTCAGCCCGGCGGGATCACCGACCACGCTCACTTTGCCGTCGCCGCCGACCGTCACCATCAACCGGTAGTTCTCCGGCCAGGCCTTGACCAGGCCGATGCCGCGGTCGTAGGACGGAATATCCAGCTGCACCTTTGCCACATCGACCTCCGGTCGGTGAACCTCGCACACCAGCCGCCGACTGTCCAGGCAGATCGCTGGCCCTAGATCGTCTCGTAATCCCCTTGTCACCGATATCTCTCGTCAACTAAGATACTTTTCGGTTGAGATTTGGGGGGACGAATGGACAGCACACGAACGCAGGTCCTGATCGTGGGGGCCGGACTTGCTGGCACGGCAACGGCGACGCACCTGGCCGACCGGGGGATCACCCCGCTCGTGATCGAGCGGAATCCGGAAACTTCCTTGCACCCCAAGGCTGACGAGGCGTTGGCGGCCGGCCTGGCACCGATCGGGCTCGACCGAGCACGGGAACTGGGCGCACGCGTCCGGTTCGACACCGAACTGGTCTCGTTCGAGCAGGACACGCTCGGCGTCACCGCGCGGCTGGCGCACCGGCCGACCGGCACGCTCAGTCAGGTCCGCGCCGACTACCTGATCGCCGCCGACGGCCACCACAGCCCGGTCCGCATCGCGTCCGACACCTTCCGCAACGGCCGGGTTTTCCTGGTCGGCGACGCGGCCAGGGTGACGCCGCCGACCGGTGAGCCGGATGGCGGCACCGCCATCGCCGACGGCTTCGATCTGGCCTGGAAGCTCGCTGCCGTGCTGCGCCACCAGGCCGGCCCCGGGCTCCTCGACAGCTACGACGCCGAGCGTCGACCAGTGGCGCCGGAGTCACGTGTCTTCGGGAGCCGGCTGCGCTCGGCGGCCGTGCTGATCGACGACGAGGACCCGACTTTGACTGAGGATCCGCGCCGGCCGAGCGGCCGCCCCGGTTTCCGCGCCCCGCACGTGCCGCTCCGCCAAGGCGGCAGCACAGTGTCCACTGTGGACTTCTTCGGCCGGGACTGGGTGCTGCTGACCGGCACCGAGGGTGGCGTCTGGCACGAGGCGGCCAAGCACGTGGCCGACCGGCTCGGCATCGTCGTGCGCACGGTCGGCCTCGGCCCCGGGCTCACCGATCCCGACGACCGCCTGGTCTCCGTGTACGGCATCGGCCACGGCGGGGCCAGCCTGGTGCGGCCGGACGGCGTCGTGGCCTGGCGTACCGACTTCGAGGTCGCCGACGCCGCCGGCACGCTTCAGACGGTGCTCACTCGGCTACTGGCCCGGGTGCCGACCGTCGCAGTCCCAGCAGGCACAGCGCGCTGATCACGCCGCCCAGCACCAGATACAGCGAGATCGGCCACGGCTTGGCGTGGTCGACACTGAGCAGGGCGACGGCCACCAGCGGGGACAGGCCGCCGCCGAGCGTCGCGCCGAGCTGGTAGCTGAAGGCCGCGCCGGAGTAGCGCAGCCGCGGCTCGAACAGCACCGCGTAGTACGCGGCCATCGGGCCGAACAACACGCCGGAACCGGCGTAGGCCAGGGCCAGCGCCAGGATCAGCAGGCCGGCCGAGCCGGTGTCGATCAGCCAGAACAGCGGGAACGCGAACACGATGATGAACACCGCGCCGAACAGCATCACCGGCGTGCGGCCGACCCGGTCCGCGATCCGGCAGGCGATCAGGATCGACACCACCTGCGCCGCGCCACCGACCAGGCTCGCAGTCAGCACCTGCTGCTGCGGCAGGTGGTGCACGGCCGTCCAGTAGTTCAGCACGAAGGCCACCAGAACGAAGATGAAGGCGTTGAAGCCGAGGTTCACGCCGACACCGAGCAGCACCTTGGACCACGAGGTGCGCAGCACCTCGGCCAGCGGCACCTTGGTCACCTGGTGCGCGTTGCGGAGTTCCTTGAACTCCGGGCTCTCCTCGATGCCGACCCGCATGTAGATGCCCACCGCCACCAGCAACAGGCTGGCCAGGAACGGGATCCGCCAGCCCCAGTCCAGGAACGCGCCGCCGGAGGCGGCCGTGGACAGCGAGAACATGGCCGTGCCGAGGAAGAGACCGAGCGGCGAGCCGAGGAAGGTCCAGCCGCCGTACCAGGTGCGGTGCCGTTCCGGCGAGTGCTCGACGACCATCAGCGCCGCCCCGCTCTGCTCGCCGCCGAGGAAGAAGCCTTGCAGCAGACGCAGAACGAGCAGCAGCACCGGCGCGATCAGGCCGGCCGAGGCATAGCTGGGCAGCACGCCGATCAACGCCGTGCACAGTCCGGTCATGGTCAGCGTGAGCACCAGCATCGGGCGGCGGCCGACACGATCACCGAAATGGCCGATGACCGCCGCACCGAGGGGTCTGACCAGAAAGCCGACTCCGAATGTGGCAAATGCCAGCAGGGTGCTCACGGTCTGATTGCCGGCCGGGAAGAACAGTTTCGGCAGCACCACCGCCGACGCGGTGCCGTAGATCAGGAAGTCGTACAGCTCAATGGTGGTGCCGGCCGCGCTGGCCAGTGCGACCTTGCGGACCGACGAGCTTCGCACCTGTTCAACCGATCGAGTCACGGCAGCCTCCCTCAGTCACGACATGGGACCACAAAAGGGTGAAGGCGGCCACACGTTCTGGTGGAGCACTCGGTTTTACATCGATTGCCTGCACGAATGGCGCGAAAGTTGGCAACCATGGTCCCCACCCGAGTCCTTGCCGGCGCGGCCGCGCTGTTGGCCGCCGCCTGCGTCACCGCCGTCCCCGCCGCGGCCGCTCCCCTGCCGTCCTCGCTGACCCTGACCGCCACCACCGACGGCCACGCCCCGCACGTCGTCGAGCTGACCTGCGACCCGGTCGCCGGCAACCATCCCGACGCCGAGCTGGCCTGCTACCAGCTGGCCCAGGTGGACGGCGACATCGCGACGATGCCCGGCACCGAGGCGCACATCTTCTGCCCGATGATCTTCCAGCCGATCACCGTGACGGCCGACGGCCTGTGGCGCGGCCGGCCCGTCACGTTCCAGGACAAGTACACCAACAGCTGCGAGCGGGACAACAAGACCGGGAACCTGTTCCGGTTCTGACGTTGGTCGGGGCTCCCGATTTCCATCGGGAGCCCCGCGACACAGATCACACCAGGCGTTCCTGAGGATCGGTTACGGCTTTCCTTACAGGATCCTGTGAAACTCAGGCGGGCAGGCCCCATGGCGCGGACGGCCCGTTCGGCGTGACCGGCGCGATCGTGAAGTCCGGCCGATCGCCGGCCCGGCAGAGCACGGCCTCGCCGCCGCGCGGCAGGTCGATCTGGATCGTGGTGGCGTCGAGTTCCTTGGTCCGCAGTGGCCGGCCGTGCCCGTCCTGGACCTTGACCTGACCGGGAATCCCGTGCCGGACCACGCAGGGCGCGCCGGCTTCGCTGCGGATCCGAACCCAGCGCGTCACATTGTGCTGACGCGACGCGCTGATCAGGAACGCGCCCTCGGTCCGGAAGTTGTCGATCGCGACATCGGCCCAGGCGTCCGGGATCGCCGGGAACACTCGGATCACCCCGTGCCAGCTCTGGCAGATCATGTCGTGCATCGACTGCGCCGCCGACAACGGCGTCTCGATCACCGGGCCCGACTCCTTGTACAGGGTGTTGGGCTGGACGTAGAGACGCAGCAGGTCGCTGAGGTACTGGGCGGAGTCGTTGCCGCGCAGCATCTGCGCCGCCATCGAGGCCGCGCCGGTGTAGCTGTAGCCCTGCAGCGCGCCCTTGAAGCTGATCCAGTGGTTGAGCGAGGTCTGGATCAGGTTCCGGTTGTCGGGCTGCTCCCAGTTGACCAGGTAGAGCGGGTACACCGACAGCATGTGCGAGTAATGCCGGTGGGACATGGCGAACGGTTGGCCCGCGCCGATCATGAAGCCGTTGGCGTCGGTGGGATACGGGGTGAGGTCGGTCAGCACCTCCTGCCACTGGGACTTCAGCGGATCGTCGATGTGCAGGATCTTGGCCGAGTCGAGGAGGGTCTGGCAGCCCCAGCGGATCAGCGCCAGGTCGAAGTTGGTGTCCGGGGTGTCGACCCCGTACTCCGGCGAGAACGTCTTCGGCAGGTGCAGCTTGCCGTCGTCACCCCTGGCCAGGAAGTGCAGGTAGTAGTTGATCGCCTTGCGCAGCAGGGGGAAGACGACGGTCCGGAGGGTGTCGGTGTCCATGGTGTGGCGGTAGGTCAGCCACACGTTGTGCAGGGCCCAGGTCAGGTTGCCGGTCTCCGGCGTCGGCGGGTCCTGGCCGGGGACGCCGGCCATGCCGCCGTTGAGCAACGTGATGTCGGTGGTGCGCGGGATGGCCGCCGAGTCCTGGTTGTACGGCGCGACGACCTGGCTGCTCAGGCGATCCCGGTACTGGCTGATCGCCCGGGTCAGCGAGTCCAGCTCCAGGTGGTTGGAGCCGTTGATCAACCAGTACTCCAGCTGCACGTTCAGGTTCCACCACGTCGCCGGCCACGGCGTCGGCTCCAGCCACGGGCCCGTGGTGGCCATGACCGGGGCGGCTTTCCTGGTCGCGGAAGCCACTTTGTAGAGCTGGATCCAGTAGAAGCTCTGCAGTCGGCCGTCCGGGACCGACAGGAAGCTCTTGCGGTAGAAGGCGTTCCACCAGGCACGGTGGTCCCTGGCCAGGGTGTCGAGCGGTGTGACGGCATGGTTCAACGTGTGGAGTGCCTTGGCGCCGGCCGTCTTGTCCGGGTTCGACCAGGCCACCGTGGCGTACAGGGTTCTGGTCGTGCCCCTGGTGTGCTCCTGGTAGGCCGTGACGTGCTCGCCGCCGGACAGCAGCGGCTGGGTGATCACCGTGGCGTCGCCGCTGGTGTTCGTGGTGGGCTTCGGGTTGGGCAGGTAGCCGTCCGGGGCCGGCTTGTTGAACTTCGGGTCGGTGCGCGGGCTGACCGCGGCCGCCGGGTGGAACACCCAGCCGAACTTCGCCTCCCCGGCAGTGGGTTTGGCCTGGACGACCAGCGTTGACAGTCCGTTGTGGACGATCGCCCGGATGGCGATGCTGCCGGCGGTCGTGGTGATCGTGCCGGCCAGCTCCGCGTCGTACAGGCTCAGCCGCCAGTCGACCTTGGTGATCGTGCCCTGCGGCTCCAGCGTGAACCAGCCGATCGGCAGCCGGGCCAGGCCGTACAGCGAGCCGAATTCCGGCCGGTGATCCTGCACCTCGCTGTGCTGCACGTTGAACCGGATGGCATTGGCGCCCGGCTCGGCGTAGATGCCCGAGCCAAGGAAACCGTTGCCCAGGAAGGGCCCGTCGTACCAGTTCTTCGGCAGCTGCTGCCAGACCAGGTCGCTGCCGCCGATGAAGTTCCGCCAGTTCAGGCCGTTGGCGTCGACATCGAAGCCGGGGATCCCCAGCGTCGGCGCCGCCAGCAGCGCGCCACCGGCGGCCAGCACACTCCGTCGGGACAGCTCAACCATGTCGGCCCCTCACATCGTCGTGAAAACCTATACATCGGAGCTCTGCCGCCGACCGTAGGGAGGTTGTTGGGCTGGGTCAAGACTCTTGTCCGGGACAATGCCTGCTGTCATCGGAGGAATCGATCGTGACAACAATGATCTTCATGCGCCTCATCGCCCTGGTCGTCGCCGTCCTGTTGGCCGTGGCCGCGCCGGCTGCCGCTTCCGACATCAGGCCCGGCTACGCCGATTCCTTCAACGGCTCCACCGGCGTGCTCACCGGCAACAGCACCCTGGCCCCGGCCAACGTGCCGGTCCAGCTGCCTGGTCCCGGCATCGGCGTGCTCGGCACCGGCGTGGGCGGCACCGCCGACTGAGGTCGCCCCGGCCGTCACCAGCGCATACGCTGCCTTCGGTCGACAGGGAGGATTTCGCCATGACCTATGCCGTCGATTTCACCACCGTTTCGACCGTCGGCCTGGAGTCGTCGCCGGTCGCGGACGCGCTGGCCGGTCTACGGGCGAACGAGGCCCGGTACTTCAAGAACAAGTACGACCACGTCTTCACCACCGCGCCCGCCGCGCAGGCCAGGGCGATCATCGACTACGTGCACGGGATCCTGGCCGACGAACGCGACATCGTCATCGCCTCCCCGCCGCTGGAGGCCACGGAGTTCCAGGTCGAGAACATCCGGATGAGCTACGTCTTCTACGAGAGCGGCCTGTCGATCAACGTGATGTACACGCTCGACGACGGCGGCAAGCGGGCCGTCGGCTTCAAGCTCTCCGACGGCATGGAGATCCCCACGGAGCTGTCGGCGTTCAAGTTCGCCCGGCAGAAGTCCAAGCTGGCCGGCACCATCCGCGGCTCCTACTTCGTGCTCAAGAAGGAGCACTGATGGACTTCCTGGACGGTCAGCGCGCCGCGTGGGCCGGCCTCGCCGCCAGCTGGGACAAGTGGGACGCGCTGATCATGGACCAGCTGGCCCCGGTCGGCGCCGCCATCATCGATGGTCTCGGCATAGCCGCTGACCAGCACCATCTCGACATCGCGTCCGGCACCGGCGAGCCCGGGCTGACCATCGCCAAGCTGGCACCGCAGGGCCGCGTCGTGCTCACCGACCTCTCGCCCGAGATGCTGTCCGTAGCCTCTCGCCGTGCTCAGGCCGCCGCCCTCGACATCGAGACCGTCGTCTGCAGCGCCGACGACCTCCCCTTCCCCGACGCGTCTTTCGACAGCGTCTCCGTGCGCTTCGGCTACATGTTCTTCCCCGACCTGGCCCGCGCCACCGCCGAGTTCGTCCGTGTCCTCAGGCCCGGCGGCCGCCTCTGCGCTTCGGTCTGGGTCGACCCTTCGGCCAACCCGTGGACCTCCGTCGCCATGCAGGCCATCGCCACCTCGGTCGCACTGCCCACCCCGGCCCC
>DATJJB010000441.1:0-2983 GCA_035492655.1 Kutzneria sp. | reverse complement strand
CAGCGCGCTGGACTGGTCCAGGAAGTCCTGCGCGGACTTGCCGGTCAGCAGGGCCGAGAGCTGGGTGAACTGCGCGCCGTCGAACGCGGCCGCCGCGACCTGGTCGACCTGGCCGCGGAACTGCTCCTCCTTGGCCTGGGCGTCGGTCAGCTGCTTGCCGTACTTGTCGATGTCGGCGGTCGCGCTGGCCACGTCGGCCTGCTTGGCCGCGAGGTCGTCCTTGGCCGCGAGGTACTGCTGCCCGATCTGGTCGGCCTGCGCCGTCTGCTGCTCGACCTGCTTCTGGGCGTCCTGCTCGTTCGCCGGCGGCGTGGGATCGGCGTTGGCCACGGCCGGGTTGAGGCTCACCGCCACCGTCACGGCCGAGAGGGCCACCGCACCACGCACAGCATGTTTGAGTCTGTTGGCCACCACGGCAAGCAGGGTACCGATGGAGTGAACGCGCGAGGCCGGCACCCCTAGGGGGTGCCGGCCTCGCGGTGGTTGTGCCAGCTCGTCGCTTATCAGCCGACGATGCGCTTGGCGCCGAAGATGTCCGAACCGGAGTTGCCGATCGGCACGATCTTCACGACCTCGCCCTCGGTCGGCGCGTGCACGACCTTGCCCGCGCCCACGTACATGGAGACGTGGTGGATGTTGGAGGCGCTGGAGCCGTAGAAGATCAGGTCGCCGGGGATGAGGCTGTCCAGCGAGACGGCCCGGCCGACGGTGAACTGCGCGGCCGCCGAGCGCGGGATGGTGACGCCGGCCTGCTTGTAGGACCACTGGGTCAGGCCGGAGCAGTCGAAGCCGCTCGGCGTGGTGCCGCCCCACACGTAGGGCACGCCGCGCTCGCCGACCGCCGCGTTCATGGCCGCGCCGGCCGCGCCGGGCGGGCCGAGGAAGACGCCGGTGTCGCCGGCCCCGGCCAGCAGGCCCTTGGCCGCCGCGTCCAGCTGGTTGTACGCGGCCTGGGCGTTGTTCTTGGCCTGGTCCGCGTCCTGCTTCTTCTTGTCCAGGTCGGCCAGGATCTTCTGGGCCGCGTCGGCCGCCGCCTGGGACCGCTTCTGCGCGTCCTCGGTCTTGGCCTTGGCGCTGTTGGCCGTCTTGATGGCGTTGTCGTAGCCGTCCATCACGATGGCGTTCTGCTGCGCCAGGAACTGCAACTCGCTGGACTGGTCAAGGAAGTCCTGCGCGGACTTGCCGGTCAGCAGCGCGGAGAGCTGGGTGAACTGCACGCCGCTGTAGGCGGCGGAGGCCAGCTGGTCGACCTGCCCCTGGTACTGGGACTCCTTGGTCTTCGCGTCCGCGGCCTGCTGGGTGTACGTCTGGATGTCGGCGGCGGCCTTGGCCACCTCGGCCTGCTTGGCCGCCAGGTCGTCCTTGGCCGCCATCCAGGCTTCCTGGGCCTTCTCCGCGACCTCGCTGGCCGCGTCCAGCTGCGCCTTCGCGTCGTCCCGGTTCTTCGGCGGGTCGGCGACGGCCGAGCCCGGGTTGAGGGCGACCACACTGATCACCGCCGAGGCGGCGATGGCACTGCGCACTGCGTACTTGAGTCGATTCGACGCCACGAGGGTGGTGTCTCCTTCGAGGTAGAGCCCGTCGGGCGCCCGACCCCCCGACAAGGTCGAAACAGACGGTGACCCCGCGTCGCCGGCCACGCCAGCCAGCTGGTCGCCGCGAGGTCTCGGGTAGGTTACGAAACGGGGGGCGGGCCGTCCACCCGCCGTGACCATGGCGGCGGCTGAACGGTCGTGCTCACTCGTTCGGAGCATCACAGTCGATACCTAGCGCCTCCACGTTGACCAGGCGTGAATCCCGTTCGGCCCGTTCAGCCGACCGTTCAGCGAATCGGCAGGTCGAGGGCGGTTAACTCTTCACACCCGGACCAGTCGGGCCAACAGGACGGCCGACGGCACCGGGTGTGCGCCGCGGCGGCGCACCGAGTCCGCCACCGCGCGATCCGACGTGACAACAACCACAGGACGACCTTCCGGCTCCGCGGTCACCAACGCCCTGATCACGTCGTCCGCGAGCACACCGGGGTCGGAGAACAGGACACGCACGCCGCGCGGGGCCGCCGACGGCACCGCCACCACGCCCGCCCCGTCGAAGACCACCGTGACCTCGGCCCCGGTGCGGGCCGCGAGCACGGCCATCTGGTGCACCAGGCGGTCGCGCTGGTCGGACAGCGGCAGCTCCGGGTAGCCCGTCTTGGTGACGTTGTAACCGTCCACGACCATGTGCACCGCCGGCAGGGCCAGCAGGCGATCCAGCGCCGCCGGGTCCTCCACGCGGCCGACCGTGCCCTGCGCCGCCGTCGCACCGCGCACCATGTCAGCCGGGCGCGGGCCCTGGCCGCCACCGATGGCCAGCTCGCGGCGCAGGCCGGTGACCGCGCCGTCCAGCGTGTCGACCAGCAGCGCCAGCCGCACCTCGTCGGCCTGCCGGGCCTCCCGCGCCGACTGGCGCGCGATCTCCGCGTCGTTCTCCGCGCGCCGGGCCTTGGCCCGCTCCGTCTCGGCCCGCTCGCGCTCCCGGTCCCGCTCCGCGCTCAGCGCCTTGACCTCGGCCAACGCCTCGTTGCGGACCTTGTCCGCCTCGGCCATGGCGTTGTCCGCACGGTCGCGCGCCTCGCGCAGCTTCACGCCCTGTTCCCGCAGACGCTTGCGTAGTCGCTCCAGCTCCGCGTCCCGCTCCTGCAGGACCTTCGCCTCCGCGCCCTGGTTCGCGTCCAGCTCTTCCCGTACGCGCTTGAGCTCCGCGTCGGCCCGCTGTGCCTTGAGCACCGCCGCGTCCCGCTCCGCCCGCAGCTGCGCCTCGCCGACCCGCCTCGTCACCAGTTCCACGAAGTGGACCGCCGTCGGCTCGCCCAGCAGCACCGACGCGGCCGCCGCCGCCACCGGGTCCGGCGAGGTGCTGTCCAGGGCCGCGGGCCGGTGCTCGCGGCACCACTCGACCACCGCCGTACGGAAGGCGTGCACGTCCCGCAGGCCCGCGATCA
>DATJJB010000440.1:0-3322 GCA_035492655.1 Kutzneria sp. | reverse complement strand
CCGGCCAGGGCACGTCGGTGGAGCCGATCGACGGCTTCGACGTGACCCGGGTGACGCTGGAGTCGGCCGAGCTGCCGGGCTACGAGCCGCTGCCCGCCCCCGCGCCGGCCGCGCCGCTGTCGGACTGCGCCGAGGTGTGGGCCGCGCTGGTCACCGGCTTGCGCGACTACGTGCACAAGAACGGTTTCCGCTCGGTGATCCTGGGCCTGTCCGGCGGCATCGACTCGGCCGTGGTCGCGTCCATCGCCGTCGACGCGCTCGGGGCCGACGGGGTGTACGGCGTGTCGATGCCGTCCTCGTACTCCTCGGAGCACTCCCGCTCGGACGCGGCGCTGACCGCTTCGCTGACCGGGCTGCACTACGAGACGCAGCCGATCGGCGACATGGTCAAGGTGTACGTGGACCAGCTGGGGCTGACCGGCCTGGCCGAGGAGAACATCCAGGCCCGCTGCCGCGGCATGCTGCTGATGGCCCGGTCCAACGCCGACGGGCACCTGGTGCTGGCCACCGGCAACAAGACCGAACTGGCCGTCGGCTACTCCACCATCTACGGCGACGCGGTCGGCGGCTTCGCGCCGATCAAGGACGTGCCCAAGACGCTGGTCTGGGAGCTGGCCCGGTGGCGCAACGCCGAGGCCGCGCGGCGCGGCGAGGCCGGCCCGATCCCGGAGAACTCGATCACCAAGCCGCCGTCGGCCGAGCTGCGGCCGGGGCAGGTCGACGCCGACTCGCTGCCCGACTACGAGCTGCTGGACCGGGTGCTCGACCAGTACGTGGAAGCCGATCACGGCTATGCCGACCTGCTGGCCGGTGGCTTCGACGCGGCGCTGATCGAACGCGTGGTGCTGATGGTGGACCGGGCCGAGTACAAGCGGCGGCAGTACCCGCCGGGCACCAAGATCAGCCTGAAGGCGTTCGGCCGGGACCGCCGG
Source organism: Kutzneria sp. (assembly GCA_035492655.1). Classification (GTDB taxonomy): domain Bacteria; phylum Actinomycetota; class Actinomycetes; order Mycobacteriales; family Pseudonocardiaceae; genus Kutzneria. Next base: position 2,390 of record DATJJB010000440.1, on the reverse strand, counting down.
CTGCCCATCACCAACGCCTGGCGGGAGCACACCCCGATTCCCGTGTGAAGCTGCTCGCACCGTGCGGCTTCAAGGCTCGTGCGGTGTCACCCTTGGCCCGTAACCATCCACCAGACCCAGGGACCCGCTCGCGGGCCTTGAGGGAAGGACGGTCGGGACAATGACGTCTGCCGAGACCACGGCGCCGTACGGAAACGGGGCGACCGGTGCGAAGTCAACGCGGAAGGTCCGGATCCACCACCTGCAGGAGCTGAAGGACCGCGGCGAGCCGTGGCCCATGCTCACTGCCTACGACATGTACACGGCCGGGCTGTTCGACGAGGCCGGCATCCCGGTGCTGCTGGTCGGCGACTCCGCGGCCAACAACGTCTACGGCTACGACACCTCGCTGCCGGTCACCGTGGACGAGCTGCTGTTCCTCACCCGGGGCGTGACGCGGGCGGTCAACCACGCACTCGTGGTGGCCGACCTGCCGTTCGGCTCCTACCAGGTGTCGGTCGAGCAGGCCGTCACCACCGCGGTGCGGTTCATGAAGGAAGGCCGCGCGCACGCGGTCAAGCTGGAGGGCGGCCGGCGGTTCGCGCCGCACGTCGAGGCGATCGTGGCCGCCGGGATTCCGGTGATGGGCCACATCGGGTTCACGCCGCAGAGCGAGCACCAGCTGGGCGGCTACCGGGTCCAGGGGCGTGACGAGAAGGGCGACGCCGTGCTGGCCGACGCCGTCGCGCTGGAGCAGGCCGGCGCGTTCGCGGTGGTGCTGGAGATGGTGACGGCCGAGGTGGCCAAGCGGGTGACCCATGAGCTGCGGATCCCGACCGTGGGCATCGGCGCGGGCCCCGACTGCGACGCCCAGGTCCTGGTGTGGACCGACATGGCCGGCATGCGCCGCGGCAAGATGCCGCGCTTCGTGAAGCAGTACGCCGACATGGCGTCGGTGCTGGGCAACGCGGCCAGCGAGTTCGCCGCCGAGGTCCGGGGCCGGGCGTTCCCTGGTCCGGAGCACTCGTTCCACTGATGCGAAGGCGGGCCTTAACTCTGTTAAGGCCCGCCTTTTCGCTTGTTAGATATCGGTGACGCGCAGGCCGGCGTGGGCCTTGTAGCGGCGGTTGACCGCGATCAGGTTGGCGGTCAGCGCTTCGACCTGGCCGGCGTTGCGCAGCCGCCCGGCATACACACCGCGCATGCCGGGCACGGCGTCGGCCAGCGCGCGGACCAGGTCAGTGGCCTCGCGGTCGTCGCCAAGCACCAGCACGTCGGTGTCGACGGACTCGACCGCCGGGTCGACCAGGTGCACGGCCGAGACGTGGTGGAAGGCGGCCGTGACGCGGGAGTCCGGCAGCAGGGCCTCGGCCTGCTGGGCGGCGCTGCCCTCCTCGACGTGCAGCGCGTGCGGGCCCTGCTTGTCGAAGCCGAGCGGGTTGACGCAGTCGATCACGATCTTGCCGGTCAGCGCCTCGCGCAGCGACGCCAGCAGCTCGCCGTGGCCGTCCCACGGCACGGCGACCAGCACCACATCGGCCTTGCTTGCGGTCTCCAGGTTGTCGGCGCCGGCGACGTTGTCCACGCCGGCCAGCTCCCGCAGCTCCTTGGCCGTGGTCTCGGCCCGGTCGGCGCTGCGCGAGCCGATGACGACCTTCAGGCCGGCCTTGGCCCACCGGAACGCCAGCCCCTTGCCCTGGGGACCGGTGCCGCCGAGCACGCCCACCGTCAGGTCACCGATTTCAGTCACGATCTACCTCTTCCATGAACCGCTCGAAGGACACCTTGCGTCGGGTGGTGTCCGCCTCGACGAGCCGGACCGTGATCCGCTCGCCCTCGGGTAGCTCGGCCCCGCTGCACTTGGCCATCACCGGCGGCTCGGTGACGAACACCTCGCCGCTGTTGGCCTCGGCGCGCAGCACCACGGCGTCGAAGACGTCGCCGACGCTGTCGGCCAGCACCCATGCCTCCACCTGGTCGAGGCAAGCACGTTCCACCTTGGCCGCCAATGCGTCTGAGACGGACATCAAGTGCGGCAGTTCCGGCAGCGCGGCGCGGACCCAGGTCGGGACTTCGGCACCGGCCACGACGGCGAGGCAGCATTCGGTCGCGAACCGATCGACCAGCCGCCGCAATGGGGCCGTGACGTGGGCGTACGGGGCGCCGACGCCCGCGTGGGAGGTCACGGTGGGTGCGGAGCCGTCGAATGCGGTGTAGCCGGCGCCGCGGAGCAGGCGGGTCGCGGCGACGTACATCGCGAGCGACTCGGGCCGGTTCGGGTCGAGGCCGGCCAGCAGCCGGGCCGGGCTCTCGCCCTCCGGCCACTCCACCCGGGACGCCGTCGCCGCGCGATGCAGCCCGGACACGGCGTCGACGTCGGCCGACGGCAGTGTCCGGAGCACGCCCACCTT
>DATJJB010000439.1:0-30847 GCA_035492655.1 Kutzneria sp. | reverse complement strand
GACCGTCGGCAGCCTGTACTACGGGCAGGCCGTGCGACGCCGCCGCCGAGGTCACCATGGCGCACAAGACCGGCTGGGTGGACACCACCGGCAGCGACGCCGCCATCGTGCACTCCCTGCCGGGCAAGGCGAAGCGGAACTACATCGTCGTCGGGCAGCGCTGAGCTTAATTCGTTTTACGGTCACGGCTTTCCCCGATATTCTCGCGCGCCGCGAATGGGGGAAGCCGTGACCGCCGAACAGGAACTGCTGTCCGAACGAGAGTATCTGGACCACGCGCACGTCTGCCTGCGGCAGAGCCGCGAGCAGCTGCGCGAGCTGGCCGACCGGGCGCGCAAGCGGGCCGGCGACGAGTTGATGGTGGAATGGCTGGAATGGCGGGCCGACCAGCTGCGGGACGCCAACGAGTCGCCGCTGTTCTTCGGCCGCATCGACGGGCCGGAGCCGAAGCCGTGCTACATCGGCCGGCGCTACGTCAGCGACGAGCGCGACGAGCCGGTGGTGATCGACTGGCGCACCGACATGGCGGCCCGGTTCTACCGGGCCAGCGCGGCGAACCGGCTGGAGGTCACGCGCCGCCGCCGGTTCGGCTTCGACGGCGTCACCCTGACCAGCTTCGACGACGAGCCGCTGACCGAGGACACCGGGCTGAGCCGGCTGGTGATCGCCGAGATCGAACGCACCCACTACGGCCCGATGCGCGACATCGTGGCCACCATCCAACCCGACCAGGACGAGATCGTCCGCACCGAGCTGGCCAGCACGCTGATCGTGCAGGGCGGGCCGGGCACCGGCAAGACGGCCGTCGGCCTGCACCGCGCGGCGTATCTGCTCTACGAGCACAGCCGGCTGCGCCGCGAGGGCGTGCTGGTGGTCGGCCCGAACGACACCTTCGTCCGCTACATCTCCCGGGTGCTGCCGACCCTCGGCGAGAGCCAGGTGGTGCACAGCTCGGTCGACGGCCTGGTGGCGGACCGCAAGAAGACCGTGGCCGAGGAGCCCGAACTGGCAGCGCTGAAAGGCGATGCCCGGATGGCGGAGGTGCTGCGCCGGGCGGTCTGGTCGGGCTTGCGGCTGCCGGACGAGGACGTCGTGGTCCGCGAGACCAGCCCGTACGTACGGATCCCACCGTACGTGGTAACCGAGCTTTGCTCGGATCTGGTCGACCGTCAGGTGCCGTTGGCCCGGGCCCGGGAGCACCTGCTCGAACGGGCCGTCAGCTACGTTCGCCGCAACCTCGAAGAACGCGGCCATGCCCTCACCGACGGCGAGGCCCGCCGGCTGCTGCGGGCGAAATCGTTGCGGGACTTGGCCAACGGCGTGTGGCCGAACGTCACGCCGGCGCAGGTGCTGTTCACCCTGCTGACCGATGCCGACGCGATGCACCGGGCGGCCGACGGCGTGCTGACCGACGAGGAGCAGGAAACCCTGCGGTGGCCAGCGAAGCCAGTGTCGGTGGGCCGGGCCAAGTGGTCGCCGGCCGACCGGTTCCTGATCGACGAGATCGCCGGCTTGATGAACCCGCCGGACCGCTACGGCCACGTGGTGATCGACGAGGCCCAGGACCTGTCGCCGATCCAGCTGCGGGCGATCATGCGCCGGTGCGCCGGGTCCGCGACCCTGTTGGGCGACATGGCCCAGCGCACGACGCCGTGGGCCGCCGGCAGCTGGGAGACGGTGGCCGGACACCTGGGCGTGCCGACCGATCTGGTCCGGCTGACCACCAGTTTCCGGGTGCCGCGGGAGATCATCGAGGTGGCCAACGCCCTGCTACCGGCGATCGCCGACGACCTGCCGCCGACGGTCTCCGGCCGGCACGTTCCCGGCGCGTTGACCACCGTGGCCTGCGAGGACGTGTTGGCCGAGCTGGTGGACGTGCTGCGCGCCGCCGAGCAGCACCCGGAAAGCGTCGGTGTCGTGCTCGACGACGCGCGTTTCGCGGCTGTGGCCAAGTATCTGGCGAAAGCCGGCATCGAAGCCGGGCTGCCGCACGAGGACGGGGTCGATCACAAGCTGTCCCTGGTCCCGGTCGGGCTGGCCAAGGGCCTCGAGTTCGACCACGTCGTCGTGCTGGAGCCGGCCGAGATCGCCGCTGCCGGCGCGACCGGCCTGCGGCTGCTGTACATCGCGCTGACGCGGGCGATCTCCCGGCTCACCGTGCTGCACGCGCGGCCGCTGCCTCAGCTGCTGGCTAACGCCCGTATGCAGCCATGAACATGTCCAGCAACGCGTCGACGGCCGCCTCGTCGGCGACGCACGTCGACAGCAGGTGGCGGTAGTACAAAGTGCCGCACAGGACTTCGGCCGGGAAGGTCAGGTCGACACCGGCCACGAGCTCGCCGGCCTGTTGGGCCAGGACGATCCGGGCGAGCGTGCGTTCCTCGACGGTGCGGAGGAACCGCTCGTGCAGCGTGGCCCGCAGGGTCTCGTCGGCCTGGGCTTCCGCGATCAGCGCGGTAGACGGGCCCGATCGGCGGCGCGGCGAGCGAGGGGGCCGACCGCAGGAATTGCGGCACCTCGCCGCCGCGGTTCCTCGGTCACGCCCCCGAGCATATCGGCACGCACCGTGCCATTGACACGCCGTCGACGCGGGCCGACGGGCTTCGCGCTGACCGAGGTGACACCGCACGCGGTGCGGTGACCGGGCGCCGGGCTCGTGCGAGCCCGGCTCACCGGCTCCCGTCAGCCGTACCAGTGGTGGGTCACCTGGCCGTAGCAGGCGGTGCAGAGCCCGTCGAACCCGCTCTGCCCGGCGGTGCCGAACAAGGCGTTGTCGGGCATGCCGAGGGTGGTCCAGTGGGGAATGCGGACCACCTCCCACGACGGGTACTTGTCGGCCCGCAGGGTCACGTCGAAGTGCCGCCCGTCCTGCACCACGTTGAGCGAGCCGTCGATCGCGCCCGGCACGAAGAACCCGCTGCCCAGCACGTCGGCGTAGGAGTCGGCGAGCTGGAACGCGACGAACGCCGCGCCACCGCTGGAGTTGGTGACACCGACCTTGTTGGAGTCGAACGACGTCGTGCAGGTGACGTGCACCGTGCCGCCGCACTCGTCCTGCACCGGGATCGACGGGCCGGTGATCTGGATCGGCAGCGCCGACTTGCAGGCCACGCCCAGTGGACAGGTCGGGTTGACGGTCAGCCCGACCAGGCCGCCGCCGGGATCGTAGGCGATGGCGGCCCGTGCCGGGGCGGTGCCGCTGTCGGAGAAGGAGCCGCGATCCTTGAACCGGTTGCTGAACCAGTCGCCGGAGCTGATGAACGCCCGGGCGACGAACAGGTCGCTGCTCTGGCCACCGCCGCCGGTGTGCAGCACCACGGTCTTGGACATTCCGTTGTACGGATGCAGATACACCGCCGACGCGGTCCAGTAGTCCGTGTTCTCCATGAGCGGCGCCATGGTGGTCAGGCCGGACTGCGGCCCGACCCGCCCGAACTTGACCGCGGCGACCGACCAGAAGTGGATGCCGAACTCGGTCAGGTAGTCGGCGGTGAAGCTGGTGGTGTTCCCGCCCATGACGGGATAGGGCAGCGCGGTCATCGGCGGGAACGACCACTGGGCCGAGCCGACGCCGTGGTAGATGATGTACGCGTCCGCGCCGGGCACCGGGTCCCAGGTCAGCTTCGCCTGGTACGGGCCGGCTTGCGCGGCCCGCACGTTGGTCGGAGCGGGCGGCAGCGGCATGCTCACCCCGACCGTGTTCGACGGCGCGCTGTCACCGGCGAGGTTGGTCGCACGGACGCGGAACTCGTAACTGTTGCCGGTCAGGTAGTCCATGGTGAACGAACAACAGGTGCCGACCGGGTACACCGCACGCTGCCAGGCCCCACCGTCGGCGCGGTATTCGAGCCAGTAGTAGACATCGTGGGTGGGGCTGGCCGACCAGTGCAGGGTGGCCTTGCCGAGGCCCGGGGTGACCGACAACCCGGACGGCGGCTGCGGGAACGGCGGCATCGGCCGGGCCGAGGCGACGTTCGACGCGGGACCGTCCCCGGACAGGTTGGTCGCGATGACCCGGAAGTCGTACCGGGTCCCGTTCATCAGATAGCCGACGGTGAACGAGCAGCAGGTGGACAGCGGGTACTTCAACCGCTGCCAGGAACCGCCGTTGGCTCGATATTCGATCCAGTACAAGACGTTCGGGGTCGACGACGCCGTCCAGTTCAGCGTGACACTGCCGTCCCCGGCCGAGGCGCCGAGGCCGCCGGGCGCTGCCGGCAACGGCGGCATCGGCCGGGCGGAGGCCACATTGGACGGTGCGCTGTCGCCAGCGTAATTGGTGCTACGCAAGCGGAAGTCGTAGTTGGTGCCGTTGCCCAGATAGTCGACCGTGAACGAGCAGCAGCCGTTGTACGGGTACTGCAACCGCTGCCACGAACCGCCGTTGGCCCGGTATTCGATCCAGTACAGGACGTTCGGCGTGGACGAGGCGTTCCAGCGCAGGATCACCTTGCCGTCGCCGCCTTCCGCGCTGAGCCCGCTGGGCGGGATCGGCAGGCCGCCGACCGGAGTCACCTGCACGGTGGCCGACGCAGGGCTTTCGCCGCCCTGGTTCTGCGCGGTGACCTTGAACTCGTAGACGTGCCCGCTGCGCAACATGCCCATGCTCGCCGCGGTCTTGTCGGTCGGGTAGGCGCTCTTGGTGAACGACTCGCCCGCCGTCACGTCCCGGTAGTACACCCAGTAATAGAGGCCGGCCGGGCCGTCCCAGTCCAGGTTGACGCCGCCGTCGCCATCGGTGCTGCCGCGCAGGTTGGTCGGCGCAGCGGGAATCTGGTAGACGGCGGTGGCGCCGACCACCGCGCTGGCCGGGCCGTCGCCGCCGGAATTGGTGGCGGCGACCTTGAACTCGTAGGCGTGCTGGTGGGTCAGCAGCGAGGCGCGGAACGTGGTGCCGTCGGTGACCGGGTACTGCAGCTTCTGCCAGGCAGCGCCGGCGGTCGCGTCCCGCTGGTAGATCCAGTAGTAGACGTCCGGGCCGGGCGCGGTCCAGTTCAGGGTGATCGAGCCGTCGGCCCCCGGCGTCGCGGTCAGCCCGGTCACCTGTCCCGGTGGGACGACGTTCGGCGTGGCCTGGACCGGCGCGCTCTTCGGGCCTTCCACGCCGGATCCGATGGCGGACACCGCGAACTCGTAGGTGTGCGTGTTGGTCAGGTAGCCGGCGGTCATCGTCGTGCCGCCCGAGATCGGGATCGGCAACCTCGTGAAGTCGGTTTCGCCCGCCGTGACGTCACGTTGGTAGACCCAGTACCAGTGATCCGGCGCGGTGGCATCCCAGGTCAGCGTGACCTGGGCGGCGCCGGCAGTGGCGCGGAGATTGGCCGGCGCGGCCGGCAGCGGGTATGCGGAGGTGGCCCGGGCCGGCGTGGACCGGGCCGACTCGCCGCCGGGATTCATCGCCGACACCGCGTATTCGTACGTGTGCTGGTTGATCAGGAAGCCGGCGTTGAGGTCGGTGCCGTTGGCCACCGGCAGCGGGAGCTTGGTGTAATCGGCGTCGCCCGCGGTGATGTCCTTCTGGTAGACGACGTACCACAGCCCAGAGGCGGGCGCGTTCCAGTGCAGGGCGATGCCGCCGTCAGGGTTGGGCGTCGCCGTCAAGCCGCTCGGCACCGGCGGCACGGGGTAGCGCGTGGTGATCCGCTGCGACGCCGACGGGCCGGAGGTGCCGCCGCCGTTCACCGCCACCACGTACAGCTCGTACTGGTGGTTGTTGGCCAGCCAGTCCAACGTCTGGCTGGTGGTGTCACCGCCCACTTTGGACATCGGCTGGAACTCGGTCTCCCCCGCGGTCACATCCCGCTTGAACACCTGGTAGTTCCACACCCGTGGCACCGGCTGCCAGGTGACGGTGACCTGGCCGGCGTCGTTCGCGCTCACCGCGACACCAGTGGGGGCCGCGGGCACCGGCACCGTGACGGTGACGCTCACCGGGGCCGACCGGGGGCCTTCCCCGGCCGCCGACTGGGCCGAGACGGAGAACTCGTACTGGTGCCCGCTGCGTAACGAGTTCAGCTGCATCGTGGTGTCCGTGGTGCCACCGGGGAATCTGGCGACATGGGTCTGCCCGGCGGTGACGTCGCGTTGGTACACCCAGTACCGCCCCGCGGCGGTGGGCTGCCAGTTCAGCGTGACCACGCCGTCGGCGTCGACGCTCGCGGCCAGCCCGGTCGGCGCGGCCGGCGGGTTGGCCACGACCGGGCGCGGCCAGTCCACGTCGACGAACCTCGGCCGGTAGATCGACGCGTCCGCGTAGTTGTCGTCCGAGGCCAGGCTGTTCACGTTGTAGGACACCAGGAGCTTGCCCGGCGCGGCCAACTCCTGGTGCAGCCGGGTGTCGTAGGTGATCAACGCCCGGCCCGGCTGGGGCTCGGGGGTGGTGAACAGCTGGACCGGCCCGGCGAACGGCCCGGCCGGCGAGTCGGCGGTGTAGGCCACCACCTGGGGGTTGAACGGCAGGTTCGCCTCCATGGTGACCAGCACGTACTGGGCGCCGATCTTCCGCACCGAGAAGGCCGTGCCGACCCCGGACAGCAGGCGGGCCGAGTCCGCCTCCGTGCCGGACCAGCCGCTGCCCGTCCAGAACTGCCACGCGCCGCCGAGACCCGCGGCGGTCCGCGCCAGGTGGGCGAACTTCAGCTGGTCGGTGGATTCCGTGCCGTACACGTAGGTGTAGCCGCCGTCGACCATGATCGACGAGCCCCACGCGGTGGTCGCGCCGACCGGGAGATCGACCAGCGACCGCAGGGTGAGCCCGGGCAGGTCGAACGACGCGAGGGACGTGCCGGTCAGCGCGACGTCGAGGCCGCCGCTGCCGGTCTTGCGATAGTGGTTGTACAGCACGGAAAGCGTCGTGTTCTCGACCGTGCCGTCGCCCACCCAGTAACCGGCGTTGTCGGACTGGCTGTCGAGGTTCGCGCCGACCAGCGAGGCCGGGAAGGTCGAGGTGCCGCCCGTGCGTGTGTCGACCAGGGCGGTGCCGTCCTGGACGACGAGCGAGTTGTGCACCATCGGCGAGGTGCGCGGGCGCGTGCCGTCAGCGTTGACCGGCCCCAGGAAGGTGTCGGAGAACAGCCAGGCCACGCGTCCGTCCGGCAGCGGCACCGACGCGGTGCTGTCCGCGCCGTTCCACTTGCCGCTGGTGTTGCCGTAGCCGGTGAACGCGGCGTTCAGGCTCGCCGCGGTCATGCCGCCGGAGGGGATCGCCGCGGCGATCGGCACCGCCACCACGAACGGCAACATCACCAGGATCGCGCCGACGGCAGCCACCGCCCGGCGCGCACCGCGCACCCCCAACACCATGGCCCCTCCACCCCTCGCCGCGGTATCGCGTTGGCGCAACGTACCTGCTCGAATCGACTTTGGACAGAGGAAAGCGGGGCCCGTGGCCCGTTGTTCCGGGTCAGGAAATTCCCGCGTGGTCGGGACGAGCCGCTCATGACGCCCGGGTCGGTCGGGGCGGAGGGTGAGCGGGTCACCATCCCGACCACAGGAAGCGATGGAACATGGTCAACCGCAAGATGTTCACGAGGGCGTTGGTGGGGCTCGCGGCGACCGCGGCCGCCGTGCTGACGGTGTTGGCGCCGCAGGCGAGCGCGACGCCGCAGGCGAGACCGGCGGCAGTGCAACAGGCATCGGGGCAGCAGTCAGTGGCGCCGAGGACGGCGGACGCCGGCTGCACGGGGCGGACGCTGCCGCTGGACTGCTGGGTGCACGAGCCGATCGTGACCCAGCCGTCGGCCACGTACCCGACGATCCAGTTCCTGCCCGGCGACCACGTGTTCGTGGACGCGGGCGGCTGCGTGCAGACCGGCGGGCACGGGGCGACCTGGAAGCGCTACGTGAACCCGTCCTCGGACAACGGCCTGTACCACGGCTCGATCAACATCCCGGGCGCGACGGGCGGCCTGGTGCAGCTCTGGACCGCGGTGGGCCGCTCGTTCACGGTGGGCGCCGGGGGCGGCGGCACGCTGGTGCTCGGCTACCAGGACGACGGCTACTCGGACAACGGGTACTACGCCCACGACGACGGCACCGGCAACCAGTGCAAGGGTGTCGAGAACGCGTGGGTGCACCTCGTCATCAGCTAGCTGATGGCGGGCTCCGTGCGCACAGCGGGGCGGTGCGCACGGAGCTTTTCCCTGGCCAGCCAGGCGGCTTCGGACCGGGTCCGCGCCGGCAGCTTGACCAGGATGTTGGAGACGTGGTTCTGCACGGTCTTCACGGTGATGCCGAGGTGCCGCGCGATGGCCGTGGTGCCGGCGTCCCGCACCAGCAGTTCCAGCACGTCTTGTTCACGCGGCGTCAACTGCGGGAAGAACGAGTCCACCCGGCTGGCGCCCAACCGGTTGCGCACCAAGGGCGCCATGTCGGCGGTGACGAACAGCCCGCCTCGCGCCACGACCCGGATGGCGGTGAGGATGTCGTCGGGCACTGCTTGCCGCGTCACGTATCCGGCGGCGCCGGCGAACATCGCGGCGGTGACGTCCTCCTCCCGCATGGATGAGCTCACGACCAGCACGGCCGCGTTCTCGGCGGCCCCTTCGACGAGGTCGAGGCCGATGCCGAGCACCACAACGTCCGCGGCCGCGGTGGGCAGCAGCTCGACGAGCTCGGCGTGGGTGCCGGCGACGCCGACGACGTCGAGGTCGGCGGTGCGGGTCACGTGCGTGCACAGCCCATCGACGAACACCGGCTGGCTGTCGGCGAGCAGAATTCTTGTCATACCTGGATGGCGTGACACACCGTGTGCCACGCCGTGTCACGTATCCCCACGAATCGGGCGCGCTCATCTCTTGTCGTGGACCGATTCGTCGGCAGGGCAGCGGAACTACGCCGCTTGGAGTACGCCTGGCGCGATACCGCACGGGGGCGGCTGGTGGCGGTGACCGGATCGGCCGGCGTTGGCAAGACGCGGCTGTGCGAGGAAGCGTCGGACCGCGCCCGGGCGGCCGGACTTCGAGTGGTGTGGGGCCGATGCTGGTCGGACGGCGCGCCGGCGCTGTGGCCGTGGCAGCCGCTGCTGGCCGAGCTGTGCGGGGCGCCGACCGCCGGTTTGCTCAGCTCAGAAGCGGAAAGCGTTGACCCGGAACGGTTCTCCCGGTTCCAGGCGGTGACCGACCAGCTGGCCCGCGTGGTGACGGACCGGCCGACGATGCTGGTCATCGACGACCTGCACGCGGCCGACCCGGCGGCCCAGCTGCTCACCCGGTTCGTGGCCAAGGCCCGGCTGCCGCTGGCCATGGTCGTCACGCATCGGCAGGCGCTCGATCTGAGCGACGAGGCGCTGCCGATCATGCTGCGGCCGTTCGACGCCGACGAGACCCGGGATTACCTTGTCACGAACGGAGTCGAACGGCTCGAAGCGCCGCTGACCGACACCATCCACCGGCTGACCGACGGCAGCCCGCTGTTCCTCCGCCGGCTGATCGCGCTCGGCGCGGCCGATTTCGCGGGCGGCCTGAGGGAAGCGATCGACCAGTCGTTTGCCCAGCTCACGCCGGAGACCGCGCAGTTGTTGGCCACCAGCGCGATCCTCGGCGACTCGGTGTCCTCGGCCGAGGCGGCGGCCCTGCTGGGCGTGCGGGCGGCGCAGGTCATCGACACCGCCGAAAACGCCGTGCAGGCCGGGCTGGTGACCACTGGCGGTCCGGATTCGTTCGAGTACAGCCATGATCTCGTCCGCCGAGCGGCGTTGTCCCGGCTCACGGCGGCGGAGCTGCTCGATGCCCACGCCCGCGCGGTGGACATCGTCAGCCACAGCGCCCGCAAGGCCCATCACGCGATCAACGCCGCGCCGCGATCGCCGGCGGATGCCCGGCGGGCGGTGCGGGTGTGCCGCTCAGCCGCGGCGACGATGGTGCGCCGCTTCTCGTACGAGCAGGCGGCGGCGTTGCTGGCCCAGGCTTCGGGTTTCGGCGAACCCTCGGCCGAGTTGTTGTTGGAATGGGCCGACGCGGTGCTGGCCTCCGGCCGGCTGGCCGAGGCCCGCGTCCTGTACGACCGGGCGGCCGACGCGGCCCGGGACGAGCGGGATCCCGTGCTGTACGCGCGAACGGCGCTAGGGTTGGGCGGCATCTGGCTCAACGAACGGCGTGACCAGCTGGAACGGCACCGAATGCTCGGCGCGCAGCGGAAAGCGCTGGCCGAGCTGCCGGCGCACGAGGCCACCCTGCGCTGCCGGCTGGAGCTGCGGCTGGCCGCCGAGCTGGTGTACAGCGGCGGCCCGGTGGCCGAGGTGGTCAAGGCCGTGGACGAGATCCGCGAGCTGAACGACGATCGCGCGCTGGCCGAGGCGTTGTCCCTGTGCCACCACGCCTTGCTGACGCCCGAGCATGTGCACGAGCGGCTGGCCATCGCGCAGGAGCTGATGTCGGTCGCCGCCGCCGCGGGGATCGACATCCTTGCGTTGCAAGGGTTGTGCTGGCAGACGGTGGATCTGTACCACCTCGGCGACCCACGGGCCGAGCGGTCGCTGGCCGAGCTGAAGACCCGGGTCGACCTGTTGGACGTGCACAGCGTGCGGTTCATCGTGGCCGCGCTGGACGTGATGCGGCTGTTCCGGGAGGGGCGGCTGGCCGAGGCCGAGGAGGCGGCCGGCCGTTGCCTGGCGCTGGGCAACGAGGTCGGCGACGCCGATGCCGTCGCCTACTACGGGGCGCACCTGCTGGCCATCCGCTGGGTGCAGGGCCGGGCCGGCGAACTGCTGGACGTGGCCGAGCAGATGGCCAACTCCCCCACGCTGATCGAGGCCGAGTTCACGTTCCGGGCCACGGTCGCGCATCTGGCCGCCGACACCGGCCGGCACGACCAGGCCCGGTCCGTGCTGTCCCGGCTGACCGCCCCCGGGCTCGACGCGTTGCCGCAGTCCAGCACGTGGCTGTCCGGCATGCTGGCCATCGTCGAGGCGGCGGCCTCGCTCGGTGACGCCAGCATCGCCCGCCAGGCCTACGACCTGCTGCTCCCGTTCGCCGAGCTGCCCACGATGCCGTCGCTGGGCGTGGTGTGTTTCGGCTCCACGGAACGGACTCTGGGCATCGCCGCGGCCACCTTCGGCGAGATGGACCTGGCCGAGGCCCACCTGCGGCGGGCCGTGGCGGCGAACCTGCGGCTCGGCAATCGGCCGATGACCGCCATGAGCAAAGCCGATCTGGCAACTGTGCTGCGCCGGCGCGGCGAGCACCAGGCGGCCGAGGAGCTGCTGGACAGCGCCGTGCGCGAGGCGACCGCGATGGGCATGCGGCAGCGGGCCGCGGCGTGGGCGGCCGGCCGGGCGGCGCGGCACGTGGCCATGCGGCGGCGCGAGAACCGTTGGCTGATCGGCTTTCCCGGTCGGGAGGTGCTGGTCGACGACCTGATCGGGATGCGGCACCTGGCCCGCCTGCTGGCCCATCCCAACGAGTCGATCTCGGCGGTGGAACTGGCCCACGGCGGCGTGGCGCCGGCGTCGGAACAGTCCATTCTGGACGATCAGGCCCGCGCGGCCTACACCGCGCGGGCGCACGAGATCGCCGAGGAGATTCCCCGCGCCGAGCCGGCGCGGGCCGAACAGCTGCGGCGGGAGCTGGACGCCCTGGCCGCCGAACTGGACGCCACCACCGGGCTCGGCGGCCGCGGCCGCGCGTTCACCGGGCCGGCCGAGCGCGCCCGAACCTCGGTGCGCAAGGCGATCAAACGCGCGGTGGACGTGATCCGCGCCGTCGATCCGGCGGTGGCAGCCGTGTTGGACAGCACGATCTCCACCGGCTACCAGTGTGTGTACACGCCGGACCGCTGACCCTTTTGGGGGTGGCCAGCGGTCCGGCGTACCACCTAGCCGATGCTGGTCGCGAACACGTGCAGCCGGGCGTTGCCGGGCAGGCTGATCGAGGCGACCTGCTTGCCCGCGGTCAGCGGGATCGCGCTGGCGTACAGGCTGACCTGGTGGTCGGCCGGCAGGGTGCTGCCGGCCGGGCGGTTCCAGTGCGGCGAGGTGACCACGAGCGTGCAGCCGGCGACGGCGGCGTTGCTGTACCAGTCGGCGAAGGTGATGGTGCCGCTGGACGTCGTGCCGTCCGTGTAGGTGACTGTCACCGATCCGGACTGTACGCCGTTCGTACCAGTGCCGAGGAACGACAGCGTGGCGCCGGAACCGTTGAGCTGCACCAGCTGTCCGGCCGTGGTCACCGTGTTCGGCTGACCCGCCGGGATGTCGGGCCAGGTGAAGCCGCCCACGGTGGCCCCGGGTGTGACGCCGACAGCGGCAAGCGCTTGCGCCGAATAGCTGTAACCCGCGCCGTCCAGGTTGCCCACGGTCGGGTTGGCGTCGTCGCTGACGCCCACATCAGTGAAGGCGGCAGCCAGATTCTGGTACGCCACCTGCACAGTCGCCGTGCCGTCGCCCGGCGATGTACGGCCGGAACCCTGGTAGCGGGTGCCGCCCCGCACCGTCGCCGCACCGGGCGTGGCCCCGGTCGGCACCGTCACCGACCACGTCGTCGACACCGACTGCCCGGCCCGAACGGCCCGGAAGCGGGCCGGCGACGTGGCGGTCGCCCGCCAGCCGGCCGGCACGGTCAGCGAGCTGACGGCGTCCCGGACGTCCTCGGTGGCCCCGTTGGTGAAGGTCGTGGTCACCGACAACGTCCCGCCGCCCAACGCCGAAGCCGGCGCGGCGACCTTGGTGTAGCGCGGGCCGGAGGTGCGGTCGACCCGGAAACCGCCGGACAGCGGCAGGTTACGGGACGAGTCTCCGATGTGGACGGTGTAGTGGCCGGCGCCGAGGGTCCAGGCCTGGGCGTCGGAGTTCCAGTACGATGCGTCCTGGGCGCTGAGCTCGAAGCTCACCCGCTTGGTCTGGCGCGGGGCCAACTCCACCTTCTGGAAGCCCTTGAGCTGGTTGGCCGGCTCACCGACCGAGGCCGGCGCCGACAGGTACAGCTGCGCCACCTCCGACCCGGCGCGCTTGCCGGTGTTGGTGACGTCGGCGCTGACCCGGATCTTCCCGTTCTCCCGCAGGGTGTTGCCGTCCACGTGCAGGTGTGAGAAGGCGAAGCTGGTGTAGGACAACCCGTAGCCGAAGGGGTAGGCCGGTGTCAGGTTCTTCGCGTCGTACCAGCGGTAGCCGACGTCGAGGCCCTCGGAGTACCGCACCTGGCCGCCGACGCCGGGCCACTGCGCGGCGGTGGCCGCCGGCACCTGGTCCATGGTCGTCGGGAAGGTCACCGGCAGCTTGCCGGACGGGTTCACGTCGCCGTAGAGCAGCCGGGCGATGGCGTTGCCCGACTCCTGCCCCGGGTACCACGCCTCGAAGACGCCCTTCACCTTGTCCAGCCACGGCATGGTGACCGCGGAGCCGGTGTTGAGCACGACCACGGTGTTCGGGTTGACCGCCGCGACGGCCGAGATCAGCGAGTTCTGCGTGCCCGGCAGCTCGATGTCGGCCAGGTCGCTGCCCTCGGACTCGAAGTCGTTGGCGTACACGATCGCGACATCGGACTTGGCCGCCAACGCGACCGCCTGCCCCTGGAGATCCTGGTTCGGCCGGGCCCAGCCGAGGTTCACGGTCGCGTAGCCGCCGGACTGGTAGTAGTCGACTTCGATCTGCGCCGGCGTGCCGGCGGTCAGGTCGACCGTGGCGGTCTCGGTGTGGCTGGCCTGGTCCCGCCAGTTGTCGATGACCTGCTTGCCGTTGACGAACAGCCGGCTGCCGTCGTCGCTGGACAGGCCGAAGGTGTAGCTGCCGGTCTCCGGCGGGTTGAGCGTGCCCGTCCACTTCACCGAGTAGTTGGTGGTGGACAGCCCGGCGATGGGCGACTTCCCGGTCCAGTCGAAGGACACCGTCGGGTCGGTCCGGGTGCCGACCGGCGTGCCGTCCAGGGTCTTGTTGTCGAAGTACTGCCCCGGCAAGCCGTTGCCGGTGAAATAGCTGCTGTCGATCGCCGGCAGCTGCCCGTTCGAGCTCAGGTTGCCCTGCGCGTACTGGACGTTCACGCCGGAGCCGGCGCGGGCCTTGATACCGTCGAACGGCGTGACGGTGCCCGTGCCCGCGACGACCGCACTGCCGCCGCCGGCCGTCATGGCGTCCTGGCCGGCCCCGTCGCCGATCACGGCGATCGAGTGCACCTTCTTGGCGTCCAACGGAAGCACGTTGTCCTGGTTCTTCAGCAGCACCGCGCCGTCCTCGGCGACCTTGCGCGCGGTGGCCACGTTGGCCGGCGTCGAGGCGACGGCGGTCGGGGTGTCCGGCGACGGGTGGTCGAACAGCCCGAACCGGAACTCCTCGCGCATGATGCGCGTGACCATGTCGTCGACCCGGCTCCGCGCCACCAAGCCGGCATGCACGGCGGCCTTGAGCGCGTCGCCGAAGAAGTCGCCGCCGGGCATCTCCATGTCCATGCCGGCGGTGGCCGAGGCGACGGTGCTGTGCGTGCCGCCCCAGTCGGAGGTGATGAAGCCGTCGAAGCCGAACTGGCTCTTCAGGATGTTGTTCAGATACGCGTTCTCGCAGGCGAAAACGCCGTTGATGGCCGAGTACGAGCACATCGCCGAGGACGGCTTGGCCTGGTCGACGATCGCGCCGAAGGCGGCGGTGTAGATCTCGTGCACGGTCCGGTCGTCGACCACCGCGTTGTCGGCGACGGTGTTGCGATTGGTCTCCTGGTTGTACACGGCGAAGTGCTTGACCTGCGCCATCACGCCCTGGGACTGGATGCCCTCGATGTCGGCGGCGCCGATCCGCCCGGTCAGGTACGGGTCCTCGCTGTAGCTCTCGAAGGCCCGGCCCCAGCGCGGGTCGCGCACGATGTTCACGGTCGGCCCGAGGTCGACGTCGACGCCCTTGGCCTTGTCCTCGGCCCCGATCACCTTGCCGTAGCTGTGGGCCAGCGCGGGGTCGAAGCTCGCGGCGAGATCGGCCGCGGCGGGCAGCTGGGTGGTGTCGGCCATCCGGACCCCGACCGGCCCGTCCTGCATCTTCAGCGCCGGGATGCAGAGCCTGGTGTTGCCGGGGATGATGCCGGTGTAGGCGGAGCCGGCGGCCCCGTGCACCATGGTGATCTTCTCGTCGAGGGTCATCTGCCCGAGCACCCGCGACACCTTGACGTCGGTCGGTGCGTGCGAGCCGACCCAGGGACAGGCCGGGTTCGGCCCGCTGTCCGGCGCGGCGGCCGCCACTGCCGGGGTTGCCGCGCCCAAGACCAGCGCGACGCCGATGGCCAACGCTCTTCGCAGTTTCCGCATGAGGCCCCCTTGCCTGCCGCGACCACGTTCGCTGAATCGTTCTTACGACGTGGATCACCGGCAGACAAGCCGCCGCGACCGACTTGTCCGGAACCGGTCACGAAACCGGTTACGGAACCGGCACCGGTCACGATCACCGCTTCCGATGGCAGGCGAAGTGCGCGGCGTCGACCAGCGAGTCACGCCCGTGCGCGGCCATCGGCACCTCGTCCAGCGCGGTGACGGCCTGCCTGACCAGCGCGTCGATCTTGCACTCCAGCTCGTCCACCGCGCCGCTGCGGACCAGCAGCGAGCGGACCGTGGCCAGGTCGATGTCGTTGGCCTCCAACCGGGTCAGCAGCTCGCGGTCCCGGCCGGTGGCCCGGGTGCGGACGATGTCCAGCAGCCGGGTCGCCTTGTGGTGCACGATGTCGCCGCCGACCGGCTTCCCGGTCTCGGCCTCGTCGCCGAAGATGTCCAGCAGGTCGTCGCGCAGCTGGAAGGCCTGGCCGATGGCCCGGCCGTACGCCTGGAGCTGCGGCTTGATCTCCAGGCCACGGGGGGCCAGCGCCGCGCCGATCAGCAGCGGGCCCTCCACGGTGTAGCTGCCGGTCTTGAGCAGGGCCGTCCGCGCCGCGACCTCGCTGTTGAACTCGCCCGACGCGGTCGTCTCCAGGTCCAGGTACTGGCCGTGCATCAGCTGCGTCGCCGACCAGTAGAAGGTGCGCAGCGCGTGCCGGGGCAGCATGGTCGCCAACTCCGTGCACATCAGGAAGGCGAAGTCCCCCAGCAGGATCGCCATGTTCTCGCCGTAGCGCTTCGAGCAGCCCCGCATGCCGAGCGCGCGGTGCCGCTCGGCGAAGGTGACCTGGAGCGTCGGCAGGCCGCGGCGGGTCGGCGACTCGTCCATCACGTCGTCGTGGACCAGGGCGAAGGTGTGCAGCATCTCCAGCACCGAGCCGGCGTCGATGGCGCAGTTGTCGGCCGGGTCGCCGCCGCCGGCCACGAAGGCCCAGTGCACGAAGGCCGGCCGGATGCGCTTGCCGCCGGCCAACGCCATCCCGCGCAGCTCCGACAGACCGAACATGCTCGGGCCGATCCCGTCGACCAGCGCCCGTTCGAACAGCGCCGCCAATTGCTGGTCGACCCGCTGGCGGATCCGGTCGAGTTCGGTCTGGAAACGGTCGAGCGTGGCTAACTGGTTCACCCTTGCCTCCACGACTAGAGACTGGCTACAGCGACGCGACACAGGTTCGGACAATGCCGAGGACGACCGCCCCCGAGTTTTTCAGTGACAATTCCAGCCAGGGCCCCAGGTTTTCTGCTGGCGAAAGCTATTACAGCGATGTGGTACCGGACAAGATGGTTCGGGTGTCCACGGACGCTGTGCGGTGCCCATAATTACCTACGGGGGCCGTCGCATACGCCACCCAGACTGGGTAAACGCGTAGTAGTGCGAACCAGGGGGTACACCCCTCGTTTCCCCAGCGTATGCCATACCCCCTGGATCCGGCGCATCCACTTGACGAAGCAGTCACGCCCCCTGATCCGAACGACCGAAGACCCCATCGAAATCCCCGCCCCATACGCACGTACATACAGCAGCGGCCTATTCCACTGTCACCTGCGCGTCATACTTGCCTCCTCCGGACCGCATGTGACGGGAAGGGGCGGCGGGGCGGGGCGGTGCCTAAGATCACCGGCATGGCGAGTGTTGAGCCGCAGCCGGTGCTGACGCCGTTGACCGAGGCGGCGATCTTCCTGGTGGCGACGGTGGCGGACGGCGGCGAGGCGACGGTCGCCGAGGTGCTGTCCGACGTCGCCGGCATCACCCGGTCGGTGGGCTTCCGCATCCCGGACGGCGGCCTGACCTGCGTGGTCGGCATCGGCTCCGAGGTGTGGGGGCGGCTGTACCCGGGCGCGTCGAGGCCGGTCGGCCTGCATCCGTTCACCGAGCTGCGCGGCGGCCGGCACACCGCGCCGTCGACGCCGGGCGACCTGCTGTTCCACATCAGGGGCAGCCGCATCGACCTGTGCTTCGAGCTGGCGGATCGACTGACCCGGCAGCTCGGGCCGGCCGTCGCGATCGTCGACGAGGTGCACGGCTTCAAGTACTTCGACCGCCGGGACCTGCTTGGCTTCGTGGACGGCACGGAGAACCCGACCGGCCGGGCGGCGGCCGCGGCGGTGACGATCGGCGACGAGGACCCGGACTTCGCCGGCGGCAGCTACGTGATCGTGCAGAAGTACCTGCACGACATGACGTCATGGCACGCGCTGTCGACCGAGGAGCAGGAACGGGTGATCGGCCGCACCAAGCTCGGCGACATGGAGCTGGCCGATGACGTCAAGCCGGCCAACTCGCACGTGGCGCTGAACACCGTGGTCGACGGATGCGGCGACGAGCGGGAGATCCTGCGCGACAACATGCCGTTCGGCCATGTCGGCAGCGCCGAGTACGGCACCTACTTCATCGGCTACGCGGCCAGCCCCGACATCATCGAGCTGATGCTGCGCAACATGTTCATCGGCCGCCCCGAAGGCAACACCGATCGGGTGCTCGACTTCTCGACCGCGGTCACCGGAACGCTGTTCTTCGTGCCGACCGCCGATTTCCTGGAGAACCCGCCGGAACCGGAACCGGCGACCGAAACCGACAAAAACACGGAACCGGTGACGTTCTCGTTGCGTGTCGGCAGCCTGAAAGGGACCCCATGAACAACCTGCACCGGGAACTCGCGCCGATCTCCGAAGCGGCGTGGGCCGACATCGAGGCCGAGGCCCGCCGCACCTTCACCCGCCACGTCGCCGGCCGCCGGGTGGTCGACCTGGTCGGCCCGGCCGGCGAGACGCTGTCCGCGGTCGGCACCGGCCACCTCAAGGCCCTCTCCGACGCCGACGGCGTGCTGGTGCGCAGCCGCGAGGTGCAGCCGATCGTGGAGATCCGGGTGCCGTTCACGGTGTCCCGCCGCGCGGTGGACGACGTGGAACGCGGGGCCAAGGACGCCGACTGGGACCCGGTGAAGGAGGCGGCCAAGCGCATCGCCTTCGTGGAGGACCGGGCGATCTTCGACGGCCTGCGCGGCGCCGGCATCGCCGGTGTGCGGGCGGCGACCACGAACGACGCCCTGACGCTGCCGCAGGACGTCCGGGAGTACCCGAACATCGTGGCGCAGGCGCTCAGCGCGCTGCGGCTGGCCGGCGTCGACGGGCCGTACACGCTGCTGCTGTCGGCCGACGCCTACACGGCGGTCGAGGAGACCACCGACCACGGCTACCCGATCCGCGAGCACCTGTCGCGCGTGATCAAGGGCGGCGACATCATCTGGGCCCCGGCCATCGACGGCGCGTTCCTGCTGTCGGCCCGCGGCGGCGACTACGAGCTGCACCTCGGGCAGGACCTGTCGATCGGCTACCTGTCGCACGACGCCGAGAGCATCGAGCTGTACTTCCAGGAGTCGCTGACCTTCCAGGTGCACACCGGCGAGGCCGGCATCGCCCTGCAGGTCTAGATCAGCCCCAGCCGGTGCAGGTCGTCCACGATCGCGTGGACGACCGGCGCCGTCTCCGGCATCGCCGAGTACTCCTCATACGTGTGGTACCCGCACTCGGCGATCTCCGAGCTCGCCGTCGGCTCACCGGCGATTTCCCCGAAGTAGCAGGTGATCCGCACCTGCGTGCCCGGCCCCTGCCCGTGCGCGTCGCCCTCGAACACCCCGTACGGCCGGGACGAGAGCAGCGTGCAGCCGGTCTCCTCGGCGACCTCCCGGGTCAGCGCGGCCAGGTCGGTCTCCCCCGGCTCGTACTTGCCGCCGGGCAGGTAGAAAGCCTTGCGCCCGTGGGTGCGCACCAGCAGCACCCGCGAGTCCCGGACATGCACCAACGCGACGGTCTCGATCACACCGGAGACGCTACCGGCCCCGGTCGGGGCCGGTAGCTCCCGGGCTAGAACATCGCCGCGCCGTGGCCGTTCTTCTGGTGGTACAGACCGTCATTGGTCTGGTAATAGCCGCCGCCCGGCGAGTTCGGCGCTGCCGGGTTGTTGTAGGTGGGTTCCCCTCGGCCGGGCCGGCCGGTGCCGAGGTTGACCGGCCCGCTGGCCGCACTGCGGGGCGGGATGGCGGCCCGGGGCGCGGCCACGCAGGCGCACACCCCGCCGCTGTGGCACCAAGACAGCTCGATCGGGTTGCCCAGCTTGTCCTGGCACGGATACGGCCCCTGGAAACCGGGCCGGTTACAGGCCCAGGCCGGCGGGCTCACCTCTTGCGCGGCCGGCAGCCCGAAGCCGCCGGCCGTGGCGGCCGCCGCGGAGGCGCCGTTCAGGACGCCGGCGGTCGTCCCGGACGAGGCCTCGATCGCCGCGTCGTCGGCCTCCGTGGTCCGTCCGGTCAGCTTGCCCACGTTGGTGGCGACCTTGCCGCCGGTCTCGACGAGCTGCCCGGCGCCGGCCAGGCCGAGCCCGAGACCGTCGACCGCGGCCCCGACGTAGTTGCCGGAATGGATGTTGTCCGCCATGTCCCATGTGGACAGTCCGGTGTTGATGACGTTCGCCGTGGTGATGGCCGTCTCGGTGGCGAAAGCCACCTCCTCGGCCGTGAGCATCGCCACGCCGGCCGGCGGCACCAGCAGCGTCAGGCCGACGGCCAGGATGCCGAGCCCGATGGCGATCGCGCCCCTGTTCTCGGCCAGACCGTGGCCGAAGTCGGACAGCCGGTCGCCGACCCAGCTGAAGAAGCTCTCCCCACTCGGGTCCAGGTTGGTCACGGGGTTGTTGTCGCCGTAGGTGTAGCCGGCCAGCTGCTGCGGATCCATGGTGTGCAGCTGCGGATCCGCCGACAGGAACCGGCCGAGCGCCGGGTCGTACTCGCGGGCCCCGAGCATGGTCAGCCCGATCGATTTGTCCAGCGTGCCGCCGACGAATCCCTTGCTGCCGGGGAAGGTCGCGTCGCCGCGCGGCGCCCCGAACGGATCCTGCCGGCGCTGGGTCACCTTGAGCGTGTCCGAGGTGATCGCGATCTGCGCCGTGCCCTGGTGGTCGTCGGCCAGCCAGGTCACGCCGGCCGCGGTCCGCATCGCCACGGTGGTCTGCCCGCTCGGGTAGTACCGCGTGCCCTCGAGCTTGCCGGACGCCTTGGTCAGGCGCAGCTCCTGGCCGTTGAGGTACAGCGTGGCGCCGGTGCTGTCGTGGCTGACCAGCCGCGTGCCGGCGGCGTCGTACACGAAGTCGGTGCTGTCGCTGCCCTGCGTGACCTTGGCCAGATGCCCCTCGGCGTCCCAGTCCAGCTGCTGCGTGCCGCCGGCCAGCTTGCGGGTGATGGTGTTGCCGCTGGCGTCGTACTTGTACTCGGCCGAGCCGGCGCCGCCCGGGCCGGTGGTGGCCGTCGCCGACACGGTGTGCCCGGTCGACGAGAACGTGCCGGTGGTGACGGTGTCGCCGGCGGTCGCGTGCTGGGTCTGGCTGAGCCGGTTGCCGGCCTTGTCGTAGCTGAACGACTGCCAGTACGGGGCCGGGCCGGTCAGGCCGTTCGTCGCCGGCGCGGCCGAGCAGTCGGCGCCGGGCGTCCACGCCTCGGTGATGCGCTGGAGGTAGTCCAGCGTGAAGCACTGGACGTCGGACGCCTTGCCCTGCGGGGTGTCCGCGATGGACGTGATGTTGCCGGACTGGTCGTGGGTGTAATGGCGATCGGCCTGCATCGGGGCCGGCACCTCGGCGTCCACGATGGACCGTTGGAGTCGGCGGGTGTGGTCGTCGTAGTAGTTGGACAGCCACACGCGCTTGCCGTCGTCGCCCAACTGGGTGCGGGCGAGCTCGCCGTACCGGGTGTAGTCGGCGTGGGTCACGTAGTTCGTGGTCGTGCCGTCGACGCCGCCGGACACCGCGGTCAGCTCGGCGAAGTCGTTGTAGGACACCGTGAGCGACTCGGCCGGCAGGTCGCCGATGGCGGCGAAGGCCGACCCGGACAGGCTGCCGTCCACGTTGTACTTGGACGTCGACGAGTAGCTGCCGGCCAGCGCGCCCTCCGAGGACGGGATCGTGACCTGCACGCCGAGCGCCTTGTACAGCGCGTTGTAACCGGAAACCGTTGAGGTGTAGGCGTTGCCGTTGACGAACCGGGTGCTCGACGCCGGCCGGCCCTTGCCGAACGACGCGGTGTCGTAGGTCATCTGCGCCTGCACCGCGCCGCCGGCCTTCTCAGTGAGCTCGCGGCCGAGCGCGTCGTAGTCGTAGGTGAGCGTGACACCGCGGGCGTCGGTGCTGGTCAGCAGCTGGTTGGCCGCGTCGTAGGTCTTGGTCATCCGACCCCGGTCGGGGTCGGCCGCGGTGAGCTCGTTGCCGCGCAGGTCGTAAGTGTGGCTCCAGGCCGCGCCGGCCGGGTCGATCACGGTCTCGAGCTTGTCGGCCGGCGTGTAGGTGTACTTCGTGGTGTCGAAGTCGCCGGTCGCCACGCGGCCGTGGTACTGGTCCAGCTCGGCGGTCCGGCCGCGGGCGTCGGTGATCGTGGTCGTCGCGGTGCCGCCCTGCGGCGGACTGACGGTGGTCCGGTCACCGCCGTAGGCGGTGACCGTCCGCCACAGCTCGTCCGCGCCGCCCTTGACGATCTCCACGGTCTTGCGGCCCGCGCCGTCGTACTGGGTGACGGTCTGCTGCGGGACGTCCACGTCGGCGGCGATCCACAGCTGGTCGTCGACCGGCGACGCGGTGAAGTACGGCTGCGTGACCTTGGTCGAGCGGCCCTGCGAGTCGTAGCGCGTGTCGGTGATCAACCGGCCGCCGTCGGCGTCGGTCTGCTTCTGCCGCAGCCGGAGCAGGCCGTCGTAGAGCTCCTTGGTGGTGGTGTAGTTGCCGTTGGGGCCGATCGCCGTCGTGGTCACCACGGTCGGCGCGTCGTTGTGGTAGGCGTAGGCGTACTTCGTGTTGCCGCTCTGCCCCGTGCCGCGGGACCGGTTGGGCAGCCACACCTCGGTCTTGTTGCCGAGCGCGTCGTAGGCCGTCTCGGTGACGCGGTTGTTGGCGTCGACCACCTTGGTCGTCTGCCCGGTCGCCGGGTCGATCGTGGTCGTCGTCGCCTGCCCCAACGGATTCGTGACGACGGTCTGGGTCAGCGGACCGCCGGTGGCCGGCGTGTAGGCCGTGGTCGTGGTGTGGCCAAGGGCATCGCCGACGGAGGTCGTGCGCCCCATGGCGTCGAAGGCGGCGGTGCCCGCGGTGAGGTAGGCAGCCCCCGTGGCCGGGTGGCTGTCCAGCACCTCGCCCCTGGTGATGTCACCGGCCGTGGGCGCGACGCCGAAGGCCTTGCCGTCGTAGGAGTTCCGGCTGCCGGAGACGGCGTTGTCCGGGTACTTGGGCGTGGCCGTGCAGGCGACGGACACCGTGTCCGTCTGGGACGGGAAGGAGATCAGCCACTTGTCGGTGTTGCGCACGTAGCTGGTGCGGGTGCACTTGTCGTCGGCCGCGGTCGCGATGTCGCCGAGGTCGTTGGTCGACACCACCTGGCCGAGGTCGTCGTAGCTCAGCTCGGTCCTGGTGGTGCGCCAGCCGCCGGCCGACAGCGCGGTGTCGTTCACCGTCGTGCCCGGCTTCACCAGGTACGCCTTGAGGTTGCCGCGGGTGGCGGTCGGGCCCTGCACCGACGGCGTCATGATCGCCTTGGACACGAGCTGGTCACTGGTGCCGTTGTGCACCTGGGTCTCGTACTCGAAGCCCTGCAGCCACTGGTCGTCCTCGCGGGCGCCGCCCTCGGAGTCGGTGACGGTCACCGACCGAGCGCCGGTCGGCAGGTGGTCGCCGTCCATGCCACGGTAGAACCGCTTCTCGGTCATCGTGGCCGGACCGGCCGGATCATCGGCCTTGCCCTTGGTGATCCGCACCCGGCCGAAGCCGTGGAACTCGTTCCAGTTCCGGTCGGCTTCCTTGGTGAACTCGGAGGTGTCGTAGGCCCAGGCCGCGCCGTCGAGGTAGGCGTAGCTGGTGACGTCCTCGGTGTTGGCGGCGATCATGTCGGACTGGGTGACCCGTGCGACCACGTACTTGTTGAAGTAGTCGGTGCGCTCGGAGAAGTCCTTCTTGGACCACTTCATCGGGAAGCAGCGCTGGGTGTTGGCCTCCGCCTTGGCCGGCAGGGTCGTCGGCGTGCAGTCCGGGTCGGCGTAGCTGATCGTGGTGACGCCGCCGGTCTCGGAGACCACGGCGGTCACCCGGTAGCGCAGCAGCGGGCCGAGACCGTCCACAGTGTCCACCCGGTTGGGGAACTTGGTGCCCTCGAAGCGGACGGACGGCAGCGTGACCGCCGGCAGCCCGTTCGCCTTGCCGGTGTGGCTGATGGACTTCAGCCACAGCGCCGGCTTCTCGCCGTCGCCATTGGTCGGGAACTGCTGGTCGAGTGACCACGACTCGACGTCCTGATAGGACGATCCGGCCAGCACCTGGGTGGTGACCTGGCTCAGCCGCTTGGTCGACCAGAAGGTCGGCGCGTTCTTGCCCGCACAGGTGGCCGTGTCGCACTTGTCGTCCCAGGCGACGTCCGGCCAGTTGTCCTTCTTGTCCGGGGTGCAGTCGCTGCCCGGCACGCAACGGTCGGCCGTGGTGAACGCGACCCGGTCGGTGGCCTGCGCCCCGGACCCGTCCCGCAGGCCGTACAGGGCCTCCTTGAGCGTGCCGCCCCGGGTGTAGGACACCGCCGCGTCCTTGTTGTTCATGCCGTAGGAGTTGGACTCGGCGGCATAGTTGTACTCGATCACGTTGCCGTGCCGGTCGATCACCTTGTCCAGGTTCCACCGCCAGGCCTGCACGCAGTGCGAGTCGGCGAAGGTGGCGGCGTGGCAGGGCTCGCCGGCGTCGTTGCCGAACACCGGAACCGTCCACGTCGAGCTCGACTCCGGCCGCGACCCGAACAGGTACTGCGTGCCGTCGACGGTGGTGATCTTCCACGACTCGCCGTCGTTGTCGCCGTTGGCCGTGCCGGTCAGTCGCTCGATCCGCGACCCGTCATCGGACTTGTTCTTCCAGACCCCGGTCTTGTCATCCTTGATCAGCTGGCCGCCGCCACCGCCGTAGGAGGCGAAGGCGTTGTCGCTGCGCCAGCACAGGTCGGAGTCGTCCTTGACCGCGTTGACGTCGTTGGCGCACGGGATGTAGCTGCGCTCGATGAAGCCGACGTTGAGATCCCAGCCGTCGCCGATCCAGGAGGCCTGGTTGTTGGTCGCGCTGGTCCGACCGTCCACACCGGACGACGCGTACCCGATGGCCAGCTTGGGATCCAGCTTCCCGGCCGACGGCGGCACCCGCAGCGGATAGGACCAGCTGAAGTCGCCGGTCTGCGCCGAGACGTCCCACGACGCCGACGGTGACAGCGGGCTGGCCTTGTCGGTGCCGCCGCCGTCCACCGTGCCGGTGCTCGCCGGCTGGTTGCCGTGCAACTCGCTGCTGCTGGCCTGGTCCGCCGGCCGACTGCCCATCTGCTGCTGGCTGACCGGCGTCGACGGCACGGTCGGCAGTGGCACCGACGGCTCCCCTGCCCACGCCGCGGTCGGCGTGAGCACCGACAGCGCGGTGGCGATCAGCGCCACGGGCAGTGCGCCCGCGACGACCCGATGTCTTCTTCGCACGAATTTCCCCCCTTGCTGCTGGGTACGGCGCCGGGACCCTGGGGAGGTCCCGGCGCCGTGGCTCTGGGTTACTTCTTGTGCGCCAGGAAGAGCTCGAACACCCCTCTGGTGGTCAGGACGTGGGATCGGTCTGGAACTCGCCGCCGGTCGGGGCGTCGACCCTGGCGTAGCCGAGGGGCTTGTCGACGATGAGGCCCTCGCAGTCGGCGGCCAGCGAGACCATGCTGTCGGCCGGCGGCACAGTGCACCGGGTCAACAGCTTGGCGGAGCTCGGGTCGGCCGGCGCCGCCGCCAGGATGAAGCCCTGGGCCGCGACCACGGTCTTGCCCTCGCACGCGGTGTCGGTGGAGTCGAACGAGTCCGACCCGTTGCGGCACTGCATGAGCGGCTGCAGACCGGCCCCTGACACCAGCGACACGTAGCCCTGCAGGCCCTCGCTCCGGAAGGCCACCGGCACTCCGTCGGTGGTCGTCACGTGGTCGATGCCCGGGTTGGTGTACCGGGCCAGTGCCGCATAGCCGACGGTGTAGCCCAGCTGGCTCTCCACGGTCTTGCCGCCGCAGGTGGCGTCGCGCGACTCGAAGCGATCGCCGGCCCCGTTGTCGCAGCGGAACAGCGGCACCGTCGGGATGTTGTTGGGCTGCTGGGTGAACACCAGACCGGCGGTGCCGATCTTGGTCTGGCCCTCGCAGTCCTGCTGCGTCGACGTGAACGAGTCGGCGCCGTTGGCACACGCGTACAGCGTCCGGGTGTTCAGGCCGGGCGCGGCCGGCAGGCCCAGCGCGGACTCGAAGTGGTACCCGGTACGGACGGTGTCGGTCGGACCGGTGTAGTGGTCGCCGGCGCTGTTGACGAAGCTGCCCAACTGGCCGGGGATCGGCGCGGCGAAGCTGCCGCGGTCGGCCAGCACGGCGTCGGTGCCGACTCCTTCGCCGGCCCGGACCTCGTCGACCGAGCCGGGGAAGAACGCCGTCGCCGCGCCCGCGTCCTTGCCGCGGCCGATGACCATCTTGCCGGTCGCCGGCCACAGCACCACGTTGTTGCGGCTGCCGACCAGCTGGCCGTCGACGTACAGGCGCAGCTGGCGCGCCGGGTAGTCGTACACGCCGGCCAGCGACGTCCACCGGTTGACCGTGGCCGCCGCCGGCGAGGCGGCGTAGGCCTTGGCCGAACCGTCGGTGTCCGATGTGGACGAACCGAAGACCCAGCGCTTGATGTCGGCGCGGTAGCCGAGGTAGTAGCCGCTGTCGCGGTCGCCGTCCTGGCTGACGACGGTACCGTCCTTGTCGTCACGGGACAGGTCGGCCCAGGCCGACACGGTGAAGCTGTCGTGCATCGGCAGCCCGGCCGGCGTGGTCAGCGCGCCGGTGCTGCCGTCGAGCTGCAACGCCTTGCCGCTGCTGGCATCCGGCCCGAAGCCGGTGCCGCCGGACAGGGTGCCGGTGTAGCCACGCCAGCTGGAGTCGTTGGCGTTGCCGTCGTTGAACCGGTAGTAGCCCCAGTCCGCGTCGGTGACGTCGTCGTGGACCTTGCGGGCCTCGCCGTCGCTGATCGCCTTGGCGTACACCCGGGTGTCGTCCACGACGCCGTTGAGCAGCGCCGCCGGGTTGCCGTTCCACTTGGCGCGGGCGATCGACATCTGTCCGGTCGCCGGCAGCAGGGTCACGCCGACCTGCGCGCCGGACAGCAGACCGTTGACGTAGAGCCGAACCTGGTGCAGATCGGCGTCGTAGGACATGGCCAGGTGCGTCCACTCGCCGGGGCGCGCGGCCTCGGTCGAGTTGAGGATGTTGACCGCGCTGCCCGGGTTGTCCTTGTCGACGGTCGGCGCGATCACCGCCCACTTGCCGACCGCGCCGTTGTAGGACAACGCGAACGAGCTGAGCCGGGTCCCGTCCTGGCCGATCACGGTCTGGTTGTCGGTGCCGCCCTTGAGCAGGTAGACCCAGGTCGCCACGGAGAAGCTGCGACCGGTGTCCACCACCGGGCCGGCGGTCTGCGCGTACGCGGTGGTGCCGTTGTAGTTGGTGGCGTACATGTCGCGGCCACCGATCCAGGTGGTGTTGACGGTCGTCAGGTCGAGACCGCGGCCGCTGCTGTCCTTGGCCTTGGTGCCGGTGTTCTCGTCGTACTTCCACAGCGCCGCATCGGCCTTGGGCAGCGCCGACGCCGTCACCGCCGGGTAGGAGTGGTACAGCGCGCTGACCCGGTCCTTGTCCAGCTGACCCGTGTACAGGCGCACGTCGTCGACGCTGCCCGGCCAGAACTCGGCGTTGGCGCTGTTGACCCGGCCACGCCCGATGGCCACGCCGCCGGTCGGCTGCCATGGCGAGTTCAGCGTGCCGTCACCGACGCGGGTTCCGTTGACGTAGAGCCAGATCTTCTTGGTGGCCGGGTCGTACACGCCGACGAGATGGGTCCACGTGTTCACCTCGGACGCCTGCGTCGACACCGCCGCCTTGGTGACCACGGCGTTGTCGGCGTCCGACTCGGGCATCTCGAACGTCCACGCGCCGAGCTGGTTGTTGTCGGCGTCGATGATGTGGCCCAGCCGGAACTTGCTGGAGTGCGCGCCGTCCACGGTGACCGCGTCGACCCGGCAGGCCGCGACCTTGCTGAGGTCGCAGTCCTTGTTGGGCAGCAGAACCCACGCCGAGACGGTGAAGGCCTGGTCCAGCCGCAGGTCGACGCCGGTGGTGGTGGCCGCGCCGGTCACACCGTCGAAGGCGGCGGCGTTGCCGACCCGACCGGTGGTGAAGCTGGAACTCCCGGTCAGGGTCGCGCTCCGGGCGCCGACGGCGTCGGCCGAGCTGCGGCCGCTGGACTCGTCCAGCGGATAGTCGTGCACCAGCGTCAGATCACGGCCGGCCATCGCCTGGATCTCGGTGGCGAACAGCGCCCGCGAGTACACCGACACGTCGTCGACGGAGCCGGCGAGGTACTCCACCGGCGCGCCGGCCCACTTGGCCCGCCCGATCTGCAGGCCACCGGTCGCGTTCCAGGTCTGGGTGTGCGCGACGGAGCCGGCCAGCGTGCCGTTGACGTACAGCTGCAACTGGTGCGCGCTGGAGTCGTAGACCGCCGCCAGGTGCGTCCACTGTCCGATCTGGACGGCGCCGCCGATCACCTCGTCGCGTTGCGTGCCGTCGTCCGGGGCGTCCTTGGCGAACATCACGAAGCCCCACTTGCCGTCCTGGCGGACCCGGACCTTGAACGCGCTGTCCTGGGAGCCGTCCTCGGACACCACGGTCGCCAGCGCGTTGGCGCTGTCGGCCTTGACCCACGCCGCCACCGCGAAGCTGCGGTCGACGTCGATCACGTGCGGCGCGCTGATCGCGGAGGTCTTGCCGTCCAGCCGCGCGGCCAGGTCGTTGGGGTCGGGCATCGACGACTGGCCGCCGGTGTAGTCCACCTGGCCGACCGCCGTGCCGTCGGCCGGCTTGGGCGCGTTGGGGTCCTTCGGCGGGGCGGAGTCCTTGAGGTTGCCGTCCAGCTTCCAGTTGCCCTGGGTCACGCTGGCCTGGCTGACGATGCCCCGGATCTCCTCGTCGGACAGCACCCGGCTGTAGGCCCGCACGTCGTCGATGCCGCCGGTCCAGTAGTTGCCGACCACGCCCTCCCACAGGCTGCGCCCGAACACCAGCGGCCCGGTCGCGTTGAACGTCGAGGTCTGTGGGGCCGTGCCGGCGAGGACACCGTTGACGTAGATGCGGATCTGCTTGTTCGGCACGTCGTCGACGGCGGTGATCTGGGCCCACTCGCCGACCTTCGCGGTGCCCGGCGCGCTGTGCACCGCCGCGTCGCCGGGATGGGTCTTCGCGTCGGCGCCGGTGGTGTAGAACTCCCACCAGTCGCCGGCCGAGTTGTTGCGGTAGCCGAGGAGGAAAGCGCTGTTGCTGCTGCCGTTCTGCGCCGCCACCGTGGTGAACCCGGTCGACACCGGCTCGGTGTCCAGCCGGGCCCAGGCGGCCACCGTGAAGCTCTGGTCGGTGCGGAAGGCCGGGCCGTTGGTGGACACGTAGTCGGTCGACTGGTCCAGCTGCACGGCCCCGTTCACCGCGCCGTTGGCGACGAAGTGCGCGTTGCCCTGCAACACGCCCGCGCTGCCGCCGGGCACGACGTTGGCCGCGGTCTTGCCGCTCGGGTCGTCCAGCTTCCAGTAGCCGACCTGCACGTTGTCCCGGCTCACCGCCGCGCCGATCTCGCTGGCGGTCAGGCTCCGGTCGTACACCTTGACCTCGTCGACACCGCCGGTGACGTAGTCACGGGCCGGGTCGGAGTCCCACAGCGTGCGGCCCACCCGCAGCTGCCCGGCGACGTACGGCACCACCTGGGTCCTGGGCACCGAGGCCGCCAGCACACCGTTGACGTAGAGCCGGAGCTGCTTGCTCGGCGCGTCGTACACGGCGGTGAGCTGCGTCCACACGCCCGTCTGGGCCGCGGTGGGCGCGATGGCCATGTCGGTGCCGACCGGGTTGTACACGCCGAACACCCAGTGGCCGCCGTTGTCCGGCCGGTACCAGAGGTCGAAGCCGGCGAACTTGTCGCCGTCCTGGCTGACGATCGCCTCCGCGGCCGCCGGGTTGGTGATCTTGGCCCAGGCCGAGACGCTGAAGCTGGTGTCGGTGCGGATGGTGTTGGGCGCGGTCATGTAGCCCGTGCCGTCCAGCGCGAGCGAGGAGCCGACCGCGCCGGGGGTGTAGGTCGCGCCACCGGACAGCGTGCCGTTGCGGCTGCCCAGATAGGCGCTGTCGTTCGTGTTGCCCTCGAAGGACCATTGCGCCACCGGGCCGTTGCCGGCTCGCACGTAGATGTGCATCTTCTTGGTCGGGCTGCGGTGGCCGGCCCGGTCCACACTCTGCACGTACAGGTCCTGCGGGCCGTCGCTCGGCGGCGTGATGCTCACGGTCGCCTTGCCACCCAAGGCATCCGCGTCGACCTGGGTCGCCGGCGGGTCACTCCAGCCGTACAGGTAGTGGTCGATGTCGGTGACACCGCTGGCGTCGAAGGTGAACGTGCCGGGCACGCCAACGCCGCCGTGCCACTGGTTGTCCTCCTGGTACAGCTGGCCGGTCACGCCGGGGGCCATGTCCACGCCGACCCGGTCCACGATGAACGGGCCGGGACCGGTCCTCGAGTCGCCGCCGTCCCGCCCGTCATTGCCCCACAGTGTCCAGTTCAGGGTCTGGCCGTCGCGGTTGCGCAGGTCGATGTCCTGGGTGAAGACGCTGCCGGAGGCCAGCGTCGGGCCCTCGTGGTGCTCGGTGGACGGGCCGCCGTTGACGTCCCAGACCGCGGTCAGCTGGTCATTGTCCGGGTCGGACAGCGTGCCCTGCAAGCGGATCGAGTCGTCGCCGACATAAGCCGTGCCGTTGCACCACTTGCACACCGTCAGTGGCGGCTGGGTGGCCAGCGCCGACGCCGGGTTCGGCCGGGTGTTGTAGTTGACGATGATCCGGGTGGCGCCGGCGTCCAGCTTGCGCCACGCGTACTTGTCGCCCTCGTCCTTGGCCTTGATCACGTAGGCCGACCAGCCGTTGGGGTTGATGTACTGGCCGACGTCGAAGCCGAGGCCCTTGTTGCCGGCGCAGCCGGTGTAGGCGCTGTCGGCCGGGCTGGTGTCGACGTAGGTGCCGTGCGGCTGGTTGTTCCAGGTCAGGCCGCCGTCGAAGGTGCGGTCGGCGATGTAGAGCTCGTAGTCGCGGGTGTTGCAGTTCGGCCCGTACACGATGGTCGCGTCGAACTCGGTGCTGATGATCCGCTTGCCGGCCAGGAAGCCGGTGTCGAACTGCCAGTACGTCCGGGCCACGCCGACGCCGGAACAGCCGGACCAGCCGACACAGGTGCCGAGCTTGCCCCAGGTGTCCACGTCGTTGGCGCCGTAGAAGTGCGTGCTGTCCGGTGTGGACTGGAAGACCTTGGCCCAGTCGCTGCGGTCGAAGGTGCGCCAGTCCGGGTCGATGGTGATCGGGAACCGCGCCTTCGGGTCGGTCAGGAAGGACCGGTCCGGCACCAGGGTCAGCGAGGTCGGGTCGGCCTTGAC
>DATJJB010000438.1:0-11405 GCA_035492655.1 Kutzneria sp. | reverse complement strand
CGCGGGATCGACCACCCGCAGCCCGGCGTGCACCCGCCGGACCGCCTCCACCAACTGCTCCGGCGGCGCGTCCTTGACCACGAACCCGGCCGCGCCCGCGGCCATCGCCCGCGACAGGTAGCCGGGCCGGCCGAAGGTGGTGCACACCACCACCCGGCAGCCAGGCATCACCTTGCGCAGCTCCGCGGCCGCGGTCAGCCCGTCCTTGCCGGGCATCTGCACGTCCAGCAGCGCGACATCCGGATTGGTGCGCCGCGCCGCCGGCACCACCTCGTCGCCCGAGCCGACCTCGGCGACGACCTCGATGTCCGACTCGATGCTGAGCATCGCGGCCAGCGCGCCGCGCACCAGCGCCTGATCGTCGGCGAGCAGAACCCTGATCACGACGGCACCGCCACTCTCAACCGAAAACCTCCTTCCGCGCACGGCCCGGTGTCGATCCGACCACCGATGCCCGCCACGCGTTCGACGAGACCACTGTCCACCCCACCACCGTCCGCGACAGGCACGCAGGCTGTGCCGTTGTCGCGCACCTCCAGCCAGGACTCGCCCAGCCGGACCTCACACCGCGTCGCGCCGGACGCGCGTCGCAGCACCGCCGTGACACCGTCGCGCAGCGCATACGCGAAGGTCTCCCGGTAAGCAGGTGCCACCCGGTCCACCGCCGTCGGCAGGTCAGCCGTGATACCGGCCGCCTCCAACGCCGCCCGCGCACCGACGACCTCAGCGGCCAGCGAGGCCGTGCGGTAACCCGACACGGTCGCCCGCACTTGCGTGACCGCCTCGCGGGCCAGGTCCTCGACCTCACGGACGTTGGCCACCGAAGCGCCACCTCGTTCCAGCTCGGCGCACACCGAGCCGGCCTTGGCGGTGATCGCGGCCAGACCACGGCCGAGATCCTCGCGTAGCTCCTCGGCCAGCCGCGCGCGCTCCTGCGCCGCGGCCAGCCGAGCGATCTCCTCCTGCGCTGTCGCCAGCGCGTAGTTGGCCCGGATCAACCGGCCCATGAACCAGGTCGCCGCGAACACCGAGGCCAGCACCACCCAGTCCGTGAACAACCCGGCGAACCCCAGGTACACCACGATGAGCACGGCCGTCCCGGCCAGCGTCGGCAGACCGATCGCGAAGGCCAGGCCGGTCGGCAGCATGATGGCGGTCAGCGAAAGGCCGTAGACGAACACCCAGGTGGATGCCAACCCCAGCAGCCACACCAACACCGTCGGCAGCGCGAGCAGCACCGCCGTCAGCGCCAGCTTCCGCCCCAGGCCCAGATTCCACATCTTCATGGACGCCAGCACATACAGCGCCGCGTAACCGGCGAACACCGTCAGCGCGGTCGCGATCCGCCAGGTCGGTGCACCACTGGTGACCAGCTGGTACAGGCTCGGCAGCGCGAACAGCAGGAAGAAACAGCTGATCGGCCAGCTCAGCTCGGGCTCGAACCGCCGTGGCGTCATGCCGGCACCTCCACCCGGAGCCGGAAACCCTGGCTGGGCAACGGACCTGCCTCCAGCCGAGCGCCGATCCCGCCCAGCCGCTGGGAAAGCCCGCTCAGGCCGTTGCCACCACCGGCGGCCCGTGACGAGTTGGCCGCGGCCGGCACGGGATCACCGTCGTCGCACACTTCCAGCCAGCTGTCACCGAGCCGGACCTCGCACCGCGTCGCGCCCGCGCTGTGCCGCAACACATTGGTCACGCCTTCCCGCAGCGCGAACGCGAACGCCTCCTGGTACTCGGGGACGACATCGTCCACCGCGAGCGGGAAGTCGGCGGTGATCCCGGCCGCCCGCAACGCTTCCTTGGCGCCGACCAGCTCGGCCGCCAGCGACGCCGCCCGCTCGCCGGACACGGTCGCCGTGATGTCGGTCAAAGCCTGCTGGGACAAGCGTTCCACGTCCCTCATCTCGACCAGTGCCTGCTCGATGCCCATGCCGGCCTCGAGCATCCGCCGGGCCAATCCGGCCTTCACCGTCACCGTGGTGAGGCTGTGCCCGAGCACGTCGTGCAGGTCCCGGGCGATACGGCCGCGCTCGTCCGCGACGGCCAGCGCGGTCACCTGGTCCCTGGCCAGCCGGAGCTCGCGGTTGACTTCGATCATGTGCACCACCGAGCGGCACAGCAGCGTGACCGACAGCAGGATGACCAGCAGTCCGAGGTAACCGCCCGGCAACACGGCCACCAGCGCCACGAACACCACGCCATTGACGACGACCAGCCACCAGCCCGGCAGGATCACCGCACCCAGCGCGAAGGCCCAGATGAAGATGTACGGCGTGGCCACTGTGGACAGTCCGGCAGCCGTGCCCATGTAGCCGACGCCGACAACCACCTGCCAGGTCGTCGACGAGCGCCACGCGAAAACCGGCAGCGCCACGTAGCCGATGCCGTAGAGCACCAGGCCCCCGACCGCGAGCCCGGTCACCGGCACCGGCCGGTCGACGTCGAACTGCGCCACCAGAGCCGGCGCCATGAACAGCACGAAGAAGGACGCCGACAGGACCCAGCCCCGGTTGTTGTCCCGGGCGATCTGATCGGTCATACCGGCACCGGCCTCGACACGCTGGCCCGCAACAGGAATCCGCCACCCGGCACCGGACCGGCGTCGATCCGGCCGCCGATCGCGGACAGCCGGTCGGCCAGTCCGGTCAGGCCGGCACCGCCACCGTCCACTCGCGACGCCCCCGCGTCCACGACGGCCGAGCCGTTGTCCCGCACCTCCAGCCACGACTCCCCCAGCCGCACCTCACAGCTCGTCGCACCGCTGTGCCGCAACACGTTGGTGACCCCCTCCCGCAGCACATAGGCGAACGACTCCTGGTACTCAGGCAGCACATTGTCCACCGCGCGAGGCAGATCGGCGGTGATGCCCGCCGACGCCAGCGCCGCCCGCGCCCCCGCGACCTCGGCGCTCAACGACGCGCTCCGGTAGCCCGACAACGTCGCCCGCACCTCCGACAACGCCTGTCGGGACAACTGCTCGGCCTCCCCGACCTCGATGATCAACCGCTCCACCTCCCCCGGTCTCGTCTCCAGCAGCCTGCGGATCAGCCCCAGCTTCAGCGTCACCGTGGTCAGGCTGTGCCCCAGCACGTCGTGCACGTCGCGGGCCACCCTGGCCCGCTCCTCGGCGACCGCGAGCCGGGCCACCTCCCGGTTGGCCTCCCGCAGATCGCCGCCGACCTTGTGGAAACTCGTGATGCCGATGGTCAGCGCGACCATCAACGCGAGGTTCCCCCAGTCCGGCCCGTCCGGCGCCAGCGCCGACGCGATGAACGCGACGGCGGTGATGCCGCTCGCCACCACGATCGACGCGGGCCGTGGCAACAGAATGGCACTGAGGGCGAGCGCGTAGATGAGCAAGATCGACGTGCCCGGCCAGTCGAGCCATAGAGTGGCCAGGCCGAGGGCCGTGGCCAGGGCGACATACCACATTTTCAGCCGGGGTCGCTCGGCGCTGGACAGCCAGGTGCCGAGCGGGTAGCTGAGCAGGTAGGCGATCGTCACCGCCAGCTGCGCCGCCTTCAGCCCGGTCGGCACGTCCGAGCGGGCGATGTCCACCACGCCCGGCACCGACCAGGACAGGAAGACGAACGAGAAGGCGGTCGCGCCCACGCGCCGGCGGCGGTCGGCCTTGTCGCCGTCCGCCGGGTCCGAAGTGCACCGGTCGCGCATGCGCATCACGTTAGGGCAGGAAGCGGACAGTCCCCCATGACAACTGGCATGGGCCCGGCCACGGCTGACAGGATCCGACCATGGCAGCCGATCAACCGACCATCGTGGCGACCTCGGGCGGATGGGTCCGTGGCGAGCGGACCGAGCTGGAGTTCGGGCCGCTGATCCGGCTCGCGCTGGACCTGTCCGGGGCGACCGGCCGACCACGGCTGTGCCACGTCGGCACGGCCAACGGGGACAGCCGCGGCACGAACGCGATGGTGAACGAGGCCGGCCGGGTCGCCGGCGTCGAGGTGTCCAACCTGAACCTGTTCCCGATGCCGCCGACCGAGGACCTGGCCGGTTTCGTGCTCGACCACGACGTGGTGTGGGTCAACGGCGGCTCGGTGGCCAACCTGCTCGCGGTCTGGCAGGTGCACGGCCTCGGCGAGGTCATGCGCACGGCCTGGGAGGCCGGCGTCGTGCTCGGCGGCGTCTCGGCCGGCTCGATCTGCTGGTACACCGGCGGCGTGACCGACTCGTTCGGCCCGAACCTGCGGGTCGTGACCAACGGCCTCGGCCTGCTGCCCTACGCCAGCGGTGTGCACCTGGACTCCGAGGAACAGCGTCGTCCGACGATCCACGCGGCGGTGGCGTCGGGGAAGCTGACCGACACGCACTGCACCGACGACGGCGCTGGGCTGATCTACCACGGCACCGAGCTGATCGAGGCTGTCTCGGAGCGCAAGCGCGGCGGCGCCTACCTGGTGCGGCGGGACGAGGCGAGCGGCGAGGTCGTCGAGACGGCCTTCGACATCCGCCGGCTCTGACTCACACCCGTGCCGGCTCGGCGACCTCCTGCGCCGAGGCCGGCACGATCCGCTCCAGCAACCGCATCCCGCCCAGCGCGGCCGCGTTGAGCAGGGCCAACGCCAGCCACGGCAGGGCCCGGTGCAGTTCGAACAGGGTGGTGAAGAAGGCCGGCGCGATCATGCCGGCGAGTACGAAGGAGTACTGGAACACGGCCAGGTAGCGGCCACGCGCCGCGGGCGGAGACAGGGCCGTGGCCAGAGCCATCGACACCGGGGCGTGCAGCACGTCGGCGGCGGTGTAGAGCAGGCTGGCCACGACCAGCGCCGGAATCACCCAACCGGGTTGATTCGGCACCAGACCCGCGAACGCCAGGCACCAGGCCGCCCAGAGACCGGCAGCCGCGATCAGCACCCGGGTCCGCCGGTACGGGGCGAGCCTCTTGATCACCGGCGCACTCAGCACGGCCAGCAGGATCGTGTTGCCGGCCAGCACGAGCGGACTCAGCCACGCCGGTCCGTCGATGCCGTTCTTCACCAGCACCGGCATCCCCAGAGCGAGCATGCCGGTGCTGACAGCAAACACGGTGTTGATGGCCGAGAACGCAATGAAAGGCCGGTTTCGCAGCATGGTGGCGTAGCCGACGGCCTCGTCCTTCTCGTGCGCACGACGTGGAGCCCGCACGAAGGCGCCGATCGCCACTGCCGCCAGCAGGTAGCAGACGGCGGAACCGTCGGAGAGCACGCGGTAGAAGGCGTCGCTGCCGCCGGCGACGGCAATGCCGGTGATCAGTCCGCCGATGCCAAGACCACCCGTTCGGGTCATGTTGGCCCACGCGTACCAGCTGTCCTTGCTCATGGTCGACGTGCTGCCGTCGGCATAGTCCGCGACGGCGGTGAACACGCAGGACCAGAAGAACCGGACCCCGATCGAGACCAGGGCCGACGCCAGGAAGATGCCGGCTGGCCCGTGCACCCGGCCATAGGCGACGAAGCCGACCCCCTGGGCCAGCTGCGACGCGACGACCAGCGGTAACGGACCGATCCGGTCGGCCAGCCACCCGGCGAGCATCGGGACCGGCAGGGTCAGCGCGGTCGCGGCGCTGAGCAGCAGGCCGATCAGTGTCAGCGGCACCGGGGTCAGCTGGGGGAAGTAGATGAGCGAGAGCGGCATGAACATGCCGTTGCCGACCGAGTCGAGGACAAGAGCGGACAGCAGCACGACGCCGCCGCGGCTGCGCTGCACCGACACGAAATCCCCCTTGGTGGCGCGTCCGGCCAGGAAACACGCGGTGACTACTCACCTTCTCGCCGGATGCGAGCCCTCGTCAACTCGATTCCAGCAACCCTCCAGGCTAACT
Organism: Kutzneria sp.; assembly: GCA_035492655.1. Lineage (GTDB taxonomy): Bacteria > Actinomycetota > Actinomycetes > Mycobacteriales > Pseudonocardiaceae > Kutzneria. The sequence goes on along the minus strand of DATJJB010000438.1, from coordinate 5,584 downwards.
CATGCCGCCCACCGAACCGTCCGATGTGGATCTTCGGGGACGAAGTTGTCCACAGGGCTCGAGTTGTCCACAGATCGGCCCTCCGCGGCCTCGGTCAACGGGGCGGAAGGGGCAAGGTGGCCCCATGCACACATGCAGCGCGAGCGGGACGCACATTCCGCTCGACAAGCTCTCCGGGCTTTTCCCGCACCGCATCGCCCGGGCGGAGCAGCTGGCCGAGCTGGGTGTCACGCTCAGCTCCGCGTACCGGAGATGCCGGACCAGCGGCCCGTGGCAGCGTCTCCTGCCCGGGGTGTTCCTGCTCGCGAACTCGCCGCCGACAGCGGAGCAGATGGTGCAGGCGGCGCTGCGCTACGCCGAGCCCGGTGGGCTGCTGACCGGACGACACGCCCTGATGCTGCACGGCATCCGGGTCGCCGCTCCGCCCCCGCGGAGCCCGGTGCAAGTCCTCGTCTCGGACCGGCGGTCGCTGAAAGGAACACCCGAGGTGCGGGTGGAACGCACCAGCAGGATGCCGAAAGCCATGATGCGCAAGGGTTTCCTGGTGGTGCCGCCGGAGCGGGCGCTGGTGGACACGATTCGCGGCTTCGGCAGCCCCGAGCAGATCCGCCCACTGATCGCCGAGGCGATCTGGCAGCACGGCCTGTCGCCCCAGGTGATCCGGGCCGAGCTCGACGCCGGCAACGGCCGGGGCAGCGCACTGCCCCGGCGCGTGCTATCCGAAGTGGTCGAGGGCATCCGGACCGAGACCGAAGCGCTGGTCGCGACGCTCGTCGCCGTCGCCCGGCTGCCCCGACCGAAGTGGAACATGCAGGTGGACGGGGCCGACGACGCCTACCTCGGCCCGGTCAGCGCCTGGTGGGACGACGTGGCCCTTGCGCTGGACATCGACCTGGCCGAGCACCCGTTCGAGCGCACCGTCGACCGGCACGGCGCACTCACCGCCGCCGGCGTGGTGGTCCTGCACACCAGGCCGGAACGCCTCACGAGCTCACCGACGAAATTCGTCCATCAGCTCAAACAGGCCTACCAGTGGGCGGCCAGCCGCGACCGCCCGCCGGTGACCGCGAGCGCTCAGCACCCGAGGAGCTGCGGTGCCAGGTAGGCCTCCAGTCGGTCCATCGACACCCGCTCCTGGGACATCGAGTCCCGCTCCCGCACCGTCACCGCGTGGTCGGTCAGCGTGTCGAAGTCCACCGTGACGCAGAACGGCGTGCCGATCTCGTCCTGCCGGCGGTACCGGCGGCCGATGGCGCCCGCGTCGTCGAAGTCCGTGTTCCAGTTGCGGCGCAGCGCCGCCGCGAGGTCCTTGGCCTTCGGCGACAGGTCGGCGTTGCGGGACAACGGCAGCACCGCCACCTTCACCGGCGCCAGCCTGCGGTCCAGCCGCAGCACCAGCCGCTTGTCCACGCCGCCCTTGGCGTTGGGCGCCTCGTCCTCGGTGTAGGCGTCCAGCAGGAACGCCATCATCGGGCGGCCGACACCGGCGGCCGGCTCGATCACGAAGGGCCGGTAGCGGGAGTTGGTGGCCTGGTCGAAGTAGGACAGGTCCACGCCCGAGTGGTTGGCGTGCGTGGTCAGGTCGAAGTCGGTGCGGTTGGCGATGCCCTCCAGCTCGCCCCACTCCTGGCCGGCGAAGAAGAACCGGTACTCGATGTCCACGGTCCGCTTCGAGTAGTGCGACAGCTTCTCCTTGGGGTGCTCGTAGAGCCGGAGGTTGTCGCGGTGCACACCGAGGTCGGTGTACCAGCGCAGGCGCTCGTCGATCCAGTACTGGTGCCATTCCTCGTCGCTGCCCGGCTCGACGAAGAACTCCATCTCCATCTGCTCGAACTCGCGGGTGCGGAAGATGAAGTTGCCGGGGGTGATCTCGTTGCGGAACGACTTGCCGATCTGGCCGATGCCGAACGGCGGCTTCTTACGGGAGGTGGTGATGACGTTGAGGAAGTTGACGAAGATGCCCTGCGCGGTCTCCGGGCGCAGGTAGTACAGGCCCTCCGCGGACTCCACCGGGCCCAGATGGGTCTTGAGCAGGCCGTTGAACATCTTCGGCTCGGTGTACTGGCCGCGGTTGCCGCAGTTGGGGCAGGGCACGTCCGACAGGTCGTTGTCCGCGACCGGCTTGCCGGTGCGCTCGGCGTACTCCTCGGCGAGGTGGTCCGCGCGGTACCGGCGGTGGCAGGAGTTGCACTCCACCAACGGGTCCACGAACGCGTCGATGTGGCCGGACGCGGCCCACACCTCACGCGGCAGGATCACCGAGGAGTCCAGGCCGACCACGTCGTCGCGGCCCTGCACCATGGTGCGCCACCAGGCGCGCTTGATGTTGTCCTTGAGCTCGACGCCGAGCGGCCCGTAGTCCCACGCCGACCTGGTGCCCCCGTAGATCTCTCCGCACGGGTACACGAAACCCCTGCGCTTGCAGAGGCTGACGACGGCGTCGATGCGGTCCGCGGGCACGCCAAACTCCATCCGGCCGAAACGGGAACTGACAGGCAATTCCTGGGAAGGGAGCAAGAATAGTCGCTGCGTCCACCGTGATGGCGAGGCAGGGCCGCTACGGACGGGTGACCAGGCTGGCCACCGCGAACCGGTTGTCGTCGTAACCCTCGTTGCCACCGACGAACTCTCCGCCGCAGGTGGCGAGCACCAGCCGGTGGTCGCCGTCCAGGCCGTAGAGCTGCTTGGCCCGATTGGGCAGATCGGCCTTGGCCACCGTGACCAACTGGGTTATCCGGTACACCCAGTTGCGGCCCTTGTTGTCCACGACGGTGATCTGCTGGCCGACCTGGTCCTGCCACAGTTCCGCGAACGGGCCGATGTGACCCTGCCAGTTCACGTGGCCGGCCAGGAGGGTGGCGCCGACCGGTGCGCCGAGTGTGGCGCCCCACCAGGTGGCCTGGTCGAGGCGCTCCGGGACGGACATGGTGCCGTCCTTGCTCACCTGAGCGGCGATCAGCTCGGCGGTTCCGCCGCCGGGCAGGTGCACGGCGCCGGTGGTCGGCACGCCGGTGGGCTTGGTGGGAGACGTGGTGCCGGCAGCGGCGTCGCCGCCCAGTGGCGCGGCGCCCGTGGTCGCCGGTGCGGCCGCGGTGTGCGACGAGTCGTCCGATGGGACGAGGAACAGGAGACCGACAACGAGTGCGACAACGGCAACGGCAGCCGAGGACAGCAGGACGATCCGTCTTCTCGGCATGGCCCGCTCCCCTTCGTGGCGGCTACCGCTGATTGTCTCTCAGCGGGGCTCGGCCGGCCCAGCCGCTTCGCCGAGCCGGACCGTGCCGGCGTCACCGGCCAGCAGGCTCACGTGCTCATCGGCGTGGCCGTCGGCGGCCGAGACCGTCAGTTCGAAGGCGGCCGGCTCGTCAGCCAGGGCGCGAGACAGCAACGGGACCACGACCTCGCGGACCGGGAACGGCGACATGGCCCGCCGGTAGGCGACCACCGAGTCGAACTCGACCACCAGGACCCAGCGGTCCGCCGCGTCGGTCGCCCGGCCCAGCCGGCCGGTGCGGCAGCCGCGCTGCGCGGTGAGCAGTTCGAGGGCGTGGCGGGCGGTGGCGGTGAACTCGGCCGCCTCGGCCTCGGGCACCTCGAACCGGCAGACCAGCAGCACGGTCGCCCTCCTGGGGTCGGATCGGCGGTCGGTTATGGTGGCGCATCCTCGCATCAGCGGGGGCTCGCCCGCCGCCGGGGTGCGGCCGGCGTTGCGACGTCGGCGGATCGAGTGGGGACATGGCCGGAGGACAGCAACCGGGGCGTGGCCGGCGTGACCTGAAGACGCCGCTGCTGCCGGGTAGCGGGCCGCTGGCCCGGGTGCCGGCGGCGGCCGTGTTCGGGCTCGTGCTGGTGCTGTTCGTGGTGGGTGTCGTGGTGCGCGGGCCGGCGGGCGCCGGACTGCTCGGCGTGCTGGCGCTGATCGTCCTTGGCCTGCTCGGGGCCACCTGGCGGGTGCTGTCGACCGCCGACCGGGTACTGCGGATCGTGGTGCTCGTGATCCTGGTCGGGGTGCTCGTCTCGGTGCTCCGCTAGCAGCTCCGATAGCATCTGCTTCGATAACCATTATCAGCACCGCCGGCAGCGGACCACCTCGTTCGCCTACCATGGTGGTTACGACCGACTGGTCTTCCGCCTGTTGCCTGCCGTGCCGGAGAGGACGATGCCCCCAGTGAGCCCGGACGCCGCGACCCCCGTCCCGGAGCGTCCGGCTGGTCACGCCGGGGGCGTGACCGCACTGGCCGACGCCCATGAGCACGCGCCGCGTGAGCTGGGCGCAAACTCCGCCCCGCGACGCACCGCCGGCACCCTGACCGCCGCCGGCGATCTGCTGCGGGCGCTGGCCGCGCCCGTGCGCATCGCCATCGTGCTTCAGCTGCAGGAAGGCGAACGCTGCGTGCACGAGCTCGTGGACGCCCTGGCCGTGGCCCAGCCGCTGATCAGCCAGCACCTCCGGGTGCTCAAGTCGGCCGGCGTCGTGCACGGCGAGCGGCATGGCCGGGAGGTCATGTACCGGTTGGTCGACGAGCACCTGGCGCACATCGTGGTGGACGCCGTCACCCACGTCGAGGAGGGCGGTTCGGCCGCCCGGGGCGAGCAGCGGGAGGAAGCGTGACCACCAGCGAGCGCCCGTCGGCCACCGTGCCCGGGCTGCGGGCCACCAAGCAGCGGGCCGCCGTGTCCAAGCTGCTCGACCAGCTCGACGACTTCCGGTCCGCCCAGGACCTGCACGAGGAGTTGCGGCGGCGGGGCGAGGGCATCGGGCTCACCACCGTGTACCGAACCCTGCAGTCCCTCGCCGACGCCGGCGAGGTCGACGTGCTGCGCACCGACAGCGGCGAGGCCATCTACCGACGTTGCTCCAGCCACCACCACCATCACCTGGTTTGCCGGGTCTGTGGCCGCACCGTCGAGGTCGAGGGTCCCGCGGTGGAGAAGTGGGCCGACCGCATCGCTGCCGAGAACGGCTTCAGCGAGGTCAGCCACACCGTGGAGATCTTCGGCACCTGCGCCGGCTGCACCCGCTGACCCCGACTGACCCGGGTCATTCCATGATCGGCCGCACCTCCACCCGTCCGAAGCGGGCGTCCGGAAAGCGCGCCGCGAGCTCGATGGCGCGGTCGATGTCAGCGCAGTCGAGCACGAAGTAGCCGGCCATCTGCTCCTTGGACTCCACGAAGGGGCCGTCGGTGGTCATCATCTCGCCGTCCCGCACCGTCACCACACGCGTCGTCGCCGGCTCCGCGAGCGGGGTGGCCGAGACGAGTTCGCCCGACTCCGACATCTCGCGCATCAGTTCGCCGAACTGCGTGTCCATCTCGACCCGTTCGGCCGGCGTCGCCGCACGGTAGTAGTCGGAGTGCGCGAACGTGGGATGCGCCCAGCTGGTCGGGTTGCTGTAGATCAGAACCAGGTACTTCACGGCGGTCTCCTGGGGAGTGGCTGGGTCGAGAGTGTGGGCTGGATCGGTCGGCTGGGCGGGAACCGAGGCCGGAGCTGGGCTTGGCGGAGGTCGGTCAGGTTAGGGCTTGGCCGGTCGCCGCGCCTGGCGGGTCCAGAGCCGAGTCGCCGCGACCGATGCGCCTGG
>DATJJB010000437.1:0-3831 GCA_035492655.1 Kutzneria sp. | reverse complement strand
TGGTGATCGGCCACGACGGCGGCACCCGCGGACAGTTCGCCTTCCTGCGGATCGTGCCCGAGCTCGACCTGGCCGTCACGCTGCTCACCAACGGCGGCAACGCGATGGACCTCTACCAGGAGCTGTTCCGGGAGCTTTTCGCCGAACTGGCCGGCATCTCCGTGCCGCCGGCGGTCGAACCGCCGGCTCGACCGGTCGAGGTGGACGCCACCCCGTACTTCGGCGCGTACGAACGGGCCGGCAGCCGCGTCGAGGTCTTCGCCGGCGACCACGGCCTGCGCATCCGTTCCATCGCGACCGGTCCGCTGGCCGAGATCGTGCCCGCGCCCGTCACCGAGCACGACCTGATCCCGGTCACCGACACCCTGTTCGTCGCGCGTGACGAAGGCAAGCAGTGGTGGACGCCGATCGTGTTCTTCACCCTGCCGACCGGCGAGCCGTACGTGCAGGTCAGCGTGCGAACCTACCCGAAGGTGGACTGACCTCGGCCGAAGTGGGTACCCGACGGCGCATGGCGAACAACACCACCTACGACCCAGCGCCGCCGACCACGCCGATGCCGTCCGCGCCGATGCCGTCCGCGCCGCCGACGACCCCGATCCCCGCGCAGTCCGAGCCGCCGGAGCCGGAGCCGGAGACCGAGTCGGTGCTCGGCGACATGCCCAACGAGCGCCCGGGCACGGCGTGAGAACGCAGTGAGCGGGGAGGACGTCACCTGCCGTCCTCCCCGCTCAGTACCGCGCATTCACACTAGCTCAGCGTGACCGCCGTGTCGTCGATGACGAACGAGGTCTGCAGCGAGCTGTCCTCCGACGCGCTGAAGTTCAGCGCGAGGGTCGAGCCGGCGAACGACGAGACGTCGATCGTCTTCAGGACGTAGCCGCTGGCCTTGTTGAGGTTGGAGTAGGTCGCCAGCGTGGTCGAGCCGCCGGTGACGGTGAGCTTGTCGTACTGGGTGGTCGTGGTGGTCTCGGCCGAGTCGATGTGCAGGTAGAACGTCAGCGTGGCCTTGCAGCCGGCCGGGATGGCCACCGACTGGGACAGCGTGTCGGTGTGGGTGGTGCCGTAGCCGTCCATCCACGCGTTCCAGGTGCCACCGTGGGTGGGCTGGGACGGCGCGTTCTGGCCGATCACGCCGGCCGTCTGGGCCCAGACCGTGGCGCCGGACTCGAAGCCGGGGTTGCCGAGCTTCTGGCCGCTGCAGTTGCCGCCCACGGTGCCGACCGTCCAGCTGAACGAGGCGGTGCCGCTGTGGCTGGCGCTGTCGGTCGCGGTCACCGTGACGCTGCTGTTGCCGGCGGTGGTCGCGGTGCCGGAGATGGTGCCGGTGGAGGAGTTGATGCTCAGGCCGGCCGGCAGGCCCGTGGCGGACCAGGTGTACGGCGCGGTGCCGCCACTGGCCGACAGCGGGAGGTTGACCGCGGCACCGGTCGTGGTGGACTGGTTGCCCGGGTTGGACACGGTGACCTGGCCGGTCGCGCTGCAGGTCGGGTCGCCCGACTGCGCCGGCACGGAGATCGCGTCCCACGCCGCCTTGACGGTGTTGAACTCGGTGCAGCTACCCGGGAACAGGTTCTTGGCCGCGGTCAGCGTCCAGGTCCGGTACTTCAGGTAGGAGCTGCCGGTCGTCTTGAGCAGCATCGCGTTGTAGAAGATCTTCACCGCGTTCTGCACGCCGAGGCCGGTGACCGTGGAGCTGTTGCAGGTGGTGCTGGTCGGCTGGCCGTTGGTCGGGTTCGTGCCCTCGGCCAGCAGGTAGAACCAGTGGTTGCCGGGGCCGGCCGCCGCGTGCACCTCGGTGCTGGGAATGGAGCTGTCGTAGCAGTTCTTGTCGCCCAGTGCCGACGGGTTGTACATGTTGCGGATCGGGCCGGAGCCGACCAGGTTGATCTGCTCGCCGACCAGGAAGTCGGGCACGTCGTAGGGCGCGGGCTCGTTGGCGAACCACTCGGTGGACGCGCCGAACACGTCGGCGACGAACTCCTGGGTGCCGTTGCCGGAGATACCGCCCGGGGTGTGGTCGTCGATGCCGTGGCCGTGCTCGTGGGCCACCACGTCGATCGAGCCGATCCACTGGTTCTGGCTGTTGTGGCCGATCTGGACCTGGCTGCCGTCGTAGTAGGCGTTCTCGTCGGCCAGGCCGACGCGGATCGGCCAGCCGCCGCCGTTGCCGTCGAAGCTGTTGCGGCCCAGCCACTGGGACAGCATCTTGTTCTCGGTCTGCACGCCGAACAGGGCGTCGACGCAGCCGGTCTCCTTGCTGGTGGCGTTACCGGTGCCCCAGCTGTCGGAGGTCTTGGTGAAGGTGGTGTTGTTCGACGCGTCCTGGCAGCTGACGTTGCTCAGCACCGGGTCCTGCAGCGAGTAGTTGCTGCCGGAGTGGGTGGTGTCCAGGTGCACCGGGTTCGGACCGTTCCAGGCGGACGTTCCGTCGCCGAACAGCACGTGCTCCTGGGTGTGCAGCACCTTGCCGCTCACCGCGTCGACGACGACGTCCAGCTTGCTGGGCTCGCCGTCGCGGGTGCCGGTCACGGTGCTCTGCCACGCCAGCGCCGGCGTGCCGAGCGCGAAGGTGACGAGCTGCGCGGCGCCGACGCCGTCCACCTTGGACAGCTGCCCGCGGGCGACGTCCTCGGCCTGCTTGGCGGTCAGCTTCGGCGTGGTGGAGGCGAGGTTGATGGTCGAGCCCTGCGCCACGGTGGTGGCCACGACCTGACCGGTGGAGTTGGTGGCGACCACGAAGTCGCCGCCGACCACCGGCAGGCCCTTGTACGTGCGCTGGTAGGGCACGTACTTCAGCCCGTTGGTGGAGGAGATGGTGCTCTGCTGGACGAAGGCGTCGTCGGCGCTGGCGTGCAGCGCGGCGGGCCGGGAGGCGACGAGGCTCTGGGCCGCGTTAACGGCCATCGCGTCGGCGGTGAGCGGGTTCGCCATCGGCGCCGTGGTCGGCTGCGCCTGGGCGGCTGTGCTGGTGGTGACCGCGGCGACCAGCAGGCCGGCCGCGACGACAACGGTGGAACGTCTCAGGAACATCGGCAGTTCTCCTCCGAGCAGGGGCTGTCGCGGTCCGGGTCACGGACCGCATTCGCAGAGGTGGAAGGTGTCGACCGCGGACCAGGATCACGGCTCGGGCAAGCGGGAGCAACCGACGAAGGTAGTGAACTTCGCATGAATCGCCTGAACGGCCTTATTGCGACGTACGGGTATCGGCCGCTCAGGCGATGTGACTCTCAGTTTATTGCTGTGTAGAACAAAAACGTTTTCCAGGCCGACTCGGCTACCGCGTCGAGGATCGGCTCGGCCACGGTGTCCGCCTGGGACAACGCGAGCAGGTGCGAGCCGTTGATCTCGACAATGGTCGAGCCGGCCCGCTGTGCGCCGAAACGTTGGACGGTCGGATGAATCAGGTGCGGGCCGAGCTCGGAATCAGGAAAGTACGAGGCCATCGCCAAGACGGTCGCCATGCCATGCAGCGGGGTGGCATGGATCGAGCAGAAAGAACGGTCGTTCTGTAGGCTGACGCCCATGAGCGAGGCCCCACGCGACCGGCTGCTGCGCACCGCGGCGCGGCTGTTCTACGCCGAAGGAATCCGGGCGGTCGGCATGGACCGCCTGGTCGCCGAGGCCACCGTCACCCGGTCCACCTGCTACCGCCACTTCGCCGGCAAGGGCGACCTCGTGCTGGCCTACCTGGACTCGGTCGACCGGCTCATCCGGGAGGCGGTCGGCGCGATCGTGGCCGACCGGCCGCCGGCCGAGGCGTTGCTCGGGATCTTCGAGTGCTACGGCGACTTCGCGATGAGCGAGGACTTCCGCGGCTGCAACTTCCTC
>DATJJB010000436.1:0-9087 GCA_035492655.1 Kutzneria sp. | reverse complement strand
GCCCATCCAGTCGGCGTCGCGCTTGGCCAGGTAGTCGTTGGTGGTGATGACGTGCACGCCGTCGCCGGAGATGGCGTTGAGGTAGGCCGGCAGCACGCAGGTCAGGGTCTTGCCCTCACCGGTGCGCATCTCGGCGATCTGCCCGAAGTGCAGCGCGGCGCCACCCATCAGCTGGACCTGGTAGTGCCGCTGGCCGAGCACCCGCTTGGCGCCCTCGCGGACCACCGCGAACGCCTCCACCAGCAGCTCGTCCAGGGTCTCGCCGTCGGCGTAGCGCTTGCGGAACTCCTCGGTCTTGGCCCGGAGCTCGTCGTCGGTCAGGTCGACGACGTCGTCCTCGATCGCGTTGATTGCGTTCGCGATCCTGTGCAGGCGGTTGACCATCTTGCGTTCGCCGGCGCGGAGCAATCGGGACAGGACCATCCGGGTGACCTCGCTCGTCGGGTTTGCGTCGCGCGCCCTGGGTGCGGACGCCCTTTTCCGTCATCGTAGGCGGCTCGACCGACAAGAGGTAACGGCCGGCCCCCACTACAACGTGGAAGCCGGCCGTCGAGGTTCCCGTGCGTGTCAGCCCAGCCTGATCACGCCGTAGTCGAAGCCCTTCCTGCGGTAGACGACGCTTGCGCACTGCTTGTCGGCGTCGTGGAAGAGGTAGAAGTCGTGTCCGACCAGTTCCATCTCGTAGAGGGCCTGGTCGACGGTCATCGGTTTGGCGGGGTGCTCCTTCTCGCGGACGACCTGTCCGGGGAGCGATTCGTCGACGGCGTCTTCGTCCCAGCGCTGGGCCGGCACCTCGGCCAGGCCCGGGTCGTAGGCGGGAGCCATCTCCAGCACGGCCGTCGCGGCCATCTGGGCGCCGTCATCCATGGGGGAAGCCAGGGCGCCGACAGCGCCAGTGGCCTCGGCGACCGACGCGGGACTGCGACGGCCGTAGTGCACGCGGCGACGATCATGCATCTTGCGCAGCCGGTTCTCCAGCTTGGTCACCGCGCAGTCGAGCGCTCCGTAGAAGTCGCCGGCGCATGCCTCCGCACGCACCACGGGGCCCCGCCCCTTGGCTGTGATCTCGACCCGCTGGCAGTTCTTGGACTGACGGCGGTTGGGCTCGTGGAACAGTTCCACGTCGAATCGGATGACCTTCTTGTCGTAGCGCTCAAGACGGGCCAGCTTGTCGGCCACGTGCACCCGGTAGTGATCGGGCACCTCGACGTTGCGGCCCTTCACGACGATGTCCATACACGACCTCCCTCGCTGCTGCGAGAACATCAATGCTGGGGATGGTGTTCAGCGCCGGGTGGTGACCGAGGCGGTTCAGATGCCGCTGCTCGCCGGCGCCAGGGTCATGGGCTGTTCGCCTCCTCCCCGCGGGCCGGGATTGCTGATAGCGGAGCACGTTAGCCCCGGATTCGCCGTTGCGACAGACCCCGCCGCAGGAGAATTCCGACCACCACGTTGCGTGACCGAACATGTCCCGGGCGTGCGCCGATAGCGCGCCCGCCCCACGGGGCGCACCGAATGGGTGGAGCCCGCTTCACTCCGACGGCGCAGGACCCCGTTCCGGCGCGCTCGCCTTGGCACTGCGGCGAACGAGCTGAGCAAGGGCCTCATATCGGGGCAACGTGCCAGTCCAGCCCAGGGTTCCCGGTCACGTGAGCGATCGGCCGCCACCGCATCGGGTCGCCCCGATGGTGGTAGTCGCCGTTCGGGACGGCGCGCTGGCGGCGATCTTGGCCTGACCGGCCGGAACCGGGACCAGTGATCGAGACCCGCGAGCCAAGTTCACCCGACTGGGTGGTATCTCCCGGCCGGTCGAACCGAAGGTCTTGGCCAAAAACCCGACATTCGCTTCACGTCCACCCCCAGGTGACGGTGTGAGGTTCTCTCACTCATGCGAAACCTGTTCAGGTTTGCGTGCTTACCCGAACTCACGAGTAATAAACACGGCGGCCCGGCACTGCCAGGTTCGAGGTGCATGCTCGGGCCATGACGACGAAACTGCTCGATCTTGTGCTGCCGGTCCGGTGTGTCGGTTGCCGAACGGATGGTCGGCTGTGGTGCGAGGCCTGCGCGACCGAATTCGGAGCGCCGATTCCGGTGCGCCGGCCCACGCTCGACGACGGTCCCCAGGCGTGCGCGCTGGCGGCTTATCGCGGCCCGGCCCGGGACGCGGTCCTGGCCTACAAGGAACGGGGCCGACGGGAACTGGCCGAGCCGCTCGGCGCCGCGGTGGCCAGAGCCCTGCCGTGGGCGCCAGGGGCGCGGCCGGATCCGGACGGCGTGTGGTGGCTGGTGCCGGCCCCGTCCCGCCGTCGGACGTCCCGGCAACGCGGCGGCGAGCACATGACCGTGCTGGCCCGCTGCTGCGCCGCCGAGCTGGCCCGGGCCGGTCCCGGCGTGGTGGTCGCGCCGGTGTTGGAGCTGGCCCGCTCGGCTGCCGACTCGGTCGGGCTCGATCCGGCGGCCCGGGCCGCCAACCTGGCCGGCCGGGTGCGGCTCCGGCCGCGGGCGTCGCCGCCGCGCGGCAGTCCGGTCGTGCTGCTCGACGACGTCATCACCACCGGGGCCACGGCCGCCGCCTGCCACCGCGTGCTGACCAAGGCCGGCTTGGAGGTGACCGCCGTAGTAGCCCTGACCAGCACCGACTAGCCCGGGTAGAAGGGCACCGCGGTCGACCCGCGGGGCACGTTGACGCCCTGGACCCGCCACACCGAACCCGAGTCCGAGGAGGTCCACATACCGCCCGCGTCCACCACGATCACCGGCCGACTGGGCGCCGCCGTGACGGCCGCGACCGGCGCGGTCAGGTTGGCCGCGTTGTAGCGGGTGAACACCGGGTTGCCGTCGGCGGCGACCTGCACGATCGGCGACTCCGATGACGACGTCGCGACCACCAGCTGGTCCTGGAGCAACCAGTCGACGCCGACGACGCCGGTCAGCACGTCCTGCAGCAGCACCCGGGGCGAGCGCAGCGCCACCGTGTCGGAGTTGGGCGTGCGGACCACCGCACAGACGATGAGCACCGAGTTCGCGATCATCGCCGCCCGCGTGCCGTCCCGGGACAGCCGCAGGTCGGTGATGGTGCCGAACTGGCCCAGGTCGTTGCTGTTGACCGGGCGGGCCACCCAGGCGCCGTCGGCCGACTTGACCACGCGGGCGACCCGAGTGCCGTCGGCGACCGTCCACACCTCGTTGCTGGGGTCGGTGGCCGAGTCGGCGGAGACCCAGGTGGGCCGGGTGAGCGTGTTCGCGGTCAGGTCGACCACGGACGCGCCCTGGGTGAGACCGCCGACCCGCAGCTCAGCCGTGGCGCCGGGTTTGCTGACCACGGCCAGTTCGGTGCCGTCGATCGACTGTGCCGCGGTCTGCACGGTGTAGCTACCGTTGCCGGCCGGGCCGTTGATCGGCTTGCCGTCGACCAGCTGCTTGATCCGGCCGTCCTGCACGAGCAGGCCGGTCAGGTCGGGTCCTGGGCTGGTGCCGATGTCGTAGGCCGGCAGGTCGCCGACGCGCCAGTCCGAGCGCTCCGGCGACAGCGACGCCCCCTCGACCTCGACGCGGATCCGGTTGTTGGTCACGCTGGCCAACGACTGCACGATCTGGGCGATCATCAGCTTCACGTTGCCCGGCGAGTTCGTGTCGCCGGGATGGCTGAGGTTGACCAGCACCGCGCCGTCGCCGGTCTCGCTGCCGCCGGTCTCCAGCACCGCGTCCGGGCTGAGCGCGCTGGTCACCGCGCCCTGCATGGCGTCGGACGGCCCCGACAGCAGCCGGTCGATCACGCGGCCCGGCAGCGTGCTGGCCGGCTGGGCGACGATGTAGCGCAGGTCGGGCACCAGCACGCGCTTCTGCGGGTCCAGGAAGTACACCCGGGTCTGCCGGTAGACCTCGTTGAACCGGTCGAGCGTCATGAAAACACCCGGCGGCGGTGAGCTGATCCGCCACTGGCCGTCCTGCTTCTCCAGGTCCACGGTCAGCGCGTTGGGCGCCGAGCCCGGCACGAACGCGAAGTCGGCACCCAGCCGGCCGATGATCTGGGTGGTCAGCAGCACCTTGGCCTGGTCGGGCTTGGTCAGGTCGGGCAGCGTGTTGTAGGTGTTCTGGATGATCGTGATCGAGGACGCCGGCTGCCACCTGGCCTGCGCCGCCTTGGTCAGGTACGGCCGGCCAAGGGCGTAGCTGCTGGTCGGATCGGCGTTGGCATCCAGGAACGCCCGCACCAGCACGTCCGGTGCCAGGCCCGGCGCCGGCTCCGGCACCGGCGCGTTCTTGCCGCCCCCGTCGCCCGCCGCGATCCCCTGCGCCGGCGTCTCATCCGGGATAGCCGCGCACCCCGCGACCGTCGCCAGCGCCGTCAACAGTGCGATCAACAGCACCATCGGCCGGTACCGCCCGATCACCGCGCCTCCCCCGCCGACTTCGACGCCAGCTCGCCCGCACCGTTCTGGGCCGCCGCCCCGTTCTTGGTGGCCGGTTCGACGGCTTCGGCCCCCTGCTCCGGCACCCCGTCGAGCTCCGGATCGTGCCCGATCAACGCCGGATCAACCTCAGACTGCACGGGTTCCTCGGCGGTGGTGGCCGACCGACCAGGCACGCCATCCAGCTCCGGATCATGCCCAATCAGCGCCGGATCAACCTCGACCGCCGCCGGGTCGGAGCCGGCCGACTGAGCGGGCACACCGGCAGCGAGAGCCTCGGAGGCTTGATGACCAGGCAGGCCATCAAGCTCGGGATCGTGGCCGATCAAGGCCGGGTCGATCTCGGCCGGCGCCGGTTCCTCGGCGGCGGCCGACCGGCCGGGGACGCCGTCCAGCTCCGGGTCGTGGCCGATCAACGCTGGATCGACCTCGGCCGGTGCATGGTCGGAGTCAGCGGGCGCGCCGGTAGTGGGAGCGGCGGTGGGCTGGTGGGCGGGCACGTCGTCGAGCTCGGGGTCGGGGCCGATCACGCCGTGTTCGGACGTGGGGGTCGATGCCGACTGCCAGGTGATGGCGGGCTCGGGGGTGGCCTCGTCGAGCTCGACCGACTCGGCGGGCTGCCAGGCGATCTCCTCGACCTCGGCCTCGGCGTCGACCTCGGCGATGACGAGGGGGCTGACCTCGGCCTCATCGGTGTCGCGGACGGGGCGCTCCTCGTCGGGGGGCAGGTCAAGCGGGCTGTCGGTGAGCACGAAGCCCTGGTGGCGGGGCAGGGTGAGGCGGAAGCAGGCGCCTTCGCCGAGCGCGCCCCAGGCCTCGAGCCAACCGCCGTGCAGGCGGGCGTCCTCGACGCTGATCGCCAGACCGAGCCCGGTTCCGCCGGTGCGGCGGTTGCGGGAGGGGTCGGCCCGCCAGAAGCGGTTGAACACGAGCTCGGCCTCGCCGTCGCGCAGGCCGACGCCGAAATCCCGGACGACGATCGCGACGGCGTTCTCGTCGGCGGCGACGCGGACCCGCACGGGCAGGCCCTCGCCGTGGTCGACGGCGTTGTTGAGCAGGTTGCGCAGCACGCGTTCGACCCGGCGGGCGTCGATCTCGGCCGGCACCTCGTCCTCGGGCAGGTAGGTCTCGACGGTGATGCCGGAGCTGTCGGCGACGGGCCCGACGGCGGCGACGGCCCGTTCGACGACGCCACGCACGTCGACGAGGTCGGCGGTGAGCTCGTCCACGCCGGCGTCCAGGCGGCTGATCTCCAGCAGGTCGCCGAGCAGGGCCTCGAACCGGTCGAGCTCGTCGACCAGCAGCTCGGTGGACCGGGCGAGGCCGGCGGGGAACTGCTCGCGGGAGGCGTGCAGCACGTCGGCGGCCATCCGCACGGTGGTGAGCGGGGTGCGCAGCTCGTGCGACACGTCGGAGGTGAACCGGCGCTGCAACAGCCCGAACTCCTCCAGCTGCCGGATCTGGGCCTGGATGCTCTCGGCCATCTCGTTGTACGACTCGGCCAGCCGGGCCACGTCGTCCTCGCCGACCACCGGCATCCGGTCGTCGAGCTTGCCGTCGGCGAAGCGCTCGGCCACCTCGGCGGCCTGCCGCACCGGGCGGACGACCTGGCGGGTGACCAGGTTGGTGATGCCGGCCAGCAACAGCAGCAGCGCGATGCCGCCGACGATCAGGGTGTTCTGCACGACCTCGGTGGTGTGCTGCTCGGGGGTGAGCGGGAACAGCAGGTACAGCTGCACGGGGTGGCTGGCGCTGGGCACCTGGGCGCCGACCATGAGCATCGTCGTCGGCACGCCGTCACGGGTGACGGTGTGGATCCGGCTGGCGATCTCGTCGTTGAGCACGAAGCGCTTGAGATCGTCGGGGATGTCCCCGTAGTGCGTGGTCGAGGTGACGCTGGTGGCGTCGGTGGTGCGGGCGTCGGCCAGGATCGGTTCGAACGCGCCGGCCGACGAGCCGTCGACGTTGGCCGAGCCGCCGGTGGTCAGCGAGTTGAGCGCGGCGTTGAAGCGGGTGCTCAGGCTGTCCGGGCCGGCGCTGACGCCGACCAGCTGGTGCTGCACGGCCTTGACGCTGGCCTTGATCTGCGCGGTCGCGGCCTGCGTCTTGCTGCTCAGCATCTGGTCGGTGATCTGCGACTGGAGCACCATGCCCAGCACGAAGACGACGGCCGAGGACAGCGCGAGCGTGCTGACCACGACTCGCAGCTGCAACGACCGCCGCCACAGCTCACTGGCCCGCTGCCAGCGCTCCCGCACCAGGGCCGGCGCCTCCTGCACCCACCGGGCGACCGGCCTGGTGTCGACCCGCATCCGTCAGGCCCCGATCACGGCGGACCGGCCTTGTACCCGACGCCACGGACGGTGAGCACGACCTCGGGGTGCTCCGGATCCTTCTCGACCTTGGAGCGCAGCCGCTGCACGTGCACGTTGACCAGCCGGGTGTCGGCGGCGTGCCGATAGCCCCACACCTGCTCGAGCAGGACCTCGCGGGTGAACACCTGGCGCGGCTTGCGGGCCAGGGCCACCAGCAGGTCGAACTCCAGCGGCGTGAGCTGGATGGCCTGCCCGTCCCGGGTGACCTCGTGACCCGGCACGTCGATCGCCAGGTCGCCGATGGCCAGCACCTCGGCCGGCTCGGACTCGGTGCGCCGCAGCCGGGTGCGGATGCGCGCGACCAGCTCCTTGGGCTTGAACGGCTTGACCACGTAGTCGTCGGCGCCGGACTCCAGCCCGAGCACGATGTCCACGGTGTCGCTCTTGGCGGTGAGCATCACGATGGGCACGCCGGACTCGGCGCGGATCGCCTTGCACACGTCGATGCCGTTCATCCCGGGCAGCATCAGGTCGAGCAGCACCAGGTCGGGTTTGAGTTCCCGCAGCGCGGGCAGCGCCCGCGCGCCGTCCGCGACGACGGCAGTGTCGAAGCCCTCACCGCGCAGCACGATGGTGAGCATCTCCGCCAGGGCCGGGTCGTCATCGACCACCAGGACGCGTGCCTTCATGCCTACCATCGTCGCACTGCTGGCCGGGCGGCCGCGCGCACCCCAGCGATCACCACCGGCAGCGATCGGTCCGTTGCGCTCCGCCGTCGAGCTCCAGCGGTCGGTCATGAGCCATCACCCACCCTCGTCCCCGTCGGGTTCACGAGCTACAGCGTGTAACGCTCACGGTTCGTTACCGACGTTATAGTTGAAGCTTAAACAAGGCCTCGGGAGGTAACGATGGCGATCCGCCGGCTCAACCACGCGGTGCTGTACGTGCGCGACACCGAGCGCAGCGTCGCCTTCTACACCGAGGTGCTCGGCTTCCGGGTAGTGCACCAGTTCCCCGGCGCGGCGTTCCTCCAGGCGCCGGACTCGGACAACGACCACGACCTCGGCCTGTTCCAGGTCGGCGCGGATGCCAAGCCGTCGGGCGCCGGCAAGGACGCCGTCGGCCTCTACCACCTTGCCTGGTCGGTGACGACGCTGTCCGACCTCGCCGAGCACGCCGTCCGACTGCGCGAGGCGGGCGCCCTCGTCGGCGCGTCCGACCACGTGACCACGAAGGCCCTCTACGCCAAGGACCCCGACGGCATCGAGTTCGAGGTGTCCTGGCTGGTGCCGCTGGACCGGGTCACCGACGCGATGCGGACGGCGTCGGGCACCGGCCCGTTGGACATCGACGCCGAGATCCAGCGCTGGGGCGCGGACCTGGTCGGGGCACTCTGAGCGGTCACGAGACCGGGTGATCGGCACGGTCGCGGAACAGGTTCGCGGGCCTGGTCACCGCGACGGTCGCGGAACTGGCTCAACGGCTGGCTCGAGTGAGCCAGAAACTCGAACCGGGACCTGTGGCACGTCTTCGAAGCGCGTCAGCTGAGCAGTTCGTCGGCGAGCGCCGCGAAGTCGGCGCCGGCGACGCCGTCCACCACGGTCCACGGGGCGAGCCAGCCGGTCTCGACGAACTGGTCGTAGACGACAGCGCAGCGGGCCTGGAGGCCGTCGTCGGTCTCGTAGCTGTCCCGCTCGCGCTCGGTCTGCTCACGCCCGGCGGCGCGCGCGGCGGCGACCTCGACCGGAACGCGGAGCAGAAGTTGACGGTCGGGCAGCGGGAGCCCGAAGCGGTCCACCTCGAGGTCGTGAACCCAGCGCACGAAATCGCCGTTTACATCCTCATGCAGCCTCGCCGCCCCGTACGCCGCGTTGGACGCGATGTACCGGTCCAGCAGCACGACGTCGTGATCGCCGAGCGCCTCGGCGATCACCGGCGCGGCGGCCTGGCGGTCCAGCGCGAACAGCACGGCCATGCCGTGCACGGACTTCACCAGATCGCCGAGCCGCAGGTACATGGCGTCGCGCACCAGGTCGGCGTGCACGTCCTCGCCGTACCGGGGGAAGGCGATCCGGGTCGCCGTCGCACCCCGCTTGTCCAGCTCCGCGGTCAGCGCATCGGACAGCGTCCGCTTGCCCGCGCCGTCCAGTCCCTCGATCACGACCAGCCTCGCCACGGGCGTCCACCCTACGGACTTAACCGATCGGGTGACGAAACGGCCCTGGTTGGACGGGACTCTGACGGCTGGGCAACCTATCGTGTTCGTACCCGCGCCAGACGTAGCCGCAGATGGGAAGGGCCGTGGGCGGAGTCGACTACTACGAGTTGCTGGAGATCAAGCCTGGCGCCTCCCAGGC
>DATJJB010000435.1:0-3303 GCA_035492655.1 Kutzneria sp. | reverse complement strand
CGGCGCGGTGTAGGACGCCACGTTGGTGGTCGGGTTCCAGCCCTGCCACTCGTACTGCTGGTCGGCCCAGATCGGCAGGTTCGGGTTGGTGTTCGCGGCCCGCACCGGGTTGTTGCCCGAGTTGTAGTACGCGATGTCCTTGGAGTCGGCGTAGAACCAGTTGAACGTGTAGTTCACGTCCTGCGCGGCCTTCTGGAAGCTGGCCGCGTCGTGCACCGCCGTCGGGTCGTTGAACTCCTGGAACCCGATGATCGAGTCGACCTCGTGCTGGTAGCTCGACCGCAGGCTGGCGTAGGCCACCGGCGCGCCGCCGACCGTGGCCCGCGACTGCACGATGCCGTACTTGGTGCGGAACGAGATCAGCTTGTACGAGCCCTCGGCGGTGCCGTCGGCGATCGTCGGCTTCCACGAGTTGTCCCGCTCCATCGGCTCCATCGCGGTGCAGGCGCCGTGGTACAGGTAGTAGTTGGAGTCCTTGGTCGCCGGCTGGCCGCTCGGGTCGCACAGGTGCAGCGCGTACGTGTCGGTGATGTCCTGCCCGGCCGACGTGGCGCTCCACGAGTAGTCCTGGCCACGGCCCAGCTCCACGTACAGGCTGACGCCGGCGAACGCGGCGCCGCGGGCGCTGATGCCCGGGCCCTGGAGTTCTTCCAGCATCAGCAGCTGCGGCGCGAAGTAGCCGGTCTGCGGGCCGAACACGGCCACCGGGTTGCCGGTGTCGGTGTACTTGCCGGACACCAGCAGCGCGTTGGACATGCCGTGCTTGGCCGAGATCAGGTCGGCCGGCAGCACGCCGTTGTCGAAGACGCCGCGCGCCTTCTCCTCGTCGGCCGTCTTCGCGGCCGGCTGGGTGGCCGCCTTGACCTCGGCGGCCGACGCGGCCGAGCCGGTCGGGTCGAACACCAGCTGCTGCGGCGTGACCGAACCCGGGTCGGGCATCGCGACACCCTGCGGGTTGGCCGGGTCCTGCCCGTACGGGAAGGAGCTGCCGTCGTGGACGGTGAGCACCGACTCCGGGTCGTTCTGCTCACGGAAGGCGTTCCACACCTTGTCGCCCTCGGTGACGCCGTACTTGGCGTCGGCCGCCAGCTTCACCAGCGCCGACTGCACCTCGCCGCCGCCGCCCGAGCCGAACAGGGCGCCGACCACGCTGCCGATCGCCACCATGTCGGTGAGCTTGAACGGGTCGATGCCGCCGGCGTTGGTGATCGGGTCGATGTGCCCGGTCAGGTCGTACTCGCCGGGGAAGGTCCGGCTGTTGTAGGCCTGCGTGATGAAGGCGTTGATGCCGGCCACGTAGTCGGTCGCGTCCTGCAGCGCCTGCGCGCCGCGGGCACCGTGCGCCGCCGCCGCCGAGTTGAGTTGGTTCTGCAGGTCGGCCTCGGTGTACGGGGCCGCCTGCCAGAACGTCTGCTCCAGGCCGCGGTTGCCCACCGCGCCGCCGGCGAACGAGGTCAGCTCGCCCCGGCCCACATGGCGGAACACGTCCATCAGCCAGAGCCGGTCCTGGGCCGCCGCGTAGCCGGCGCCGAACTCCGTGCCGGCGCGCGTGGTGCCGGTGACGTGCGGGACGCCGGTGGCCTTGTCGCGCACGATGGTCACGTCCGAGCGCGGCTTGACCGTTGACTCGACCTGGTTTGCCGGCACGCCGAACGAGGAATCGTTGAAGAAGTTGGACAGCTGGCCGTTGGTCAGCCCGGTGTAGCCGTTGACCAGGTTGGCGTACTTGCCGAGCTGGTCGTCGGTGTGCGGCGGGCGGGAGCCGAAGGCCTTGTTGGCGAGGATCTGCGCCAGCGTGGCGTTACCGCTCTCACCCGGCGGCAGGATGTCGTTGCACTGCCCGAGGCAGTAGTCATTGTTGGCCGGGGCGGCGCTCGCTGGTGCCGCGGACAGCAGGGTGGTCGACGTCGCCACGATCAGGGTCGCGGCGAGTGCGAGGCGAGAGCTTCGCGACATGCGCAGGGGTCCTCTCCGGGAGGGAACGTGACGCACGTTACTTGTGAGTAGTTCAACGCGAAAGAGCTTCACGTTAGACATTCACTCTGAAGGGTGAGTCGGATGGCGGCTTCGGTGGTGCGGTGGATCGATGACGAGCTCGCCCGTGACCAGGGGCGATGGCGGATGCGGGCCACCGGCGGGGCCGGCGGGCTGGTCGCCATGCTGCACGGGGCCGGGCTGGCCGGCGCAGTGGTCTGGACCGTTGGCGGCTGGCTGTTCGGCGGACTGGCGCTCGTCGCCGCGCGCAACCTGCGTGCCGCCGGACGGCACAGCCTGCCCTGATCGAGCAAGTCGGTTCACAGGTTTGTAAACCGTTGATATTTCGGTGCGGGCGTCAACTTACCGGAACTTCTAGGCAAAACCGGGACCACATGATGAGATAACACCGCGGTAACCCGTGGTTGCGTCAAGATGAGTGATGCTTGGCTAATGCGAGCACGCAGCGCCGAATCGGGGAGGCGTCCGTTGATCAAAGTGATGCTGGCTGACGACGAGGATCTCGTCCGATCCGGCCTCAGGATGATTCTCAGCAGCGCCGGCGACATCGAGGTGGTCGCCGAGTGCGACGACGGCCTGCTCGTCGCCGATCTCGCGCGGCAGCACCGGCCGCACGTCGTGCTGCTCGACGTGCGGATGCGTTCGGCCGACGGGCTCGTCGCCCTGCGCCGGCTGCGCACGCTGCCCGACCCGCCTCGGGTCGCCATGCTCACCACGTTCGACGTCGACGAGTACGTCTCCGAGGCGCTGCGGCTGGGCGCTTCCGGCTTCCTGCTCAAGGACACCGAGCCTGAGCAGCTGGTCAAGGCCGTGCGTGACCTCGCCCGTGGCGGCGCTGTGCTGGACCCCGGCGTCGCCGCCCGCGTGCTCGCCGCCGTGGCCGACGGCGAACGCGCCGCCGAGCCCGCCCGTCGCCTGCTCACGTCGCTGTCGGAGCGCGAGCGCGAGGTCCTCCAGCTCATCGGCCAGGGCATGTCCAACGCCGAGATCGGTGGGGCGCTGCACCTGTCCGAGGCCACCGTGAAGGGCTACGTCTCCTCCGTCCTCGGCAAGATCGGCGCCGTCAACCGCGTGCAGGCCGCTCTCGTCGCCTACCGCGGCGGTCTCATCGCCTGACTCCTTTTCTCGCACAAGGGCCCCGGCATCCCCCGGGGCCTTTTTGTTTATGGCTGTTGATGATTCTTAATAGCTGTTAATCGCTTCATGCCCCTTGCGCCGATCGGGTGGAAGATCATCCGGCCCGTCGGTGACGTCTCCGGCAAGCCAGGATCGCCTTGGAGGGCCACAGATTCCCCCATTCACCACTGA
>DATJJB010000434.1:0-3039 GCA_035492655.1 Kutzneria sp. | reverse complement strand
GACGTGTCCGGTCGCTCCACCGCCGACGGCGCCGGCATCCAGCTGTGGGCCTACGGCGGCGGCACGAACCAGCAGTGGCAGGCCGTCCAGGAGCCCGGCGGCTACTGGCACTTCACCAGCATGGCCACCCAGAAGTGCCTGACCACCTCGGGTTCCGGGGACGGCACGCAGCTGACCCAGGCCACCTGCACCGGGGTCGCGTCGCAGTCGTTCCGCTTGCAGCAGCAGCCGTAGCAATGCAGGGAAGGACGCCTTACCTGCATTGAACGCAGGTAAGGCGTCCTTCCCTGCATCGGCGGGGCTGGTGTCAGGCGGCGCTGGCGGCGGTTGCGAGCAGCCGGGGTGCGTTGGACAGCACGATCCCGGCGGCGCCCCGGACCTCGGCCCGATCCCCCAGCTCCCCCGCCACCACGGACACCTGCCGCGCGCCCAGCGTCAGCGCGTGCTTGCGGATGTTCCACCGGACGGGGGCCAGGATCAGCTCGCCGGCCGAGGCCAGATCCCCGCCCACCACAACGAGTTCCGGGTCGACCAGCGTGACGACCGAGGCCAGCACCCGGCCGACGGCCTCGCCGGCGTCCTCGATCGCCCGGCAGGCCCCGGGATTGCCCTCGGCGACCAGCCGCGGCAGGTCCAGCGGCGTCACCGGCTCGCCCCAGCTGCGGGCCAGCAGCTCGGCCACCGCGACCGGGCTGGCCACCGTCTCCAGGCAGCCGCGGTTGCCGCAGCGGCAGATCCGCCCGCCCGGCTCGGCCAGCAGATGCCCGACCTCGCCGGCCAGGCCGCGGGCGCCGAGCATCAGTTGTCCGTCAACGACAATGCCCGCGCCGATGCCGGCCGACAGCCGCACGTACACCATGTCCCCGGTGTCGCGGGCGACGCCGTAGAGCCGCTCGGCCAGCGCGCCGGCGTTGGCGTCGTTGGTGACCAGACCGGCAAGGCCGGTGCGCCGCTCCAGCTCCCACGCCGGCCGCAGCCCGGCCCAGGCCGACATGATCATCGAGTGGCCGAGCTCGCCGCTGCGCTCGACCGGCGAGGCGATGCCGGTTCCGATGCCGAGCATCCGGTGCACCGGGATGTCGTTGTCCTGCAAGGCCTGCGCCACGAGGTCGGCGACCAGGTCCAGGGTCTGGGCGGGCTCGCGGTCGACCTCCTTGACCACGAACCGGTCCCACAGCGGCGTGCCGAGCAGGTCGCACAGCACCACTCGGACGTGCTGGTGGCCGATGTCCGCACCCAGCGCGTACGCCGCGGTCGGCACCAGCGACAGGCCCTGGGCCGGCCGGCCGGTGCGGCGGGTCTCGCCCGTCGGCTCGTCGTCCTCACGCACCAGCCCGCCGGCCATCAGGTCCGCGACCAGTGTGGACACCGTCGCCTTGGACAGCCCGGTCTGCCGGACGAGCTCCACCCGGCTGCTGTGGCCGGTGCGGTGCAGGGCCTGAAGGACCCGCAACCGGCCTTCTTCCCTGAGGTTGAGCGGAGCCTGCGCCATGCGGTCACGGTAACACCTTGACTTAGGTTCACTACCGGACAATCCTGAGCATCGTAGTCCTGCCGGGGCGTCACTTTTGGGCTAAAACCAGCCTTAGTGGCCTTGCCGCCAGCCCCGCATCCGAGCTTCTCCAACGACGGAGGCAGCCAAGTCATGCGGATAACGGCGACTGTGGCCTCGGCGTGCGCGGTGGTCTGCGCCCTCGCCCTCACCAGTGGCAGCGCGGCTGCCACCGATCCGGTCCCCATCTACCAGGACACGCACTATTCGTTCGCCGAGCGCGCCGCCGATCTGGTGTCGCGGATGACGCTGGAGGAGAAGGTCCGCCAGCTGTCCACCAACAGCGGGCCGGCGATCCCCAGACTCGGGGTGCAGCAGTACACCTACTGGAACGAGGGCCAGCACGGCATCAACCGGCTCGGCGCGTCGACCAACCCCAACACCCCGCCGGAACAGGTGCACGCCACCAGCTTCCCGACCAACTTCGCGTCCAGCATGGCCTGGGATCCCGATCTGGTGTACCAGGAGACGACCGCGGTGTCCGACGAGGTCCGCGGTTTCCTGGACAAGTCGCTGTGGGGCGTGAGCGCCAACAACATCGGGCCGGACGTCAACAACTACGGCTCGCTGACCTACTGGGCCCCGACGGTCAACATGGACCGCGACCCGCGCTGGGGCCGCACCGACGAGGCGTTCGGCGAAGACCCTTATCTGGTCGGGCAGATCGCCGGCGCGTTCGTCAACGGTTACCAGGGCAACAAAGCGGATGGCACGCCGGACAAGTACCTGAAGGTCGCGGCGACGGCCAAGCACTACGCCTTGAACGACGTCGAGCTCAACCGCACCGGCATCAGCTCGGACGCCGGCGACACCGACATCCGGGACTACTACACCGCGCAGTTCCGCGACCTGATCGAGAACGCGCACGTCGCCGGGCTCATGACCTCGTACAACGCGATCAACGGCACGCCGTCGGTGGCCGACACGTACACCACGAATGCCTTGGCGCAGCGGACTTACGGCTTCGGCGGCTACATCACCTCGGACTGCGGCGCGGTCGGCACCACCTACCGGCAGCCCAACGGCGGGCACAACTGGGCGCCGCCCGGCTGGACCACCGACGGCAAGGACGTCGGCGCGACGTGGACCAACACCGCGACGGGCACCAAGGTTTCCGGGCCGGCCGGCGGCCAGGCGTACGCGCTGCGGGCCGGCACCGCGCTGAACTGTCCGGGCGAGGAGAACACCCTGCCCAACATCCAGGAGGCGATCAACGCCGGCGTGCTCAGCGAGGGCGTGCTGGACGCCGCGCTGGTGCCGGTGTTCACCATCCGGATGCGGACCGGCGAGTTCGACCCGGTCGGCAGCGTGCCGTACACGAAGATCACCAAGGACACCGTCCAGAGCCCGGCGCACCAGGCGCTGGCCCAGCAGGTGGCCGACAACTCGTTGGTGCTGCTGAAGAACGACCATGCCGTGCTACCGGTCACCTCGTCGAAGGTGCACAAGGTCGTCGTGCTGGGCGACATGGCCAACAAGGTCACCCT
>DATJJB010000433.1:0-8645 GCA_035492655.1 Kutzneria sp. | reverse complement strand
CCCGGCCGGCAAGTTCAATGCCGGCCAGAAGCTCTACGCCTCCTGGATCGCCGGCGCCGTGCCGGTCATGCTGTTCACCGGCCTCCTCATGTGGTTCGGCGGCCTCCTGCCGTGGATTCCCCGCAGCAGCGCCATTTTCGTGCACGACTGGCTCGCTCTGGCCATCGCCGCCGTCGTGGTCGGGCACATCCGGATGGCCTACCGGGATCCGCTGGCCCGACAGGGAATGCGCACCGGCCACGTCCGCAAGGACTGGGCCCGCGAAGAACACCCGCATTGGATCGACCCGGACTGAGGCCGCGGAACCGCGCGGTGAGGGCCAGCACAACGGCCGCTAGTGATCGCGCGGGGACAGTGCGGTGATTTCGCGGCGGAATGGGGCAGGACGGGCGTCGAGGGTTTCGGCGTATTCGCGGCCGGACCAGATGGCGGCGGCGATGGTGCTGGGGGCGAGGGCGTCGCCGATGGGGCGGACGGAACGCAAGTCGGACCAGTCGGGTTGGCGGGCGAGCAGGGAGTGGGCGAGGTCGTCGGCGGGGAGGCGGGCGGTGACGAGGAGTACGGCGTCGGTGGGGTGAGAGCGTTGTGTGCCGGTGAAGACGCAGGCGGTGTGGCAGGCGTCCGGGGTGATGGCGACCGCCGAGCGGGAGGTGTGCACGGTGATGCCGGCCTCCATGACACGGCGGCGAATCCTGGTCAGCTCCATGGTGTTGGCGGTCCATTCGGACACGCTGGCGGCCGGGGTGACGAGTTCGACGGTGCAGCCTTCGAGGACGAGTAGCTCGGCGAGGACGGCACCGAGGTAGTAGTGGTCGTCGTCGTAGACGACAACACGGGGGCCACGGGGACGCAGGCCGGCGAAGAGATCGTCGGGGGTGAGGATCTCGGCGGCGGGGTCGATGGGCAGCCCGAGGGGATGGGCCCGGCCGACGCCGTCGGAGCGCCAGCGGGAGCCAGTGGCGATGGCGACGTGGGTGAAGCCGTACGCCAGCACGTCATCGGCGGTCATGGTGCTCTCGAAGTACACGTCGACGGTGGAGAGTTTGGCCAGGATGGCCTCCCGGTGGTCGACAACACGGATCCACGCGGCGAGACCGGGCAGGACGGCCTCCCGACGCACGCGGCCGCCGAGCTCACGCGAACGCTCGGTCAAGGTGACCTGATATCCCCGGCGCCCCAAGGACATTGCGGCTTCGAGACCGGCGGGACCGCCACCGACGACGAGCACGTGAGCATCGGAGTCCTTGGGGCGCAGGCGCTCAGGATGCCAACCGCGTCGCCACTCCTCGCCCATGCTGGGGTTCTGGGTGCAGCGGATGGGTGACTGCGTGTGGTCCCCGGACACGCAGATGTTGCAGCCGATGCACTCGCGGATCTCGTCCAGTCGTCCGTCCCGGATCTTGGCCGGCAGAAAGGGATCGGCGATGGACGGCCGTGCCGCACCGATGAAATCCATGATGCCCGAACGGATCTGCCGCACCATGGCGTCCGGCGAGGTGAACCGGCCGACGCCGACAACCGGCTTGGACGTCAACGACTTCAGGCCACGGACGGCGGCCTCCTGTTCGCCCTCGGGACCGAACCGGGAGGTGTTGGAGTCCAGGGACCACGGCCCGGCCACGAAGTCCCACAGGTCCGGCAGGTCACGGAGTTCGTGCACGACCTCACGGGTCTCGGCCGCCGACAACGCGGTCTCCTCGGCCCCGCCACCCACACCCAGCCGGCACGCCACAGCGGCCTTGCCGTCACACAGTTCTCGCGTTTCGGACAGCACCTCCCGCAGCAGCCGGGCCCGATTGGCGAGGGTGCCGCCATAGGCATCGGAGCGGTGGTTGTGTTGCGGTGACAGGAAGTGCTCCAGCAGGCCGTACCCGTGCGCGGCATAGACGTAGATCAGATCGAAGCCGGCGACAAGGGCCCGCCGGACGGCCGCTCGGTGCATTTCCCGTAACGCGGAGATGTCCGCCAGGGTCATCGCCCGCGCCTGGACGGGATGGTTGCTGCCGACCACCGGCAGCGCACTGGGCCCCATCGGCGCGATCCGGGACGTCAGGTTGGCCGCGTGCAGTCCATTGTGGACAAGCTCGATGCCGGCCAGCGCCCCGTGTTCGTGGATGCGCTCGGCGATCCGGGCCACCGCCGGCACATCGCGGTCGTCCCACAGCCGCAGCTCGATCGACGGTGTGAGGTCGCTGGAGGGATCGATCTCCGTCTCCTCCGTGCACACCACCGCCCAGCCGCCCTCGGCTTTCACCGCGCGCATGGCCGCTTCGGCCGACGGGTCGCGATAGCCCATGCCGTTGCAGTGCGGCACCTGGAAGAACCGGTTGCGGGCGACGACCGGACCGATCGCCACCGGCTCGAACAGCACGTCGTAGGACACCGGGCAACGGTCCCACAGCTCGGCGCGATCGGGCACCCCGTCGGACGGGACAGGGACGCGGCCCGGCCCTGACACTGGGATCCATGCACGACAACGAGGAACTGCTGACCCGGCTGCGCAAGCTGGAGGACGAGAACCGCCGCCTGTCGGCCCGCATCGACGAGCTGACGGCGGAGGGACCGGTCAACCGGCGCGGCATGTTCAAGCGGGTGGCACTGGGGGCGGCGGCGCTCACGGTCGGGGCGAACGTGGTCACGGCGCCGGAAGCGGCGGCGGGAGACGGCGACGGGGCGCCGATCCGGTTCGGCGTGATGAACATGGGCACGAGCACCACCGGCATGATGATGGACGCCATCGGCGCGCCGGGACTCGACGTCGACAACACCGGCGCGACCGACCAGAACGACATGTCCTGCGCGATCCGCGGCCGCACCTACACGTTCGGCGTCGTCGGGATGGGCGAGAGCCGTGCCGGGGTGGTCGGCATGTGCACACTGGACGAGAAGGACCTCCTGACGGTGAACCAGCCGGCCGGCGTCGCCGGCATCAGCCGAAACCCTGGCGCGTCCGGGGTCTACGGCCGGTCGGCCGACGCCGAAGGCGTCACCGGCGTCAGCAACGGCACGGCCGGTGTGCACGGAAACTGCCAGCACGACAACGGTGTCGGCGTGTTCGGCGACGGCTCGTACGGCGCGATCGGCGTGTACGGGCATTCCGGCCGCAGCAGCGGCGTCCTCGGCATCGCCAACGAGGGATACGGCGTCCGTGGCCTGGCCAACACCGCGACCGGCACCGGTGTCATGGGGATCGCGGTCAAGCAGAGCGGCCAGTCGGTCGCGCCCGCCGCCGTCACCGGCGACGCCGATGCCCAGGTCGCCGTGCAGGGCGTGAGCAACTCGGGCAACGGCGTCGCCGGCACCAGCCTGTCGGCCCGCGGCGGAGTGTTCACCGGCGGCGCGGCGCAGATCAGGCTGGTGCCGGGCAACGCGGCAACGCCGCCGTCGAGTGGCCAGAACGGCGACCTCTACGTGGACTCCACCGGCCGGCTGTGGTTCTACCGCGCCGGCTGGCACAACCTCGCATGATCACCACGGCGCGACGGAACCGTCCCAGGACACGAAAGTGCCGGTGGGGCCGTCGTCGGGCAGCAACGCGAGCCGCACCGCCCCGGCGGCGGCCTCGGCCGGATCGCCGTCGCTGGCGGCGGCGCGCGAGTTCAGGTCGGTGCGGCGCAAACCCGGGGCCAAGGTGTTGACCTTGAAGTCGGGAAGGGCCTGCGCGTAGTACAGGGTCAGCGCGTTCAACGCCGTCTTGGACGACCGGTAGGCCGCGCCGGAACCATCACCGGCATACCGGGACCCGCTCCACTCCAACGATCCCGTGCCACTGGAGACGTTCACGATCCGCGGGTGCGCGGACTTCCGCAACGCCGGCAGGAAGGCGTTGGTCACGGCCAGCACGCCGAACACGTTCGTCTCGTAGGTTCGGCGGAACGACGCCACATCGGCCTCCGTGGGCGGCAGGCCGTCGACCATGATGCCGGCGTTGTTCACCAGCACGTCCAGCGTCGAGACCTGCGCGGCAGCGGCCGCGATGCTGTCGGCGGAAGTCACGTCCAGCACGACAGATGAACAACCGAGCTCGGCGGCCGCCGCGCGGCCGCGGGCAGCGTCCCGCGATCCGATGTGGACGGTCAGGCCGGCCTCGACGAGCTGACGGGCGATCTCCTTGCCGATGCCCTTGTTGGCCCCGGTCACCAGTGCGATGGTCATGACACCGACGATGCCGTGCGGACCGACGGCGTAACCAGGCACAATCGATACCATGCCGAGAGAGGAGCTGGCCCGGTTCCTGCGCGACCGCCGTGGCGGCCTGCGCCCGGCCGACGTCGGCCTGCCCAGGACCGGCCGCAGCCGCACGCCGGGCCTGCGCCGCGAGGAGGTCGCCGGCCTGGCCGCGATGTCGGTGGACTACTACGCCCGACTGGAGCAGGCCCGCGGGCCCCGGCCGTCACCGCGCATCCTCGACGCCCTGGCCGGCGCGCTCCGCCTGCGAGAAGCCGAGCGCCGGCACCTGTTCCGACTGGCCGACACCGTCCTGCCAGCGGAAACACCGGTCAGCACGGTGCGTCCGCACGTGGCTGACATGCTGCGCCGGCTGCCCGAGACCGGCGCGATCGTCACCGACGCGACGTACCAGATCATCGCCTGGAACCCGCTGGCCGAGGCCCTGCTGGGCGACCTCACGGCGGAGCCCAACCTGGCCCGTCGTCGTTTCCTGCACCCCGACCGGTACCGCAGCAGCGGGGCCGAGGAGTTCGGCGAGCTCGCCGTCGCCCGTCTGCGCAGCTCCGCCGCCCGCTACCCGGCCGACCGGCGTCTGCTCGACCTCCTCGCCGACCTCAACGCCAGCGAGGAATTCCGGCACATCTGGGCCACCAACCCGGTCCGCACGCCCGGCCACCGCACCAAGACCCTCGAGCACGCCCGCGGCCCGATCAAGGTCAACTGCGACGTCCTGCACCTCCCGGACGACGACCAGCAGGTGGTGCTGATGACCGCCGACCCGGGCTCGGTCACGGCCAAGCTGTTCGGGTCGCTGACCTGACCGATCGGGCAGTCCCTGCGACGCCCGACCCCGGAGCCGGCCGACCCGTGCTGGCCGCCGGGTGACAACGTTGTCAATGTCTGGATTTCCTGTCCTGCTTGTCTTCTTGACACTCTCCACAGCGCTGAAGCAGGGTCTTGGCAACGTTGTCAACGCTGCGACGGGATCGGGAGCTGGGCATGACGCAGGTCGAAGAAAACGGGCTGTCGCGACGGGGATTCCTCGCCACCGGGGTCACCATGCTGGCGGGATTCGGCCTGGCGGCGGCGCTGCCCGCGGCGGCCGAGGCGGCGACCGACGCCCGGACGTCCCCCGGCGCGCCGACCGACCTGGCCCTGTTCCGGCCGGTCACGGTGTCCTCCACCGACTACGCGGCGACGCCGGGCTCGTTCGCGGTGGACGGCGTCGCCCAGGTCGGCCTGCGCGGCAGCGGCTGGCGCGCGGCCGTCGGCGACCCGCAGTGGCTGGTGGTCGACCTGCAGGCGCCGTGCCAGGTCAGCAAGATCGTGCTGACCTTCGACGCCAAGCCGGGCGACCCGGCCTTCGACTTCACCAAGTCCCGCAACGGCACCAATGGCCTGGAGATCCTGACCAGCTACTCCACCTGGTACGCGCTGGACGTGTCGACCGACGGCGAGGTGTGGACCACGGTCCACAGCACCACCGCCGGCACCGGCGCGGTGAACACCATCGCACTGGACCAGGCGGCCAGTGCCCGCTGGGTGCGGTTCACCTCGTTCGCCCGTTCCACCACGAACCCGTTGGGCCTCAACGGTTTCCAGGTCTACGGCAGCGCGAAGGGCAGCCGCCCGCAGGTGACCGGTTGGACGAACTGGCCGTCGCGGCACCGCACGCCGCCGGCACTGAAGGTCGCCGCCGACGGCACCGTGCCGGTGGAGTCCGGCTGGGTGCTGACCATGGACGACTTCGCGCCGAGCCAGGACGGCGCGGTGTTGTCGGGTCCGTCGGTCGACACCGACAACTGGGTGCCGGCGACGGTGCCGGGCACCGTGCTGGCCTCGCTGGTCGAGCAGGGCCACTTCCCGGACCCGGTGCGCGGCATGAACAACATGGTCATCCCGGAGGCGCTGGCCCGGCACTCCTGGTGGTACCGCCGGACTTTCGCGTTACCGTCCGGTGTGGACACCAGCAGCGGCCGGTTCGTCTGGCTGGAGTTCGACGGCGTCAACAACACCGCCGACATGTGGCTCAACGGCAAGTCCATCGGCTCGCTGTCGCACCCGTTCGGCCGCGCGGTCTTCGACATCACCAGCGCGCTGCGCCGCGGTGGCGACCAGGCACTGGCCGTGAAGATCACGCCGATCCCGTTCCCCGGCAGCCCCGGTGACAAGGGCCCGGCCGGCCAGTCCTTCGTGGACGCCGGCGGCGGCATCTTCGCCAACTCCCCCACGCTGGTCGCGGCCTCGGGCTGGGACTGGATGCCGGCGGTGCGCGACCGCGTCGCGGGCATCTGGGACCACGTCCGGCTGCGCTCGACCGGCGCGGCGGTGCTCGGTGACGCGCGGATCGACACCGTGCTGCCGAAGCTGCCCGACCTGAGCGCCGCCGAGCTGACCATCACGGTGCCGGTGCGCAACGCCTCGTCGAGCTCGCAGCAGATCACCGTCGCCGCGTCCTTCGACACCGTCAAGCTGAGCAGGACGGTCACCGTGGCCGGCGGCCAGCAGGTCGACGTCACGTTCGACCCGACCGCGTACCCGCAGCTCAAGCTGACCAACCCGAAGCTGTGGTGGCCCAACGGTTACGGCGACCCGAACCTGCACACGTTGCGGATGACGGCCACCGTCGGCGGCAAGTCCAGCGACGAGCGGTCCATCGAGTTCGGCATCCGCAAGGTCAGCTACGACTACAACCTGCCGATCACCATGCGGAACAACCGGGCCGACCAGACCGTCGACTTCCCGGTGCAGCAGGCCCAGTACGTGCGGCTGCAGGGGCACAAGCGGGCCACCAGCTACGGCATCTCGCTGTACAACCTGTCCGTGGTCAACAGCGCCGCGCCGACGGTCGACCTGGCCCTGAACAAGCCGGCCACGTCGTCCTCGGTGGACGACCCGAGCCGCCCGCCGAGCCTGGCCGTCGACGGCGACCCCAACACCCGCTGGGCCTCGGCCTGGGCGGACGACCAGTACATCCAGGTCGACCTCGGTTCCGTGCAGACCTTCGACCGGCTCAACCTGACCTGGGAGTACGCCTACGCGGCGACCTTCGTCATCCAGGTCTCCAACGACGGCAACACCTGGACCGACGCCAAGGCGGTGGACAACTCCCCGGTGCCGATGACGATTTTCGTCAACGGCGTCAAGGTGTTCATCCGCGGCGGCGCGTGGGGCTGGGACGAGCTGCTGCGCCGGATGCCGCCGGAGCGGGTGGACAACCTGGTCGCGATGCACCGGGACATGAACTTCACGTTGATCCGCAACTGGATCGGCTGCAGCTACCGGGAGGAGCTGTTCGCGGCCTGCGACAAGTACGGGCTGCTGCTGTGGAACGAGTTCTGGGACGGCTTCTCCGCCGACCCGGCCAACCACGACATCTACCTGGCCCAGGCCAAGGACACCGTGCTGCGCTACCGGCACCACCCGTGCACCGTGGTGTGGTTCGGCTGCAACGAGGGCACGCCGCCGGACTCGATCGACACGCCGCTGCGCGAGATGGTCACCGGCAGCTGCGACCTGATGTACCAGAGCAACTCGGCCGGCGGCGTGATCAGCGGCGACGGGCCGTACTTCTGGCAGGACCCGAAGAACTACTACGGCGTCACGCACGGCTTCTGGAGCGAGATCGGCCTGCCGACGGTGTCGGTGGTGGAGTCGATGCGCAACCTGGTCGGCGACGGCGACCCGGGCTGGCCGATCGGCCCGTCCTGGTACCTGCACGACTGGTCGGCCAACGGCAACCAGCGGCCGCAGACCTACGTGGACGCGATCTCGGCCCGGCTGGCCCCGGCCAGCGGGCTGGAGGAGTTCTGCCGCAAGGCGCAGTTCATCAACTACGAGAGCATGCGCGCCATCTTCGAGGCGTGGAACGCGGTGCTGTGGAACGACGCCCGCGGCGTGCTGTTGTGGATGTCACACCCGGCCTGGCACAGCACGGTGTGGCAGACCTACGACTACGACATGGACGTCAACGGCAGCTACTACGGCTCCCGCAAGGGCTGCGAGCCGCACCACGTGCAGGCCAGCCTGGTCGACTGGAAGATCAGCGCGCTCAACCACACGCCGGTCGCGGTGTCCGGGGCCACGGTGTCGGCCCAGCTGTACGACTTGAGCGGCAAGGCGTTGGGCGCGACGCAAAGCGCGAAGGTCGACGTCGCGCCGTCCTCGGTGACGGCCTCGTTCACGGTGCCGTTCACGGATACCCTGCCGGCGCTGCACCTGCTACGGCTGCGGATGACCGACGGCAAGGGCAACCTGTTGTCGGAGAACACGTACTGGCGCTACCGCAACGACACCGACATGCGGGCGCTCAACCAGGTGGCCGCGACTTCGGTGTCAGTGTCGTTGCAGCAGAGCGGCGACGCGTACAGCGCGGTCGTGAAGAACACCGGCAAGACGGTGGCGGCCATGGTGCGGTTGTCGCTGCGTGAGCGCAACGGCAAGGACCGCGTGCTGCCGACGCTGTACGGCGACAA
>DATJJB010000432.1:0-8117 GCA_035492655.1 Kutzneria sp. | reverse complement strand
TGCCTCCACGAGGCACCTCCGGACCGCATGTGACACCAGACGGGGGCGGGCGGGGGGTCAGGCGTCGTGGGCGCGGCCCAGTTCGGCCGACCGGTCACGGGCCGCCTCGATCGCCGCCAGCAGCGCCGCCCGGACGCCGTGCTTCTCCAGCTCGCGGATCGCCATGATCGTCGTGCCCGCCGGCGAGGTGACCGCCTCACGCAGCGTGACCGGATGCTCCCCCGAGTCGGCCAGCATCGTCGCCGCCCCCACCGCCGACTGGATGATCAGCTGCGCCGCCGTCGCCCGCGGCAGCCCCAGCAGGATGCCCGCGTCGATCATCGCCTCGACCAGGAAGAAGAAGTAGGCCGGGCCCGACCCCGACAGCGCCGTCACCGCGTCCTGCTGGGATTCCGGGACCCGCAGCACCTTGCCCACGCTGCCCAGCAGCTTGTCCACCAGGTCCAGGTGCTCCTGCGTGGCGTGCGCCCCCGCCGAGATCGCGCTCATCGCCTGGCCCACCAGCATCGGCGTGTTCGGCATGACCCGCACCACCGGCGTCCCCGCCGGCAGCTCCCGCTCGTACAGCGCCGTCGGCAGGCCCGCGCACAACGACACCACCAGCGTGCCCGGCTTCAGCAGCGGGTTCAGCTCCGTCAGCAGCGGGTCGATGTCCTGCGGCTTGACCGCCACCACCAGCACCTCGGCCGTCTCCGCCGCCCCCGCCACCGTGACCGCCCGCACCCCGTACCGCTCCGTCAGCTCCCGGCAGCGCTCCTCATAACGCTCCGTGAACATCAGGTCGCCCGGCCCCCACCCGGCGTCCAGCAGCCCGGACAGCAGCGCCTCACCGATCTTGCCTGCCCCCAGCACCGCGATCGTCGTCATGCCGACAGCGTGCCAGCCCCCGCCACCCGATTTCACGACCGGGTCAGGCCCTCACGGAAGTCCTCAAGATTTCTTCCGCCGGGTTGTCGAGAATGGGGCGGCGGCTCCGTCCCAGGGGCACGAGACGGACCGAACGAGGGAGTACGGCCATGAAGTACCTGCTGCTCAAGCACTACCGCGGCGCGCCGGAGCCGGTGAACTGCGAGCCGATGGACAAGTGGACGCCTGCGGAGGTGGACGCGCACATCCAGTACATGCGGGACTTCGCGGCGAAGCTGGAGCAGACCGGGGAGTTCGTGGACGCGCAGGCGCTGGCGCCGGAAGGGGCCTGGGTGCAGTACGGCGGTGAGGGCAAGCCTGCGGTGACGGACGGGCCGTTCGCGGAGACGAAGGACCTGATCGCGGGCTGGATGATCATCGACGTGGAGACCTGGGAACGCGCGGTGGAGCTGGCCGGGGAGCTGTCGGCGGCGCCGGGCAAGGGCGGGCAGCCGATCCACGAGTGGCTGGAGGTCCGGCCCTTCATGAACGAGCCGCCTACGGTGACGGAGTGAACGAATCCCTGCTGCGGGAGCTGGTCCCCGCGGTGATCGGCGTCCTCGTCCGGCGCGGCGCGGACTTCGCGTCGGCCGAGGACGCGGTGCAGGAAGCCCTGATCAAGGCCCTGGAGACCTGGCCCGACGACCCGCCGCGGGACCCGAAGGCCTGGCTGGTGGCGGCGGCGTGGCGCAAGTTCCTGGACGCCGTCCGGTCGGAGTCGTCACGGCGCGGCCGGGAGCTGGCCACGGAGGTGGAGCCGCCGGCCGGCCCGGTGCCGGACACGGACGACACGCTGCGGCTGTTCTTCCTGTGCGCCAACCCCGACCTGCCGCCGGCCGCCGCCGTCGCCCTCACCCTCCGTGCGGTCGGCGGCCTCACCACCCGGCAGATCGCCGACGCCTACCTGGTGCCCGAGGCGACCATGGCCCAGCGGATCAGCCGGGCCAAGAAGAAGATCGACGGGCAGCGGCTGGACCGGCCCGGTGATCTCGGGACCGTGCTGCGGGTGCTCTACCTCGTGTTCAACGAGGGCTACAGCGGCGACATCGACCTGGCCGCCGAGGCCATCCGGCTCACCCGGCAGCTCGCCGACCTCACCGACGAGCCCGAGGTCGCCGGCCTGCTCGCCCTCATGCTCCTGCACCACGCCCGCCGGCCCTCCCGTACCGGTCCCGGCGGCCGCCTCATCCCGCTGGCCCAGCAGGATCGGTCCCGTTGGGACACCGCCCTCATCGCCGAGGGCGTCGCCGTACTCCAGGCCGCTCTTGCCCGCGACCGCCTCGGCGAGTACCAGGCCCAGGCCGCCATCGCCGCCCTGCACGCCGACGCCCCCAGCGCCGACGAGACCGACTGGGTCCAGATCGTCGAGTGGTACGACGAGCTCCTGCTCATCACCGACAGTCCCGTGGTCCGCCTCAACCGCGCCGTCGCCGTCGGCCAGGCCGACGGTCCGCACGCCGGCCTCAAGGCCCTCGCCGACCTCGACCCCGGCCTGCCCCGCTACGCCGCCGTCACCGCCTACCTGCACGAGCAAGCCGGCGACCTCGATCAGGCCGCCGACCTCTACGCCCAGGCCGCGAAAGCCGCCACCAGCCTGCCCGAACGCGACCACCTCACCCGGGAGGCAGCCCGGGTGCGGCAGTTGCTCTGAGCTCAGCTGCTGTTGGTCTCCTGGGGGCTCAGGGCCAGCTGGCGGGACTGGCAGACGAGGCGGCCGGAGGAGTCGAGGATGGTGGCGTCCTGGTCGAACCACTGGCCGTGGACGGCGCGGCATTCGACCTGGGCGCGGAGCCAGCCGGGCTCGGGGCGGGCCCGGACGAGGCCGGTGAGCTGGACGGTCGGGGACCAGCCGAAGCGGCCGAGGTTGAAGGTGAGTGGCATGGCGATGTCGCCGGCCACCAGGGCGAAGAAGGGGTCGGGCTGCTCGCCGCCGCGGGGGCGGACCCACATGCGCAGGCGCAGGGGGTCGCCGGTGCGGCGCTCGAGGAAGCCGGCGCCGACGGGGTCGACGAGGACCTCGCACGCCCGGGCCAGTTTGAAGACGCCGACGGCGTTGGGCAGGGAGCCGAGGTCGATGGCGTTGGCCGGCGGCAACACCGGCAGCTCGGGCAGGTCGCGCCAGGCGGGCCGCTCCTCGGGCAGCCGGCCGACGGTGACCATGGCCTCGACGCAGGCGGAACCCCGCTGCTCGAGGGACACCCGGACGACGACGACCGTCCGCCCGGTCTTGCGGACCTCGGTCTTGAGCATCACCGGCCCGACCGACGGCGCCCGCAGGAACTGGGCGCTGACGGCGAGGGGGTCGACCAGCTCGCTGCCGGAGCCCTCGACGACCTGCACGCCGGCCCGGGCCAGCAGCGCGAGCAGGAAGCCGCCATGGGGTTTGGTGCCGACGGTCCAGTCCGGCGGCAGGTCCGCGATGGCGGTGCCGTCGCCGAGTGGGCGCACGGCGGACGCGGCCGAGAACGGCCGGATCGCCGGCGCCTGGCCGGCGCTCATGACCGCCCGACCAGGGACCGGAGGAAGAACGCCGTGTTCGCGGGACGTTCGGCCAGCCGCCGCATCAGGTAGCCGTACCACTGTTCGCCGTAGGGCACGTAGACACGCACCGCCTCACCTGAGTTGACGAGCCGTAGCTGCTCGTCTGGTCGGATTCCGTACAGCATCTGATATTCGTAGCTACCTGGTTTACGGCCGTACCACAGCGCGCGTTCGGCGATCACCGAGACAAGTCTCGGATCGTGGGTGGCGAACATGGGGTAGCCGCGGCCGGCCAGCAGCGCGTTTGCGCAGCGTACGTAGCTCAGGTCGACCTCGTGCGGGTGCGAAAAGGCCACCGACGGCGGCTCCGCGTATGCCCCTTTGCACAGCCGAACGCGCGATCCCGTGCCGGCCAGGGCCACGCAGTCGTCGAGGGTGCGGCGCAGGTACGCCTGCAGCACGGCCCCGACCCACGGCCAGCTGCGCCGCAGCTCGGCCAGCACCCGCAGGGTGGAGTCGGTGGTCGTGTGGTCTTCCATGTCCAACGTGATCGTGGTGCCGCACTGCTCGGCCGCGGCGGCGATGCGCGAGGCGTTGTCCAGGGCGAGCCGCTCGTCCAGCGCCTGACCGACGGCGGAAAGTTTCACGCTGACCTCGGCGTGCCGGGCCAGCCCGTCGGCGTGCAGCCGGTCGAGCAGCCGCAGGTAGGCCTGCACGGTCTGTTCGGCCTGCACCTCGTCGGTGGTGTCCTCGCCGAGGTAGTCCAGCGACACCGACAGCCCGTCGGCCACCAGCCGCGACGTGACGCCGACGACCTCGTCGGTGCTCTCCCCCGCGACGAACCGGCGCACGACGTCCCGGCTGACCGGGGCGGTCGCCACGAGCCTGCGGACGGCGTCGTTGCCGCCGGCCGCCAGGATCAGTGTTCGCAGGGGATGCACGGCGTGACTCTACGGCCCATCCGACGATCACGGTTAGCGAAGTTACCGATCAGTTCTGCCCCAGATTGAGCCGTGCGAACAGCAAGGCCTCGGCCAGTTCCGCCGCCCGCTCGCCCGGACCCCGGGCCTTGCGGGTGTTGACCTCCAGCACGACCTGCCCGGCGAAGTCGGCAGCGGCCAGCTGCTCGCAGAACGTCGCGCACGGCGCGGTGCCCCGACCAGGCACGAGGTGCTCGTCGCGCGGCGCGCCGCTGCCGTCGGCCAGATGGACGTGTACCAGGCCTTCCCCCATGCGCTGGGCCATGGCCAGCGGGTCCATCTGCGCGGCGGCGGTGTGCGAGAGGTCCAGCGTGTAGTGCTTGTGCCCCACGTCGGTCGGGTCCACGGACGGCTTGAAGGCCGACAGCTCGGTCCCCCGCAGCCGCACCGGGAACATGTTCTCCACGGCGATCGCGACGCCGCTGGCCTCACTGAGCTCCTCGACCAGCTCCGGGAAGCGTTCGGCGTAGCGGCGCTGCCAGCGGAACGGCGGGTGCACGACCACGGTCGGGGCGTCCAGCACCTGCGCGGCGGTCACCGCGCGGCGCAGCCGGACCACCGGGTCGGAGGACCAGACCCGCTGGCTGATCAACAGGCACGGCGCGTGCACGGCCAGCACCGGCACGCCGTGCCGGTCGGACAGCTCCAGCAGGGCGTCCATGTCCTGGCTGACCGGGTCGGCCCAGACCATCACCTCGACGCCGTCGTAGCCGAGCTCGCCGGCAAGCTCGAAGGCGGCGCCGGCCGACTCGGGGTACACCGAGGCGGTCGACAGCCCGATCGGGATAGGTCGCGCGGCCAACTAGTGGCCGATCAGCCGCAACGCGGCCGGTGACACCGTCACGATCAGACCGACCAGCACAGCGAGCACCATGGTCTGCAGGTCGTCGGCCTTGCGGATACGCCGAACCACGACCACCAGCGCGACGATCACCGCGACCGCGGCGGCCAGCGCTGCCGCCGGCAGGGCGTTCCACAGCCACTGGAAGCCCAGCCAGAGCGCGGCGCCGCCGACGACGCCGATGGCCAGCTGGGCGATCATCATCAGCCACTGCTTGGCCGGGGAGCCCTCGGCCTGCTCGCCGTCCTCGGCCTCGTCCACGTCCAGCGCGCCGTCCACGCCGGCCGGCGCGGCGTCGTGGTCCACGGCGTACTGCCGGTAGTCGTACTCGTAGTCGTCGTCATCGTCGTCCACGAGCGGGCCGGGGTGCGCCTGGGTGCCGGGACCGGTGAACGGGCCGCTGTCGTCGAGCAGCGGCCCGGGGTGCGCCTGGGTGCTCTCACCGATCGCCGGGATGCGCGGCATCACGTCGGTGACGCCTTCCTGCGGCGGCGCGCCGTTCAGCCGGTTGGCCAACGGACTCGGCGGCGGCATGTCGCCGGTGATCGGCGGCAGGTACGTGGTTTCCGCCGCGGGGTCCACCGGCGTCGGCCCGCCAGGCGGCGTCGGCCGGAAGTAACCCGTGGGCTGCGCCTGCTGAGGAGCCTGCTGCTGCGGCGGCTGCTGGGGGCCCTGCGGCGGCTGGCCGGCCGGCGGCTGCGGGGGCTGGCGCATGAGGTCGTTGCGCGACAGGTTGGTGCGCGACGACTCGATACGCGGCGGAGGCGGTGGGGCCGTGCGGCCGGCGGGCGGCGTGCCAGGGCGAACCGGCGGGCGCATGCCCGTGGCGGTCGCCTGCGGCGCGCCGGCGGGCGGCGGCTGCGGCGGGTTGGCCGGCATGGGCGGCGGAGTCGGCTGCGGCGCCTGCTGCTGCGGCCCGGGCGTCGGCGGCTGCTGGATCGGGCGCTTCGGCAGCTGCGGCGACGAGGTCGCGGCGGGCGGCGTCGGCGGCTGCTGCGGCGGCTGCTGTTGGGGACGCACCGGCGGCTGGGTGCCGACGGTCGTCTCCACCACGTCGTCGCGGATGGCCATCATCTCGCCGCTGTCCGACAGCACCCGCTCGATGATCGTCTGGGGGGACGTGTCGGACGGCTCGTCGGCCCGGCGGCGACGACGTCTGGGCGCACTGTCCTCGGAGTTGGCGCCGTACTGGGCGAGCAACTCCGCGACCGTGCGCTGACTGCGCTCGGAACCGCTTTCTCGACTCATTGATTCCACCGTGCCCCGAAGTGCGCCGTCCGTCCAGTGTCACCGGGCGGCGCAGCGCCGTCCGTGTGGTCCAGTCGCCGAAGAATGACACCTTCGCGCAGCGCCCAAGGGCAGATTTCGAGTTCTGTGAGAGACAACGCTCGCATGGTGGCCTCCGCCACAAGTGCGCCGGCGACCAGTTGGGCCGACCGGCCGGCGCTGACGCCCTCCAGTTCGCCCAGGTCCGCGGCGGACATCCGGGAGATGAACGCGATCAGCTGGCGCAGGCCGGCGTGGGTGAGCACCCGCCGCACCCGCGGCCCCTGGCCGGACGGGGCGGCGCCGGTCAGCCGGGCCAGCGTGCGGAACGTCTTCGAGGTGGCGGCGACCAGGTCCGGCTCGCCCAGCCGCAGCACCCGCTTGGCCACCGGGGCGATCTGCTCGTCCAGCCATTCCACGGTGTCGCGCAGCTCGTGCCGGCTCGGCGGGTCGTGCTTGAAGCGGGTCCTGGTGACCCGGCCGGCGCCAAGCGGGATCGAACAGGCCAGGTCCGGGCTCTCGTCCCGGCCGACCGCGATCTCCAGCGAGCCGCCGCCGATGTCCAGGTTGAGCAGCCGGCCGGCGGACCAGCCGTGCCAGCGGCGCACCGCGAGAAAGGTGTAGCGGGCCTCGTCCTCGCCGGACAGCACCTGGAGGTCGATGCCGGTCTCCTTGCGGACCCGGTCGAGCACGGCCGCCGAGTTGCCGGCCTCGCGCACCGCGGAGGTGGCGAAGGCCATCAGGTCCTCGCAGCCGAACTGGGTCGCCGACGCCTTGCCGTCGGCCACCGCCTTGACCAGCGAGTCGGCCCCGTGCTTGGACAGCGTGCCGCCGCCGGTGAGCTGCTCGGCCAGCCGCAGCACCGACTTCTCCGACGACATCGGCGTCGGGTGGGCACCACGATGCGCGTCCACCACCAACAGGTGGACAGTGTTCGACCCGACGTCAAGCACCCCTAGGCGCACGCGAAGCACCGTACCTGGCGGGCGTGACAATCCCGTAATCCCCCATCCGGTGAAGCGCTTCCACCGGCTGGGGGACGTGACGGGATCAGGACTCGAACTTGTAGCCGAGCCCGCGCACGGTGACCAGGTGCTGCGGGGCGGACGGGTCCGGTTCGATCTTGGACCGCAGCCGCTTGACGTGCACGTCCAGCGTCTTGGTGTCGCCGACGTAGTCCGCGCCCCACACCCGGTCGATGAGCTGGCCCCTGGTCAGCACCCGGCCCACGTTGCGCAGCAGGTACTCCAGCAGGTCGAACTCCTTGAGCGGCAGCGAGACCTCGGCGCCGTCCACGGTCACCACGTGCCGCTCCACGTCCATCCGGACCGGGCCGGCCTCCAGGACCTGCGGCAGCAGCTCCTCGGACTCGCCGCCGCGGCGCAGCACGGCCCGGATGCGGGCGATCAGCTCGCGGGCCGAGTACGGCTTGGTGACGTAGTCGTCGGCGCCGAGTTCGAGGCCGACGACCTTGTCGATCTCGCTGTCCCGGGCCGTGACCATGATCACCGGCACGGCCGAGCGCTGGCGCAGCGCCTTGCACACGTCGGTGCCGCTCATGCCGGGCAGCATCAGGTCGAGCAGCACGATGTCGGCGCCGTTGCGGTCGAACTCCTCGAGCGCCTCCTGGCCGGTGCCGGCCA
>DATJJB010000431.1:0-36017 GCA_035492655.1 Kutzneria sp. | reverse complement strand
TCGCTGTGGGACCCGACCTACGTCGACGAGTCCTGGATCGGCCCCAGCGGGGTCAACGCGCCGCCGCTGCAGTTCATCCGCACGATGAAGTCGTGGGTGGCCAAGTACAACCCCGGCACCAAGACCGCGATCACCGAGTACAACTGGGGCGCGCTGGACAACATCAACGGTGCGCTGGCGGAGGCCGACGTGCTGGGCATCTTCGGCCGTGAGGGCCTCGACCTCGCCACCATGTGGGGCGAGCCCAAGCCGACCGATCCCGGTGCGTACGCGTTCCGGATGTACCGGGACTACGACGGCGCGGGCAGCCGTTTCGGCGACGTCAGCGTGTCGGCGACCTCGGCCGACCAGGGCCAGCTGGCGGTGTACGCGGCGCAGCGCTCCGCCGACAACGCGCTCACCGTGATGGTCGTCAACAAGACCGGCGGCGACCTGACCTCGCCGCTGTCGGTGGCCGGGTTCGACAACGCCGCCGCGGCGCAGCGATTCACCTACAGCCCCGACAACCTTGGCGCCATCGTGCGCGGCGACGATCTCCCGGTGAGCAATGGTCACGTCGACGCGACGTACCCGGCGAACTCCATCACGCTGCTGGTCCTGCCGGCGGCCGGGTGCTCGGCGAGCCTGTACGCCAACGGCGACTGGGGCACCGGACACGTGGCGACGGTGACCGTCACCAACGACCGGCACACGGCGCTGACCGGGTGGCGGGTCAGCTGGACGTGGCCCGGCGGCCAGCAGGTCACCAACTCGTGGAACACCGTCCTGAAGCAGAACGGCGGCAGCGTGGTCGCCACGGACGCCGGGTGGAACGGCTCGATCGGTGTGGGCGGCAGCACGACGTTCGGGATCCAGGCCACCGGGGCGGCCGCGGCACCGTCGCTGAGCTGCACCCCCACCTGAGCCGACGACGTCGGCCCAGGCGAGCGTGCATGACTACTCGGGCAGTGGCCGGAAGGTTCGGGGCACCGCGGCCGCCGCGCAGCCGGCCGCGGTCGCCCATCGCCGGCGGTCGCCGGAGCCGACGAGTTCCCGGAGCCCGGGCAGGCTCGGGGTCAGCGACCAGCGTTCCTCCTTGTCGATGTCGAACCAGGTGAGCAGGCGCAGGTTGGGGAACCGGCCGGCGGTCAGCTCGGCGATCATCGCGGCGACCCAGTCACGCTTGCTGCCGCCGTCCTCGCTGCTGGCGAACTCGGGCAGCATCACCGGTTTGCCGGGATCGATCGCGCGGGCCCGGGCGTAGGCCCCGGCGAAAGTGTCGACGAAGCTGGTCCAGTGGTCGACGGTGGGGTCCCAGGACGGGCCGAATCCCCAGTTGTAGCCGTCGATCCCGATCCAGTCCACGTACGCGCCGCCCGGATAGGCCAGTGCCTCGTTGTTCCAGTCGGCGGCGGGGCTGGCTCCGTTGTTGTAGGCCCAGCACCACTGGACGTTGTGCGCGCCCTGGGCCCGCACGATGTCGTGCACGCGCCGGTAGGCCCGCACGAAGGCCTGCGGGTCCTGGTTGTTGGTGGCGACCGCCCAGGGATACCAGTTGCCGTTGAACTCGTGGCCCCAGCGCACGATCAGCGGTTTGCCGTACCGCGCGAACTCGCGGCCGCGAGCGGCGATGTAGTCGTCCCACTGCCCGCCGGTGATGGCGTCCAACCTGATCTGGTTGGGGTCGGTCAGCGCGAGCGTCGGATCCCAGGGCTCCCAGGTGAAGTGGGGAAGCACGTTCCGCCGCCAGAGCGCCTCGGCCGTGGCCACCGGGAACGCCGCTCGGCGACCCCAGTTGTCGAACCACATCACGCTCGCGGGCGCCGCGCCGAAGTCGGCGAACGCGCCGGCCGGCACCGTCGACTGGTCGGCGACCTCCCGGAACAGTCCGAAGTAGCGCTGCTGGTCGGGCAGCGGGCCGGTGACGGGACTACGGCTCGGCACGGCCGCGTTGGCCACCGCCTCGGTGCCGGCGACAGCCATGAGCGCGCCGATCGACGCCGTGCGGAGAACGGCACGTCGAGACACGGGGAAGCCTGGTGAGGTCATCAGATCTCCGTTGCTCGGGGGCGGCTGTGGGAGCGCTTCCAGATATACCCCGCCGGCCCCCGTTCAGACAACGGTTGCGTCCTCGGCCACGATCAACGAAGATCGGCCGCGCCCCGATGGGGAGCGGCCGATCAACGCCCAACGGCCAAGCTGAGCTTCACTCACCTCGTGGTCGGGCATCGCCTGGATCGAGGACGTGAACCGCCCGGTTCACGCCGGCGCACTCACCCGCTCGTGGCCTCAGCGGTCTCCTGTCCGGAGCCGACGGCCGACCCCAGGGCGAGCCGCAGCCGCCGGACCGACGGGGCCGGGAAGCGTAGGGCGCCGGCAGGCAGTGACTCGGCCTGCGCGAGGGCGGCGAGCAGGTTCTCCCGTTCGGCGGCCAACCAGGCCCGTGCTGTGTGCTGGTCACCGAACGGTGGCTTGCCGCCGTTGCCGATGCGGACCTGTTCACCGTGCATGAGTTGCGCGGCTTGCAGCGCGCGGCCGACGTACCAGCGCACCGCCCGCGCCTGAACGACGGTCTGCTCGTCGACCGGGCAGGTGTCGTCGGCCAGTTCCAGCGCGTACAACCGGTACAACGCGGTGAACCGGTAGCGACCGGGCATGGGACTGTCCAACAACCGGGCGTCGACCAGCCGCTCCACCCGCCTCTCGGCCACCGGCAGCGGCTGGTCCAGCAGTCGGCCGACGACTTCGAGCGCGAGGTCCGGGCCGTCGAACTGGCCCAGCAGCGGAAACGCGGCCGCGGCGGCCCGGTCGGTGTCGTCCCGGCTGTTCCGCAGTCGCTGGTAGCCGACGTGGAGCACGGATCGCACATCGAGGTCCCCGTGCTGAAGTTCGTCCAGCCGGTGCCGGGAATCCCTGAGTCGATCGGCGAGGGCGCGAACCGGCCAACTCGGCCGGGCCGCCAGCCGGGCGCCGGCGATCCGCAGCGCCAACGGCAGATAGCCGCACTGCCAGGCGACCAACTCGGCGGCACGGAGGTCGTCGCCGGGCAGCCTGCGCTGCGCGAAGGCGCCGAGCAGTGCCACGGAATCGCGTGGGGACATCACATCCAGGTGCAGGTGCGTCGCGCCGTTCAGGGTGGCGAGCACCCGACGCCCGGCGACCAGCACG
Organism: Kutzneria sp.; assembly: GCA_035492655.1. Taxonomy (GTDB): domain Bacteria; phylum Actinomycetota; class Actinomycetes; order Mycobacteriales; family Pseudonocardiaceae; genus Kutzneria. The sequence continues at coordinate 32,870 of DATJJB010000431.1, read as the reverse complement.
ACACACGACCGTCCACCGGGCAACAGCGGTCGCACCTGCCGGGCGTCCTCGGCGTTGTCCAGCACCACGAGTAGCCGCTTGGTCAGGGTCAGCGCGCGAAACATCGCGCCGGCTTCGATCTCGTCGGCGGGCACGTCCTCGCGGGCGACCCCGAGCGCGCGCAGGAACTTGTCCAGCACCACCCGCGTGGGCAGCGTGGACACTCCACAGGTGGGGCACTCCAGGTCGGCGTAGACGGTGCCGTCGGGGAAGCGGCCCGCGACGGCACGGGCGCAGTGCGCGAGAAGCGCGGACTTGCCGACACCCGCGGGACCGTCGAGGGCAAGGACCATTGGGCCGGAAGCGCTCAGCCCGGTCACCAGGTCCCGCACGAACGCGAATTCTTCGACCCGACCGGTGAATGTCCCCAAATCGGGCGGCAAGCCGGCGCTCGTCGTGTGCATTTCTCCGGCGGCGGCGGAAAAAACACTGGGACGGCGTAATTCCTCGACCCGGTCCCGGGCGGTCGCCAACACGCCCTGTTCGGCGGGAGTGGCGCCGAGCAACCGGATCAGCTGATCGAACCGGTCCGTCGGCGGCAACACCTTGCCGGCGAAGTAATCCCCGATCACGCCGCGGGCCCAGCCGGTCGCGCCGGCCAGTTCGCGGTAGGTCAGCTGGTGGTCGTCGCGCTGGCGCGCCTGTCTTCGGCGCAGCACGCGCAGCAGTCCGGACAGTTGTCCGACGGTTTCGACGCTTCTGGCTTCCCCCAAAGCGTCCGAGTGTGGGTCGTGCGGCGGCATCGACCGTTCCCCTCTGTGTGGCGGCGTGCGAACCCTGCCACCGTCCAGCCGTCGAGCACCCCCGCTCGTTGGTCCGGTCCCGTCCGGCGGTGTCCGGTCAGGACCGAGATCCCAGGCTGACCGATAGCCGTTCTGTGAGCATTGCGTCGCTTGAGCTCACAACGACGTTACGCCGGAAGGCAAGCGCCCTTCGGGGGATGGAGTCTGGCGATGATCCGGGGAATTCTCGCCGTAGCCATGCGATTGCGGGTGCTCGTCGTCGGTGTCGCGGCGGTGCTGCTCGGGCTCGGCGTCACCCAGCTGCCGCAGGCGCCGCTGGACGTGCTGCCGGAGTTCCTGCCGCCGCAGGTGCAGATCCAGACCGAGGCGTTGGGACTGTCCGCTGCGGAGGTCGAGCAGCTGATCACCGTTCCGCTGGAACAGGATCTGCTCAACGGTGTGGCCTGGCTGGACCAGATCCGGTCCGAGTCGGCGCCGGGGCTGTCGTCGATCGACCTCACCTTCAAGTCCGGCACCGATCTGCAGCACGCCCGGCAGGCCGTGCAGGAGCGGCTCACCCAGGCGTACGCGCTGCCCGCGGTCGGCAACCCGCCGGTGATGCTGCAACCGTTGTCCTCCACCAGCCGGGTGGAGATGGTGGGCCTGTCGGCCAAGGGCATGTCGCTGGTGGATCTCTCGGTGCTGGCCCGCTGGAAGATCAAGCCGAGGCTGATGGGCATCCCCGGGGTCGCCAACGTGTCCGTCTGGGGGCAGCGGGACCGCCAGTTGCAGGTGCAGGTTGACGCCGACAAGCTGCGTCAGTCCGGGGTGTCGCTCACGCAGGTGCTGACCACGACCGGCAACGCGTTGTGGGTGTCCTCGCTGTCGTTCGTCGAGGCGTCGACGCCGGGCACCGGCGGCTTCATCGACACGCCGAACCAGCGGCTGGGTATCCAGCACGTCTTTCCGATCACCACGGCGAAGGACCTCTCCGCGGTGACGATCGAGGACACCAGCGGCAAGGTGATGCAGCTGGGCCAGGTCGCCACCGTCGCCGAGGACCACCAGCCGTTGATCGGCGACGCGACCATCAACGGCGGCGACGGGCTGATGCTGGTGGTCCAGAAGTTCCCCGGCGCCAACACGCGTGAGGTCACCGCGGCGGTCGAGAGCGCGCTGGACGACATGCGGCCCGGTCTGGCCGGCGTCCAGATCGACACCTCGGTGTACCGGCCGGCGGACTTCATCGACAGCGCGCTGGGCAACATCGGCGGCTGGGCGCTGGCCGGCCTGCTGGCCGTGATCGTCCTGCTGGCGCTGTACTTCTTCTCCTGGCGGGCGGCCCTGATCAGCTTCGTGTCGCTCGCGGTGTCGCTGACCTCAGCGCTGTTGGTGCTCACCGTGCTGGGCACGACGTTCAACACCATGGTGCTGGCCGGCGTGACCATTGCCCTCGGGGTCATCGTGGACGATGCGATCGTCGACGTGGACCGAATACGGCGACGGCTGCGCGAACTGCGCGAGTCCGGCGACGAGGAGACGCCGGCGACACAGGTGATCATGGAAGCGTCCCTGTCGGCCCGGTCGCCGATCCTGCACGCGACGCTGGTCCTGTTGCTGGCGGCAGTGCCGCTGTTCTTCCTTACCGGCGTGACCGGTGCCTTCACGTGGCCGCTGGCCCTGGCGTACGTGGTCGCGCTCGCTGTGTCGGCGGTCGTGGCGCTCGTGCTGACCCCGGTGCTGGCGGTGTTGCTGCTGGCCAAGGCGCCGCTGTCGCGCCGCGTCGGCCCGCTGCCGCGGCTGGCCCACCGGATCGTCGACCGCGCGGTGCCGGCTTTCGTGGCCCGGCCCCGACGACTGGTGATCGCGGTCGCGGTGCTGATCGTGGGCGGCCTGGCCGTGCTGCCGCAGCTCGGTGCGACCACCACGCTGCTGCCGGTGCAGCAGGACCGGAACCTGTTGGTCCACTGGCAGACCGCGCCCGGCACCTCGCTGCCGGAGATGACCCGCATCACCGACGCGGCCGCCCGCGAGCTGCGCGCCATTCCCGGCGTGAAGGACGTCGGGGCGAACATCGGCCGCGCGCTGACCGCCGACCAGGTGGTCGACGTCAACTCCGCCGAGCTGTGGGTGGATCTCACCGATTCCGCCAACTACGGCACCACGGTCGCGGCGATCAAGCACACCGTCGCCGGTTACCCGGGTGTGCGCGGCGACGTGCTGACGTACGAGAACGACCGGGTGAACACCGTGTCCGCGGGCGAGCCGGCGCCGCTGGTGGTCCGTGTGTACGGCACGCAGCTGGACGTGTTGCGCACCAAGGCGAACCAGGTCCTCACGGCGCTGAACGGCGTCGGCGGTGTGGCCGATGCCAAGGTCGTCGCCCCGGTGGAACAGCCGACCCTGCAGGTCCAGGTCAACCTGGACGCCTCGCAGCGGTACGGCATCGTGCCCGGCGACGTCCGGCGGGCCGCCGCGACCTACTTCTCCGGACTGCCCGTCGGGAGCATCTACCAGGACCAGAAGATCTTCGACGTGGTGGTGCGGGGCGTGCCCGGCACCCGCTACACCCCGGACAACGTGCGCAACCTGCTGATCGACACGCCCAGCGGGGACCACGTCCGGCTCGGCGACGTGGCCACGGTCTCGGTCACGCCGTACCCGACGGCCATCGCGCACGACGCCACCTCGCGCAGCATCGACGTCACCGCGGACATCCGCGGCCGGGACGCCGCGTCGGTGATCGCCGACGTCCGCGACCGGGTGGGCGCCGTGGCGATGCCGCTGGAGTACCACGCCGAGGTGCTCGGCTCCGCCACCGACCAGAGCGGCCAGGGCTGGCTGACCGCGGGCATCGCGCTCGCCGTCGCGATCGGCGTCTTCCTGTTGCTGCAGGCCGCTTTCCGCAGCTGGCTGCTGGCCGCCGCGATCTTCCTCGCGGTGCCGCTCGCCGGCGTCGGCAGCGTGCTGGCGGCCTGGGGCGCCGGCGGCATCCTGTCGCTGGGAGCGCTGGTCGGCCTGTTCACCGTGCTGGGTCTGGCCGTCCGCAACGCGGTCTCGCTGATCCGCGGCTACCAGGACGACGACACCGGAACCGAGTCGGTGCTGCGGGTCACGAGGGACCGCGCCGGTCCGATCCTGCTGACCGCGCTGGCCACCGCCGCGCTGATGGTCCCGCTCGTCGTGCTCGGCGGCGCCGCCGGCACCGAGGTGCTGTTCCCGCTCGCCGTCGTCGTGCTCGGTGGCCTGGTCACCTCGACACTGCTCAGCCTGTTCGTCGTGCCGGCGCTGTACCTGGTGGTCCGCCGGCCGGCCGTGAACCAAGGAGACTGACATGCCACGCGATCGCCGTCGGCTGCTCGCGGGACTGCTCGCCGTCGCCGCCATCGGACTGTCCGGGTGCGTGTCGACGCAGGCCGACACCGCCGCCGGCACCGACGAGCCGGCCAAGGTGGAGCCGGTGCCCGGCACGAGCCTGCACAAGCTGGTGCTGACGCAGGAGGCGGTCGGCCGGGTCGGGATCAAGACCGACACGGTGACCGCCAAGGGAATCCCGCTCGCCGCCGTCGTCTACGACAAGGACGGCGCGACCTGGACGTACACCAATCCCGACCCGGCCACCTACGTGCGGGCGGCGGTCACCCTCGGCGCGGTGGACGGCGATATCGCCGCGCTGCACCAGGGTCCGGCCGCCGGCACCGCCGTCGTGACGGTCGGCGCGGCCGAGCTGCTCGGCACCGAATTCGGCGTCGGCACCGGGGGCTGACATGGCGGCCGATGAGGGCAACGGCCGGCGGGGCCTGATGCGCTGGATCGTCGGGTCCAGCCTGAAGTTCCGGTACATCGTCGCCGCGGCCGCCGCCGCGATGATGGCGTTCGGCTCGCTACAGCTGGGCGGCATGCGGGTGGACGTGTTCCCCGAGTTCGCGCCGCCGACCGTGGAGATCCAGACGATCTGCCTCGGACTGTCCACAGCGGACGTCGAGCAGCTGGTGTCGGTGCCGATCGAGCAGGTGCTCAACGGCATCCAGGGACTGGACGACATGCGGTCGAAGTCGGTGCCGCAGCTGTCCTCCGTTGTGCTCATCTTCAAGCAGGGCACCGACCTTTTCCAGGCGCGCCAACAGGTCCAGGAGCGGCTGGCCACGGTCGTGCACAGCCTGCCGACGTGGGCGTCGCCGCCGGTGATGCTGCCGCCGGTGTCGGCGACCGCGCGGGTGATGCAGGTCGGCATGACGTCCAAGGACCACAGCCTGATCGCCATGTCGATGATGGCGTACTGGACGATCAGGGCGAAGCTGCTGCGGGTGCCCGGGGTGGCCAACGTGGCCATCTGGGGCGAGCGGTTGCAGATGGAGACCGTGCAGGTCGATCCGGCGAAGATGCGGGCCGAGAACGTGACGCTGGAAGGCGTCATGGAGGCGACCGCCGGCTCGGTGGACTCAGGCCTGCTCAAGTTCTCCGCCGGCTCGGTCATCGGCACCGGCGGCAGCGTGGACACCGGCAACCAGAAGCTGCCGATCCGGCACGTGCTGCCCATCATCACGCCGGCCGACCTGGCCCGCTCCACGGTCGTCAACGCGGACAAGACACCGGTGCCGCTGGGGTCGGTGGCCCAGGTGGTGGAGACGCACCAGCCGCTGATCGGCGACGCGATCGTGGACAACGGGCCCGGCCTGCTGCTGGTGGTGGAGAAGCTGCCGTGGGGCAACACCCTGCAGATCACCAAGGACGTCACCGACGCGCTGGCCACGCTGCAACCCGGCCTGCCGGGAATCACCTTCGACACCAACGTGTTCCGGCAGTCCAACTTCATCGAGACCTCGATCGACAACCTGACCCAGGCGCTGGTGCTCGGCTTCATCCTGGTGCTGGTGATCCTCACCGGCTTCCTGTTCGAGTGGCGGGTCGCGCTGATCAGCATGCTGACCATCCCGCTGTCGCTGATGGCCGCGCTGCTGGTGCTGAACTGGTCCGGGGCCACGATCAACACGATGACGTTGGCGGGACTGGTGCTCGCCCTCGGGGCGGTGGTCGACGACGCGATCATCGACCTGGAGAACATCCTGCGCCGACTACGCCAGAACCGGCTGTCCGGCGCCGGGCGGTCGACCGCGTCGGTGATCCTGTCCGCCTCGCTGGAGGTCCGCAGCCCGATCGTGTACGCGACGCTGATCATCATCGCCGCGTCCGTGCCGGTGTTCCTGTTGCAGGGCCTGACCGCGTCCTTCTTCCAGCCGCTGATGCTCGCCTACGTGCTGGCCATCGGCGCGTCCATGGTGGTGGCGTTGACGGTCACGCCGGCGCTGACGCTGCTGTTGTTGGGCCGGGCCAAGGTCGAACGCCACCAGTCGCCGCTGGTGCGCTGGCTCCAGGCCGGCTACACCAGGCTGCTCGGCAAGGTGGTCGGCAAGCCGCGCCGGGCCTACGCCGCCACCGCGGTGCTGGTGGTGGCCGCGATCGCGGTGGTGCCGCTGCTCGGATCCTCGCTGTTCCCCACCTTCAAGGAGCGCAACTTCCTCATCCACTGGGTGACGCCGCCGGGCACCTCCGTGCAGGAGGAGCAGCGCATCGTCACCGAGGTGAGCAAGAAGCTCAGCGCCATCCCGGGGGTGCGCAACTTCGGCTCGCACATCGGGCAGGCGTTCCTCGGCGAGGAGATCGCCGGCGTCAACTTCGGCGAGAACTGGATCAACGTCGACCCGAACGCCGACCTGGACAAGACCCTCGCCGCGGTGCACGACGTGGTGAGCGGCTACCCGGGCCTGTTCCACGACACGCTGACCTACCTCAACGAGCGGATCGAGGAGGTGCTGACCGGCTCGCAGGAGCCGATCGTGGTCCGGGTGTACGGCCAGGACCTGAAGACCATCCGGGCCAAGAGCCAGGAGATCCTGCGCAAGATCCAGGCCATCCCCGGCATCGGCGACTCGCACGCCGACCTCCAGGTGGACGAGCCGCAGATCGAGGTCGAGGTCAGCCTGGCGGAGGCGGCGAAGTACGGGCTCAAACCCGGCGACGTGCGCCGGGCCGCGTCGACGATGGTGGCCGGCGAGGAGGTCGGCGACATCTTCCGCGACGGCAAGGCGTACGACACCGTCGTCTGGAGCACGCCCGCGACCCGCGGCAGCGTGCAGGCGATCAGCGAACTGCCGATCGACACCCCGGCCGGCACCCCGGTGCGGCTCGGCGACGTGGCCAAGGTCAGCGTGCAGCCGGTGCCGAACCTGATCGAGCGTGAGGGCGACTCCCGGCGGCAGGACGTCGCCGCCGCGGTGAGCGGGCGGGATCTCGGGTCGGTGGCCGCCGACGTGCGCAAGGCCATCGCCGGCGTCAGCTTCCCGCAGGGCTACCACGCGGAGCTGCTCGGCGAGTTCCAGACCGCGCAGGACGCGCAGAACCGGCTCTACAGCACCGCCGGCATCGCGGCGTTGGCGATCTTCCTGTTGCTACAGGTGTCCTTCCGCAGCTGGCGGCTGGCCACGCTGTCCTTCCTTACCCTGCCGATGGCGCTGGTCGGCGGCGCGATCGCGGCGTTCATCGGCGGCGGGGTCCTGTCGCTGGGCTCGGTCGTCGGGTTCTTCACGGTGTTCGGCATCGCCGCGCGCAACGGGATCCTGCTCATCAACCACTGCCAGTACCTGGAGGAGCACGAGGGGGAGACCTTCGGTGTCGCGCTGGTGCTGCGCGGCGCCCGCGAGCGGCTCTCGCCGATCCTGATGACCTCGCTGGCCACCGGGCTCGCGGTGGTGCCGCTGGTGGTGCTCGGGGACCGCGCCGGCCACGAGATCGAGTACCCGCTTGCGGTCGTGATCCTCGGCGGCCTGGTCACGTCCACCCTGCTCAACCTGTTCGTCGTGCCGTCGCTGTACCTCAGATTCGGCCTCGCTCGAAGGAAGACACCTTGACTTTTCCTTGTGAAAGAGGGGAGCCCTACGGCTCGCGCCGTAGGGCTCCCTGCTTCATCGCCGACCGCCCGCTCGGAGAACTCCGTTGAGGTCCTACACCGGCTCCACAGGCCGACACCGCCGGCCCGGCGGCGATTCGTCTTCCGTGCCCTGCTCCGCAGGGCCTTCGTTTCCTTCCCCGCCTGAAGGCAGAGGTTTCCACGAAGGAGATCCGATGACGATGAGAATTCCGGCGACCACGCTGAGAATCCTGGCGGTGGCGCTCTTGTTGACGTCGACAGGCTTCGCCGTCAGCGGCACCGCCACCGCCACCGTCGCCACCTCCCCGGGGTGCGGCTCGCCGCACGCCTTCCACCCGGCCGCCCAGCCCGAGCTGGTGACCAACAAGTGGCTGCCGCTGACGCCGGGCACGCAGTTCGTGCTCAAGGGCACCGTCGACGGCCAGCAGCACGAGATCCGCACGACGATCACGGACCTCACCAAGACGGTCGGCGGCACCCGCACGATCGTGGTGCTCGACCAGGACCTCGGCCCGGACGGGGTGATCCAGGAGGCCGAACTCGCGCTGTTCGCCCAGGACCACGCCGGCGCCGTGCGGGCGCTCGGCGAGTATCCGGAGGTGTACGAGAACGGCAAGCTGACCGGCGCCCCGGACACCTGGATCACGGGTGTCGACGGCGCGATCGCCGGCACCGCGATGCTGGCGAACCCGAAGCTGACCTCGCCGGCGTACCTCCAGGGGCTCGCGCCGAGCATCGAGTTCGACGACTGCGCCAAGGTGTTCCAGACCGGCCAGCACGTGTGCGTACCGGTCGGCTGCTTCGACAACGTGCTGGTGACCGACGAGTGGGCGCCGAACGATCCGGCCGGCGGCCATCACCGCAAGTACTACGTCGCCGGTCTCGGCCTGATCCGGGTCGACGCCGTCCAGGACACCAACCCCGAGGTCCTGCACCTCACCAGGATGACGCACCTGTGCCCGAAGGCGTTGGACGAGTGGCGCGAGGAGGCGCTGAAGCTGGACAACCGCGGCTACCGGATCAGCCCGGACGTGTTCGGCCGCTCCGGCCACGCCAGGCGTACGCTGGCCGCGCCGCACTGCTGAGCGTGCCGCCCGTGGGTGGTCACCCCGCCTACGGGCGACGCCGCGGCATCGTTCCGTCAGCCGATCGTGACCAATCCGATATCCAAATGCGCACAGGACGTTCTCGTCCAGCGCCCGGCGTGGCTCATAGGGTCGCAGGACTCTTGCTCTCCCCTGGCTGATCAGAGATCGGGTACGACGTATGACATTCACAGCGCGACGGTCGTTCGGCATCGGCTCCGCAATGGCCGTGGCGATCGGCGCCGCCGTTCTGCTTGCCGCCCCTGCCAACGCCCACACGCCGACGGTGACGGCGGGATGCGTCGACGGACAGACCACCTTGACCGTCGACCTCAAGGACTACAACGGCAGCCACGCCAACACGGTGTCGGTCACGGTCCAGCCGGACGGTGCGGCAACGAAGACGAGCTTGGTCGACACCAAGTTCCAGGACTCGTACCACGCGACGTTCCACGACGCCAAGACGATCCCGAGTGACGTGGCCGACACGTTCGTGGTCACGGTGAAGGCGTGGGACGACGCCAACGGCGACAAGGGCTGGTCGTTCACCAAGACGCTGTCGGCCAAGGCATGCCAGCACAGCACGCCGCCGCCCACGACGACCACCACCACGACGACGTCCAGCACCACGACGACCACGACGACGGCGCCCACGACGACCACCACCTCGGTGGCGGTGACGCCGACGACGACGGTCACGTCGGTGGACAACACCGCGTTGGCCAACACCGGGGTGAACTCCGGCGCGATGATCGCCATCGCGGCCGGACTGCTCGTGCTCGGCGGGGGCCTCCTGTTCGCGCTCCGGCTCGTCGCTCGCCGCCGGTAGTACTGCCATCGTGGGGGGCGGCGGTCCGACCGGACCGCCGCCCCCAACGGTTGTGGTTACGATCGCGCCATGCGGGTGCTGGTCCTGGAGGACGAACCGGAGCTCGGCGCCGAGATCGCCGGCGGCCTGCGGTCCGTCGGGTACGCCGTGGACCTGGTGGCGACGATCGGCGCGGCCGGTCTCGCCATCGCCGTCAACCGCTACGACTGCCTGGTCCTGGACCGGGTCCTGCCCGACGGCGAGGGGCTCGAGCTGGTCCGGGAGCTGCGCGGGACAGGGTCTCGGGTGCCGGTGCTCGTGCTGACCGCATTGGACACAGTGGACGATCGCGTCAGCGGGTTCGCCGAGGGCGCCGACGACTATCTGGTCAAGCCGTTCGCCTTCGCCGAGCTCCACGCGCGGGTCGGGGCGCTGTGCCGGCGCGCCGAGCAGCCGCGGCCGGCGATCCTGCGTGCCGGTGGCCTCGAGGTCGACACCGCGCGCAAGCGGGTCCGTCGCGAGGGTGTCCTGCTTTCGTTGGGGGCCAAGGAGTTCGCGGTGCTCGAACTGCTGATGGTGCGGGCCGGGCAGGTGGTGTCCCGCACCGACCTGATCGAGCATTGTTGGGACGAGCACGCGGATCCGGTGTCGAACGTGGTCGACGCGGTGATCGCCCAGCTGCGCCGCAAGCTCGGTGCGCCGGTGATCAGCACGGTCCGCGGGGCCGGGTACCTGATCGACGGCCCGGCCGCGTGACCACGCCCGCCCGGGCGCGGCTGCGGCGGCTGCGGTGGCAACTCACCGCGTCGTACGCCTTGGGCACCGCGGTGTGTCTGGTGGTGCTCGCGGGGATCGCCGCGAGTATCGACGCCAACTCACGTTCGGCCGCGTTGGACCACGACGTCGACCGGATCGGCACGGCGCTGTCCCGCGCGCTCTGGTACGACGACGCCGGTGCCCTGCACCTCGAGCCACTGCGGGAAGACGTCCTGGCCGCGGGTTCGGCATCGGTGGCGGTGTTCGAATGGTCCACGACAGGCACCTTGGTCCAGCGTTGGCCGGTCGGCGGCGCGACCGCGCCGGCGGACGTCGCGGCGGTGGCCGACGACGCCCGTCAGAGCGAGGGAACCACGCTGGGCGACGTCACTGTGGACGGACATCCCAGGCGACTCGCGGCATCGGGAGTGTGGAACGGCGACCGGATCGGTGCGGTGGTCGTGGTGTACGGCGACCCGGCGACCGAGCAGCACGAGCACGACGTGCTGGTCGAATGGCTGGCCTTCGGCTGCGTCGGCCTGGTGCTGCTGGCCGCGGCCGCCGGGCATCTGTTGTCCGGCCGCAGTATGCGGCCCGCCGTGCGTGCTCTGGACCAGCAGGAACAGTTCCTGGCCGAAGCCGCCCACGAGCTGCGCACGCCGCTGGCCACCCTCCAGCTGGTCACGGAGAGCGGCCTTCGCGAACCCGACCGAGCGGCCGAGGCCCTGACCCGGTCGACCCGGCTGGCCGCGCAGCTGGGCCGGCTGGTCAGCGGCCTGCTGGTGCGTGCTCGCCTAGCGGCCGGCACGGTCACGGCCGAGCGGGAGCCGCTTCGGCTGGACTTGCTGGTCGAGCAGATCCTTGAGGGCTACGACGTCGTTCTCGACGTGCGGCCGTGCATCGTGCTCGGCGATCCCGACCTGCTCGGGCAGGCCGTGCGCAACCTCGTCGACAACGCCGTGCGCCACGGTGGCGACACCGCGGTGGTGGTCACGGTGGCCGACGGCCGGGTCGGGGTCCGCGACCACGGGCCTGGCGTGCCGGAGGCGGATCGGGAGCGGATGTTCGAGCGCACCGCCACCGGCGACCGCGGGGGCACCGGGATCGGGCTGGCGATCGTGCGCTGGGTGGCCGAGCTGCACGGTGGTTCCGCGCGGTTGCTGGCTGCTGACGGCGGCGGCACGCTGGCGGAGCTGGTGCTGCCCGTCCACGCCGTCTCATGATCCTCTCATCGACGCCTTGAGACGCTCCGGTCATGTCCAGGTACGCGCTGTCCGTGACCACGGTTCTGCTGGCCGCCGCGTGCTCCGCGGCATGCGTCTCGGGCGTCGGCGCCCCGCCGCCGGCCGGGTTCGTCCGTGTCGACCAAGTCGGCTACCGCACCGACGAAGTCAAACAGGCCTTCGTGATGGGTCCCTCCGACGACACGTCGTTCCGCGTGGTCGACGAGTCCGGGCGAACGGTCCTCGTCGGGGCCGCCGGTCCGCCTACCGGCTCCTGGAACGCCGAGTTCACCACGGTCCGGGCACTGGACTTCTCGGCCTTGAAGACCCCGGGCAGATATCGCGTCCTCGCCGCCGGCGCGGCGCCGTCGCCGGTCTTCCGGATCGGCTCGGGCGCCGAGTTGTTCGGCGCCCAGGTCACCGCGAACGTCCACTTCTTCCAGGCTCAGCGCGACGGCGTTGACGTCGTCGCGTCCGTGATGGACCGAAAGCCGGCGCACCTCAACGACGCCACCGCGACGGTGTACGAGGTGCCTCGCTACGACCAGGCCGGGAAGGAGCTCCTCGACGGGCCGCTCACGCCGGTCGGTAGCCAGGTCGACGTCGCAGGTGGCTGGTTCGACGCCGGCGACTTCCTCAAGTTCACCCACACCGCGGCCTACAGCACGGCATTGCTGCTGCTGGCTCAGCGGGACGGCTCGGCCGGCGGCCCGGAACTGGCGGCCGAGGCCCGGCACGGACTGGCGTGGCTGGACAAGATGTGGGACGACGCCGGCGGCACCCTCTACGCCCAGGTCGGCATCGGTGCGGGCAACAACGACGTCCGTTCCGACCACGACGTCTGGCGGTTGCCCGAGGCCGACGAGGCGCCGGGCGCGGACCCCGCGCTGGCCCACCGGCCGGTGTTCCGGGCCGCCGAGCCCGGCCAGCCGATCAGTCCCAATCTGGCCGGCAAGGTCGCTGCCGCGTTCGCGTTGGCTGCCCAGACCAGCACCGGCGACTTCGCACGCCGCGCGTTGGACAAGGCGGCGAAGGTGTACGCCCTGGCCGATCGCGAGCCGCGGACACTGGTCACCGCGTACCCGCACGCGTTCTACCCGGAAGCGTCCTGGCAGGACGACCTCGAGTTCGCCGCCGCCGAACTGGCCCGGGCCGGCAAGGCACTCGGCGACCCACGCGCGGACGGCTGGACGCGCGACGCCGGGCACTGGGCCGCGGCATACCTGACCTCCGACACGCTGGGCACCTTGGGCGTCGGCGACGTCAGCGCACTCGCCCATGCCGACCTGGTCGAACTCCTCGACGCCGGTGGTGCGGCCGCGGAGATCACCCGCGACCGGCTCACCGGCGACCTCGCCCGCCAGCTCGACGACGGCCGGGCCCGAGCGGCCCGCGATCCCTTCCGCGCCGGTGCCGACTACCTGGAGTTCGACGCCGTGCCCCACGCCTTCGGCCTGGCCACGACGGCACTGCTGCACCGGCAGGTCACCAGGACCGACACCTATGCCGCGTTCGGCACCCAGCAGCGGAACTGGGCACTCGGCGCCAATGCGTGGGGATCGTCGTTCGTCATCGGCGCCGGCGAGGTCTACCCGCGCTGCCCGGAGCACCAGGCCGCGAACCTCACCGGTCGGCAGCTGACCGGTGCGGCGGTCAACGGGCCGAACGGGGAGAACCGATTCGCCGAGCTCAACCGGTTTCCGACCATGCGCACCTGCGTGACGGACGGATTCGCTCGCTTCGACGGCCGCGGTGCGCGTTTCGTCGACGACGTCGGCGCGTGGCAGAGCGTCGAGCCCGCCGACGACTTCACCGCCACCGCGCTACTGAGCTTCGCCCTCGCGAGTCGCTGAGTCGGAGTCGTCCTGCTGCCCTCGATAATTGTCCGAAGCAAAGGTGGTCCGCTGGTGAAGAAAACCTGTCGAATCGTCGGAGTGGCGGCTCTGCTTCCGGCGTTCATCGTCGCCTGTTCCAGCGCCGAGGCAGCGCCATACGAGCGCCTGTCGAATTCGACGTCGTCGACGTCGGGGCGATCGCTGGCGGCCGTGGTTCCCGCGGAAGGTGTCCTGCTGGGGCACTACTACGGTGCCGGCAGTATCGCGGACACCGATGCTCGGATCGGACGTAAGCCGGCGGTACACCTTTCCTACTACGGATGGTCCGACGACTGGGCCGCGGCTCCGGCGACGCGCGGCGACCTGGCCGACGGCAGGATCCCGTTGGTCAACTGGGAGCCGGCCGGCGTCTCCTTCGACGACATCGTCAATGGGACGCTCGACCAGACGGTCGAGGCGCGGGCCGAGGGGGCCAAGTCGCTCGGCGGCGAGTTGATTCTCGATTTCGCGGCCGAGATGAACGAGGACGAAGGTTGGGGTGGGCACGACCCGGAGAAGTACATTGCCGCGTATCGCCACATCCATGATGTCTTCACCGCGCACGGTGTGACCAACGTGCTGTGGGCCTGGTGCCCCAACAACACCGACAGTGCCAACAGTCCGTCGGCGCTGGCCTACTACCCGGGCGGCGACTATGTCGACTGGACCGGTGCCGACGGGTACAACTGGGGCACGTCGCAGGACGGTTTCCGCTGGCAGAGTTTCGCGGAGGTGTTCTCGGACAGCTACGCCAAGCTCGCGCCGCTCGGGAAACCGATCCTCATCGGCGAGATGGCCTCCGACGAGGTCGGTGGCGACAAAGCCGACTGGATCGACGGTGTGATCCCCACGCTGCGGATCACGTTCCCACTGGTCAAGGCGCTGGTGTGGTTCGACGTCGACAAGGAGCGGCACTGGCAGATCAACTCGTCACCGGCGGCCCTCGCCGCCTATCAGCGCCTGGCGCAGGATCCGTACATGAACCCCTGAGTTTGTCGGGCCGAAGGGCTGCTCCAGCCCGACTGCGGCACACAACTCGACCCCGCCCAGGTCCAGCGGCTCGGGCCCCGGTGAAGGCGCCGACGGCGGCACGGCCGTCGACCGATGTGTCTGCCCGGCGTCGTGCCGGCCGTTGGGTCACCAGGTCACGGGCAGGCTCAGCAGGGTTCGGGTGAGTGCGCCCTCCCGCCACCGCAGTTCCTCGTCCGGCACCGCGATGCGCAGACCGGGGAGCCGGGTGACCAACGCGGTGAGCGCGGCGCGCAGTTCGGTTCTGGCCAGGTTGGCGCCGAGGCAGAAGTGCACGCCGTGGCTGAAGCTGAGGTGTGCCGAGGCGTTGGCCCGGGTGATGTCGAGCTGGTTGGGGTTGTCGAACACGGCCGGGTCGCGGTTGGCGATGTTCGGGACGCAGATGACCGCTTCGCCCTCCCGGATCGGGTAGCCCTCGACCTCCAGGTCCTCGCCCGCGATCTTCGGCATGATCGAGTGCAGCAGTTTGTCGTAGCGCATCAGCTCCTCGACCGCGTTGCCGGCCAGCGTCGGGTCCGAGCGCAGCAGATCGAACTGGTCGGGGTTGCGCGACAGCGCCACGACACCGTTGGCGAGCTGGTTGAGGGTGGTCTCGTGGCCGGCCATCATCAGGGTCTGCAGGTTGATGATCAGCTCCGGCTCGGTCAGCCGGTCGCCGTCCTCGTCGTGCACCTCGACGAGCGCCGTGGTCAGGTCCTCGCCGGGCTCGACCCGTTTGCGGGCGATCAGTTCGCCCAGGTAAGCGCCGACTTCCTGGTGGGCCCGGCCGATTTCGTCCAACGGCAGGTCACCCATCAGCGTGGCTGCCCAGCCGCGCAGCCGGGAACGGTCGGACTCTGGAATGCCGAGCAGCTCGCTGATCACGGTGATCGGCAGGGGAGCGATGAACGCGGGAATCAGGTCGACCGGCCCGTCCTGGGCGGTCAGTTCGTCGAGCAGCCGGTCGAGCAGCGCCTGGATGCGGGGTGTCAGGCGCTCGACCATGCGCGGGGTGAACGCGGCGGCCAGCAGGCGGCGGACTCGGGTGTGCCGGGGTGGGTCCATCACGGCGATCACGTCGGTGACGCCGACCACCGACGGGATCGTGACCGGGCTGCCGGGCCGGGTGGCCGGTTCGCGTAACAGGCGGGGGTCGCCCAGGCATTGGCGATTGGCCTGGTAGCCGAGGGCCAGCCACACCTCTTGGCCGTCGTTGGCCATCCGTGCTCTGGTCATCGCGCCTTCGCCGAGCAGGCGCAGGCCGTCGGGGTCCGTGCTCAGGTTGGGTGGCGTCGGGAAGGGGAACGCGGTCAGGGTCGAGGTGTCAGCCATGGTCTCCAGCCCCTGTTTTTCGTTGCGGGAAAACGGGATTCTCCTCGCGACACCGTGGTGGGGACCAGGATCCATCGGCTACAGGTTCGGCCGGCTCGATCCGCCGACGGTCTATGGGGTGGAGGCGGTTGCGCCGACCGGTGGGGCGCACCGCGAGGATGCGCCCCACCGGTCGGCTCAGGTCGCCACGCGGTGCGGTTGCCCGCACTGCGCAATGAGGTAGTTCGCGTCGTCGGTCAGGATGCGGGCGGCGGTTGCGCTGACGAAGGTGCCCTTGAGCAGCTGCACGTCGGTGATGAAGATGCGGTACGCGCTGGCGGCCAGGCAGATGCTGGTCGGCCAGGCGGCCTTGGCGACGTCGAGGTCGGTCAGCAGGGTGTGCTCGATGCTGGCGTTGGCGATGTCGCCGGACCGGTAGAACTGCCGGACGTCGTCCTCGATGCTGTCGGGGGTGACGATGATGGTGAAGGTGACGGCCTTCGATGTCGCGTGACCGACGTTGTCGGAGGCGGCGACGGTGAAGGTGTGCGAGCCGAGCGGCAGCTCCCGGAGCAGGTTGATGGCCTGTCCGTTGCCCAGCCCGTGTCCACCGACGGTCGAGGCACCGTCCATTGTGGACGTGACGGAGGCGACGCCGGAGCCTGCGCCGAGGCCGGAGGTGGGCCCGTCGTCGGCGCCGTAGGCGAGGGTCAGGGTGGAGCTGTGCGTGTACGGGCCGGCGGTCGGCTGGGTGATGGTGACGGTCGGCGGTTTGGTGTCGATCTTGAACGATTGTTGTCGGGTGCCTTCGAGGTTGGACTTGTTGTCCTGTGAGCGGTAGGAGAAGGAGTAGGTGCCGTCGGGCAGGGTGAACGGGCCGGTGTAGGTGGTCCAGTTCTGGTTGTCGTAGCTGTACTCGGTGCGGCTGATGCCGGATCCGCTGGCGTCGTGGGCGGTGAGCGTCGCGGTGACGGGCGTGGTCAGCCAGCCGTTCGGACCGGGCGTGCCGCCGGTGGTGGTGAGCGTGGTGACAGGGGGCTGGTTGAGTTCCTGGCACCAGCCGGGCTGGGTGGGCAGGTTGCCGTCGGTCGCCGCGCACAGCGCCTCGAACTGGGCGTGGATGCGTTGGTTGGCAACGAGATTCGGTGCGCTGGACACCGTGGGGACGCTGGTCGGCATCGGCGGCGCGGTGGTGGAGACCGTAGTGGCCACGGCGCTGGAGTCCAGACGGGTGTGCGGCCGCATCTGGTCGAAGAACGCGCCGGCGGTCTGCTGCTGGGCCGGCGTCATGGCCGCCCAGATGTCGGCCAGCACCGCTTCGGCGTCGCCGTCATCGTCGGCCGGACGAACGGTGTGCGCAGCGACGGCCGGTTGAGCGGGCGCGGGCCGGGCCGCTGCGACGGCGCCGGTCCAGTTGAGGTGCACCTCGCCGACCTCGAACGGCTTGTCGGCGCCGTTGGGCAGGGTGAACGAGACCTGCACGCCCCCGGTGGACGGGTGGATGGCCGGGCCGGTGTTGGTGCCGTGGGCGTAGAAGGTGTTGTCGCCGATGGGCTTTGCGACGGCGGTGGGGGAGATGCCGCCGGGCCGGGGCAGGTCGATGGTGATCGTGCTGGCGTCGAGGTAGTGCTGCTGGGAGCCGCATTCGCCCTCGTTGCCCCAGTTGCGGGCGAAGATGGCCCACGAGTCGTTGGCCGGGTCGACCGACCCGGGCGCCTGCTCGCGGATGGCCAGCACGTGCACGGGGTGCACCTCGGAGGCGGCGCCGTGCTCGGTGTCCAGGCCGACCAGGCCGGTGACGACGGCGTCGTGGCCCTCGACGAAGTGGTCGATGGTGGCGCGGTCGTTGAGGTCGACGTAGTAGTGCAGCCGTGACCACCATGGCTGCTGGTCGAAGTTGTCGATGGTCTCGTCGGAGTCGAACTCCAGCTTGATGGCGTCGGTGTTGGAGGCCGTGGTGCCGGCCGGCCCGGTGCCCTGGTAGTTCGGCGTGGTCAGCAGCATGTTGTAGTCGTCGTCGCCGAACACGTTGCCGGACCACTCGTCCCAGTGGATCTGGCCGGTGTAGGTGGCGTCGAACCAGTTGAGGTGGCCGGCGGCGTTCGCGCCGGTGATGGCGTCCTCACCGCACAGGCCCTTGCCGACGATGCCGCCCAGCGCGCCCCACAGGTCCCAGCCGATGTGGTCGAAGGTGGTGGCCTGCGACTGGCAGGGCGTGGGGGAGTGGAACACGCAGTTCACGTAGTCGCCGTCGGTGGCGACGGTGCCGTGGTTGACCTGCCATCCCCACGCGGGGTTCTTGAACAGCAGGTTGCTGTCGTAGGCGGTCGGCACGAGGTCGAACGGCTTGGGGTGCACGGCCGGCATGGGGCCGGCCACGCC
The DNA here is from genome assembly GCA_035492655.1 of Kutzneria sp. Taxonomy (GTDB): domain Bacteria; phylum Actinomycetota; class Actinomycetes; order Mycobacteriales; family Pseudonocardiaceae; genus Kutzneria. The sequence continues at coordinate 14,734 of DATJJB010000431.1, read as the reverse complement.
GTGCTGGACGCCGACGGTGACCCAGGCCGAGCCGCCGTCGTGGTCGAGGGCGCACTGGTCGTCGTTGCCGTCGTCGTGGTCGTAGTAGCCGTTGTCGTCGTACTGGTCGTCGGTGTAGCCGAGGATCAGGTCGAGGTGCTGGGTGGCGTCGGACGGGGCGTCCAGCTTGGGGATGAAGAAGCTGTGCTTGGTGCCCAACGCGAACTGGTCGAACGGCACGTGGGTGACCGGCTGGGCCGGGTTGTCGGTGAAGAACGCGCCGGGGATGGTGACCCAGGCCCAGTAGAGCCCGTCGGGGGTGCCGCTGCTGGAGCCGCTGGGGTTGACGTAGCGCTTCCAGGTGGCACCGGCGCCGCCGGTCTGCACGCAGCCGCCGGCATTCAGCGTGATCTGGTCGCCGGGCTGGAAGACGATCGAGCTGTACTCGTAGCTCGGGCCGGCCACGAACGGCTGGTCGATACGGGTGTCGGTGGCGTCGACCGGGGTGATCGTGCAGGCGGCGCCGTGGCTGCTGCTCGAGTTCGCGCCGCACGAGACGGGCGCGTCGGCGGCCGGCGCCGCGTGCACGGGTGCGACCACGGCCGCCGGCAACACCAGACACGCGGCGGCGACGACGGCCAGCGCGGATAGTCGTTTTCGAGGCACGGGCAAAAGGCGACAAAAGGTGCGCATTATTGTTCTTTCCCCTTCTCTTCGGCAGGAGAGGACGTCTCGGGTCGGAACGGGGAAGCCGGCGAAAACTATCGGAGCCGCGTGGTCGAATCGGGTACATGCAGCGGGCTCCGCCCGAACAGATGCGCCTTGGGGCGGTCTGATTCGCGCATTGCCGGATTGGCGGAAGGGTGGCGTCGAATAGCGCCGCTAAGGCCAGGATGGCGGCGGCGATGCCGTCGAGGACCTGCCGACGGCCGGTGTCGATCCAGTACTCGAACCACAGGAACGCGGCGTTGGGCTGTGCCGCGAACGTGGCACCGCGCTCTTGGTCAACGGGCTCGCGTCGGCGACCGCCCGTGCCGTGCAGGCCGCGAGCCCGTCCCGGGCCAGCACCTGCATGGCCGCGTCGATGATTCCTTACAGGACCGCGGACTGAACCCCGTCATGTCCGAGGCGTGGACCGATCACCGGCGGCCGCTCGCGATGTGGTGCGCGGCCGTCCGTCAGCCCTCCAGTGCCCAGCGCACGTGGCGCAGCGCGGGCGCGAATCCGGCCTGCTCGTAGATCCCGAACGTCTCGACGGGGTTCTCGTAGTCCACGCTCACGCGTACCTGGTCGAAGCCCTGGTCGGCGGCAGCCCGCAGCGCGTGGCAGATCAATGCCCCGGCGACGCCCCGCCGCCGGTACTCCCGGAGCGTGCCGATGAGGAGGAAGCGCGCCTCGCGAACTCCGGTGATCAGCGTGTCGCCCTCCCAGTACTTGGACAGCAGCATGCCCGCCGCGGCACCGTTCGCCAGGTCCCGGAGCAGGAAGCTGACGTCGGGCCGGAACGCGTTGTTGATCATCCGGTTCCGCCAGTTGTCCACGGGCATCTCCGCCAACCCCGCGTCCTTGAACGCCTCGTTCCGGATCATCCGGAACTCCTCGTCGTTGTGCTCCGACCAAGGCTCGACCCGCAGTCCGTCGGGGACCGCCGAGTCGGGAATCGCAGCACCGAGCGGGTGCACCAGGTGCTGGGAGTAGAAAACCGGCGCGAAACCATGGGAGCGGAACAACGCGGCAGCGCCCACGATGTGTTCGGCCTTCTGGGTGACGATCACGAGCTTCACCGTCGGGTGCTGCCGCGCGTGTTGTGCCTTCACCGCCGCCACCCCGGCTGCCATGAGCGCCGTGCCGATACCGCGGCGGCGGTAGTCGGGGTGGACCCCGCCCTCGACGAGGACCTGGTGGACTTCTTCCGTGGCCGGCTTGTAGCTCGCCTTCATGAAACCGACCATCACGTCGCCGTCAAAGGCGGCGAGGCTCGCGCGCGCCAGGTCCAGGTAGGGGTCGACCAGCTCCTGGAGGGTGTCCTCCGCGAGGTAGAACTCGCCGAGCTTGTCGACGGTCTCCATCGCGTTGAGGAGGTCGGCCGACGTCTGCGCGTCCGCGGGGGTGAGCGGCCGCCACGTGAGCGAGCTGGAATCGCTGGTCATGGGGCCGACCGTATGGATTCCTGACGCAGGCTGTCACCTTGGTTTCCGCCGGAGCCGGCGACGCACGGAGTGTGCGCATTGCGCGCAGCTGTTGCGATAGGGTGCCGGCGGGAGAGAGGAGCGGGGTGAACGCATCTCCGGCGCAGGCCGACGCCGTGCGGTCGCGGTCGCGGGTGCAGTCGGTGTCCCGGGCCTGCGAGCTGCTGCGGCTGCTGGAGACCGAGGCGGTCGAGGACGCCAGCGTGCTGGGTCTGGCGAAGGCCAGCGGGCTGGACCGCACGGTGACGTACCGGCTGCTGCGCACGCTGGTCGACAACGGTCTGGCCAGCGAGACCGGCGGACGGTACGCGGTCGGAGCGCACGCGGCGACGCTGTCGCTGGCCTACATCGAACAGACGGGTCTGCGGCAGGCGGCCCTGCCGTACGCGGTCGAGCTGCACACCACGCTGGCGGACACCCCCTGGATCGTCTCCCTGGCCGTGCCGGCGGTCGACTGCGCGATCCTGATCGAGCGGCTGTGGACGTCCAAGGCGCCGCTGAGCACCCTGATCGACCTGGGCACCAGGCTGTCGCTGCCGCGATCATCGATCGGACGTTGCTTCCTCGCCTACGGGGTCGGCCTCACGCCGGACCTGGCGCGGGACGAGGACCTGGCGGCCCGGCTGGCGGACATCCGGGCCGCGGGCGGCGTCGAGTACTCGTTCGGCGAGGTGCGGCCGGGCATCGGCGCTCTGGCGTGTGTCATTCAGAACCGTCACGGCGACGTGGTCGGCGCCATCTGTGTGTCCGGTTCGGACATCGAGCCGGTGCTCTCCCGCCATTCCGCCGTGGCACAACGGCTTGCGCGCACCGCGTCGTCCATCTCGCGGGCGTTGCGGTAGGCAGCGCCGATGCTCCGACCCGCTGTGCGCTATGCGAGCAACTTGTGCGTTTAACGTCGGACGAAGCTAGGGTGGCCCGCGCGAGGGCGTCAAGGCATCGGCCTCGGCGCTGGTGACCTGCGGGAGACCAAGGGCGTGCCCCTGCCGTGACCGGCCGCGCCACCGCACCGATCCGACCGAGGAGCCACCACGTTCCGACCAACCACTGACGACAGCATCGTCCAGGACGTCCTCGCCGGGATGGACCTGGAGCGGAAGATCGCGCTGACCCAGCCGGTCCAGCCGCCGGTGCCGGAACTCGGGCTGCCGTCGTGCGAGCTGCGCCTGACCGTGGCCGCCGGCGGCGATCTGCCGCCGGCGCTGGCCCTTGGCAGCACCTGGAATCCCGAGCTGGCCGGCCGGATCGGCAGCTACCTGGCCGCCACCAGCGGACCGCTGCCCCTGGCGCCGGTCGGCCGGCCGCTGCAGGATCCCCGTCGGGGCCCCGACCGGGCCACCTACGCCGAGGATCCGCTGCTGTGCTCCCGGCTCGGCACCGCCTACACGCTCGGCCTGCGCGGACCCGACCCGGAGCGGATCCGGACCGCGCCGGTGATCCGCAAAGGCGTGGACGCCCTGCGCTGCGTCACCCAGCCGGGCTTCAACATGCGGCTGCTCAACGAACACGAGTGGCCGGCGCTGCGCGCCGCCATGGAGACCGGCGGCGCGCTCGGCGTCGTGCTGCCGTGGGAACTGTTCGACGAGTACCCCACGGTGGCCGAACGGTTGATCAAGAACGTCTACCGGCCGTGGAGCGACCGGGAGATCGTCGTGGTGTGCGAGGTGAGCGGTCCCGACTTCGACGGCGCCAGGGCGCTGCGGCTGGGCGCGGACCTCTGTGTGGGCACGGGCGCACGCGGCACCGACATCATGGCCGCCCACCGGCGCGGCGAGCTGGCGGAGGAGACGATCACCGAGGCGGCCCGGCGGGTGCTGCTCACCCGGGTCCGGCTCGACCGACAGCCGGCATCGGGCGACGGCGCGGAACTCCGCGCGCTCGAACTGCAGGCGGCCCGGGAATCCGTTGTGCTGCTTCACAACGACGGGCTGCTGCCACTGCTGACCGGGCCCGGCGTCCGGCTGGCGGTGATCGGTCAGACCGGCGACGCGCTGGCTCGCGCGTTGGGCGAGAAGGTCAGCGTGCTGCGGCACGACGGCGAGGATCTCGACCAGGCCGCGCTCGTGGCCCGCAGCGTCGACGCGGTCGTGCTGATGGTGGGCAGCCGCCGCCGGGCCGAGCGGACGACCCTCGCGCTGAGCGAAGGACAGCAACGACTGCTGCAAGCGGTCCGCACCGCCAATCCCAACACGGTCCTCGTCGTGTCCAGCAGCCGTCCCTACGCCCTGGCCTGGGCCGCCGATCACCTGCCGGGCATGCTCTGGACCGCGCACGACGGGCCGACCGCCGGCACGGCACTGGCCGAGGTGCTGCTCGGCGACTACGCCCCGACCGGGCGGCTGCCGCAGACCTGGTACCGGTCGGCGGAGGAGCTGCCCGCCGAGCTCGACGGCGACATCATCGCCACGAACATCACCTACCTGTACCACGACGATGCCCTGTACCCGTTCGGACACGGCCTGACCTACACGACCTTCGCCCACGGCGCGGTGCGGCTGGACGACTCGGTGATCGACGCCGACGGTGGCACGTCCGTCACCGTGGAGGTGCGCAACACCGGGTTCCGTGACTGCGAGGAGGTGGTGCAGCTGTACAGCCGGCAGTTGACCTCTCAGGTCAAGCAGCCGAGGCGGCAGCTGCGTGCCTTCCGCCGGGTCTGGTTGCCCGCGCAGGCGACCAAGCAGGTCGTCTTCCGGCTACGCGCCGCCGATCTGGCTTTCTGGGACGTCGCCGCCGAGCGATGGGTGATCGAATCCGCGCGACACGAGGTGTTCACCAACGCGTCGATCGCCACCGCCGTCCTCGATGTCGAGGGAACCTCACTTCCGCCGCGGGCCTTGGCCGACACCGCGCTGGGCGCGCGCTCGTTCGACGACGCCTCCGGGGTGCGGCTGGCCGAACTGCCGTGCGAGCGCGACAGTGTGATCACCGCTGTCCGTCCGGGCGGCTGGGCCGCCTATCGCGGATACGACCTGACCGGCTGCCGAACGTGCGAGCTGTCCGTCGCCAACACCGGCGGGGCAACTGCCGCGGTCGAGCTGCGCCTGGACACGCCGGACGGGCCGGTGTTCGCCACGGTGCGCCTGCCCGCCGGAGCCTCCGCGCCGGTGAGCGTTCCACTGCGGCCCCGGCGTGGCCGGCACGACCTCTACCTCGTTTTCGCCGAACTCGGCGTCGAGGTCAGGACACTCGCATTTCGTACGTGACCACACGGACCGGCGGCGCTCCGTCAGCGAGCGATCGAGATCGCGAAGGGCGCGAACCCGCTGGATCGGATCACGTGCGGGACGAACAGGATCGCGGCCTCAGCGGCTCGCGCGGTCTCGATCCCACCGAGGTCGGTGATCCACTCCTGGTGCCAGCCGAGGTCCGCGAGCAGGCCGCGGACGACCTGCTTGGCCTGGGAGTCCTGGCCGGAGAGGAAGGCGGTCGGCGGCTGGGTGAGCGAGGCCGGCGCGGTCATCACGGTGTGGAGCATCGTGTTGAGCGTCTTGACGACGCGCGTGTCGGGCAGCGCTTGTTGGAGCTGTTCCGCGAGGCTTGAGCCAGGGTAGAGCAGGTCGGCGGGCAGTCCGTCCGGTCCGTCGACAGTGGCGTTGGAGACGTCCACGAGGATCTTGCCGTCCATCTGGTCGCGCAGTTCGACGAGCCGTTCCAGTGAACCGGCGCCCGGCGTGGCGTTGATGACGATCTTCGCGGTCCGGGTGGCGCCGGCGGCGGAGCCTGGCGAGCGGTCCGCCACGGTGACCTCATGGCCGGCCCGGGTGAGGGCGGTGGCAAGGCTGCCGCCGACGCGGCCGTTTCCGAGAACGGCGATCGTGGTCATGCTGAGCTGGTCCTTTCGGTGCGTGTGGTCTGTTCGTGGTCCGCGGCCGTCAGCGGGAGAGCGTGGCGACGGCTTCGGCCTGGACGCCGGGCGCGGCAGCCAGAAAACTCTCGCTCTGCGGGGTCCAGGGGCGGCCCTCGGCGTCGGAGATCCGTCCGCCGGCCTCCGCGACGAGCAGCGCACCGGGCAGCAGGTCCGCGCGGGCCCCGGCGAACTGCCAAAAAGCGTCGATCCGGCCGGCGGCCACGTTCAGCAGGTGCAGGGTCGCGGGTACGGACATCCGCACCACGAGCGCGTCGAGGAGCATCGCGGTGACCGAGGAGCCGATGCGCTGCACGATCGCTTTGTCCTCGTCCGGCCTGGCCTGACTCGTGGCCACGAGGCTCAGACCGAGGCTGGTGGTTTCCGACACGCGCAGCGGCCGGCCGTCAAGATGGGCGCCTGCGCCCGCGAGCGCGGTATAGGTCTGGCCGGTCAACGGCAGGTGGACGACGGTCAGCACCGGCTTGTTCTCGCGTACGAGGGTGGCGGTCACCGCCCATTCCGGCAGGCCGTGCAGGTGGTTGATGTTGCCCTCGGCCGGATCCACGACCCACCATTCGCCGGGAGGCAGAGCGCCGCCTTGAAGCTCGTCCTCCACCCAGCGGGCGTCCGGACGAAGCAGCTCAAGGCGGGGGCGCAGCACGTCGAGGGCCGCGTCGTCGTTGGCGGCGAGCGCGCGCATCAAATCATCGCGGGTCTCGTAGCGGACCACGTCGCCGAAGCGTTCGCGCAGCGCCGAACCGGCCGAGCGCACGGCGATCGCGGTCTGCGCGAGCAGGTCGACGTCGGAGGCGATCGCGGCGTCTGTCGCGACAGGACTGTCCTGAGTGGACTTGGGCATGGTGGTGCTCCCGTGTGAGTAAGAACAGAACCCGTGGCATCTGTGCCGGTATCTCGACGGTATGCCCACTCCTGATTAACAACAAGTGCATGTTAAGCACGGATAGAATGACTCTCATGCAATTGGACCTGAATCTGCTCGCCGCGCTCGATGCGCTGCTGGAGGAAGGCAGCGTGGCCGGAGCGGCCGCGCGCCTGCACGTGACCGCCCCGGCGATGAGCCGAAGCCTCGGTCGGATCCGGCGCACGACGGGGGACCAGATCCTGGTGCGCACCGGGCACACGATGACCCCGACGCCGTACGCGATCGCCGTCCGCGAGCAGGTGCACACGCTGCTCCAGCAGGTTCAAGGCGTGCTGGCGCCGAGCCGTGAACTCGACCTCACCACGCTCGAGCGCACCTTCACCCTCCGCTGGCACGATTCCCTCGTTGCTCTCAGCGGCCCCACGCTTCTCGCGGCGGTGCGCAAGCAGGCGCCGGGCGTGCGACTGCGCTTCACCGCGGAATCGAGCATCGACACCCCTGAGCTGCGCCGCGGCGAGGTCGACCTCGAGGCGAACGCGAACCGCCCGACCGCACCCGACATTCGCGCCGACCGGGTGGCCGAGACCCGTCACGTCATCGTTGTGCGGCAGAAACATCCGCTCACCCGGGTCAAGGCCGTCACCGCCGCGCGGTACGCCGCGTCCGAGCACATCACCATCTCGCGGCGCGGCAGGCTCAGCAACGCTCTCGACGACGCTCTCGCCCAGCTCGGCCTCACCCGACGCGTGGTGGCGACCGCGCCCACCGAAGCGGCCGCGTTCGCGTTTGTGCGCGGCTCTGACCTCCTCATCACGGCCCCCGAATCCACCACGCGCGCAGCGGCCGCGGATTTCGGTCTCACCCTGCTACCGCTGCCGCTCGAACTGCCACCGGCCCCGGTGTACCTGTCATGGCATCAGCGCTATGACACCGACCCCGCCCACGTCTGGCTGCGCGATCTGGCACGGGCCGCATTGGCCAGTCCGACGAGACGGCAGAGCGCACGATAGGCCGTGTCGGCTCCGTCTCACCTGGCGGTCGCTGATGCTCCTGGCCGCTCGGCGTCGCTAGGCTGCCTCGGTGCCTGCCGCTCCGCGTGTCGCCGACCCGGCGCTCCGCGTCGTGCGGGGCGGCCTGCTGGCCGGTGTCTCGGCCGCGCTGACGGTCACCGCGCACATGGCAGGGGGCGGTGGCGTCCCCGACCTCGGCTTGTTCCTGCTGCCGACAGTGCTGTTCGCCGGTGCGGGAACACTGCTCGCCGAGCGGATCCGCGCCCGCGGCGTCACGATCGCGGTCCTCGGCGGCATGCAACTCGCGATACACAGTTTGTTGTCGGTGAACGCCACCAGCCACCAGATGCTGCTGGGCGGCCGCGCCGTGGCCGGGCCGGTGCCGATGGCCATTGCCCACGTGCTGGCGACGCTGATCCTCGCGGCGATCCTCACCCACGCCGACGCGGTCCTGACCGCCATCGGCGTCGCGCTCGCCGCGGTGTTCCCGGCCCGGATGTCGGCGCTGCCGGCATGGGCCCCGGTCGCCGGGCCGATGCCCGCACCGCGGCCCAGCACTGAGGTCATGATCGTGCTGCGGCGGGTCCGTACCCGCCGCGGACCCCCGTCCGACTCCTGAATCCCTTACACCACACCGTACTGACAGGAGTCAGGAACCATGTCCCTTCGTTCATCCTCGCGCGCGCTGACCCGGGTCGGCGCCGTCGCCACGGTCACGCTCGCCACCGCCCTGCTGGGTGCGGGCATCGCCGCCGCACACGTGGAGACCGAGCCCGGCCAAGCCACCAAGGGCGACGAGTCCACCATCACCTTCCGCGTCCCCAACGAGGAGGACTCGGCCGGCGTGGTCAAGCTGGAGGTCAGCTTCCCGCTCGACCACCCGGTGGCGGAGGCGAACACCACGCCGATCCCCGGCTGGACCGCCAAGGTGACCACGACCACGCTGCCGACGCCGGTGCACCAGAACAACTCCGACGTCAAGGAAGCAGTGCAGACCGTCACCTGGACCGCCGACCCGGGCACCCAGATCAAGCCCGGCGAGTTCCTCCGGTTCCCGGTGCTGGCCGGTCCGCTGGCCGACAACACCGACAAGTTGACGTTCAAGGCCGTCCAGACCTACAGCAACGGCGACGTCGTCCGGTGGATCGACCCGCCCGCCGCCGAGGGCGCGCCGGAACCCGAGCATCCCGCGCCGACCATCACCCTCGTCTCGGACGCCGCCGACGGTTCCGCCAAGCCCGCCGACGCCACCCCGGCGTCCACATCGGACAGCACCGCTCGCTGGCTCGGCGGCGCCGGTCTGGTGGTCGGCGTCCTCGGACTCGCCCTGGGCATCGCCATCGCCGCGCGGAGCCGCCGCACGGCACCGCCGGCGGCCAAGTCCACTGTGGAGTAATGCGTTCGGTTGGGCGGGAGGTCTTCCTCCCGCCCAACCGGTTCGGCGTGCAGCCGCTTGCCTGAAGCCCGATAGGTCCGATGTCTGGGCGTGGACTCACGCATCGCATGGTGGCGGCACGCGTCGTCGTGCCGCCAATTCTGCCCCCGTAAAAGATGTCAATCGAACGGAAAACAACAGCACCCTGCGGCGATCAAACAAAACCGATCTTGACCGCGCGGCGCGGGCCGCTGTAGCGTCCGACCGCTAGAGATCGGATGTGTGTCGAAACAGTCGCTTGTCCCTTCCCTTGCCGCAGGAGGAAGACAATGCCGTCTCCGTCCGAACCACCGTTGTCCCGCCGGCGTTTCCTGGCCGGCGCCGCCGGCGTCGGCGCACTGTCCGTGTTGCCCGTCGGTCTGTCGGCCGGCACGGCCGACGCGGCCACCGGGCCGGCCGGCGTGCCGCTGCCGGCGCTGCGGGTGCCACAGCTCGACATGGGCCTGACACAGCAGCCGGACTCGACGGTCGGCTGGCTGCAGGACGCCAAGATCGGCCTGTTCATCCACTGGGGCGCCTACGCCGGGCCGGCGCAGGGGGAGTGGTACGAGCGCAACGCGCAGGTCAAACCGAGCGTCTACCGGAAGTTCGTCACGGACGCGTCGCCGCAGCAGTTCACCGCCGACCAGTACGACCCCGCAGCCTGGGCTCAGCTGGCCAAGGACATGGGTGCGAAGTACGTGGTGCTGACCTCTCGGCACCACGAGGGATTCGGGCTCTACCCGAACTCGCACCCCAACGCCTGGACGTCCGCGCAAGCGCCGCTGAACCGGGACTTCATCGCCGACTACGTGACGGCGGTGCGTGCGGCCGGGTTGAAGGTGGGGCTGTACTACTCGCCGATCGACTGGCGCTACCCCGGCTACTACGACGTGACCGGCGCGCCGCTGGCCAGCCCGCCGTGGAACTTCGAGGGCGCCGACCCGGCGCATTTCGACTACAAGGCGAACGCGACGGTGCTGAAGGAGGAGGTCTACCAGGCGGTCAAACAGCTGGTGACCGACTACGGCCCGATCGACGACCTGTGGTGGGACGGCGGCTGGTTGGCCGAGAAGGGGGCCGACGCGGACGCCGCGTTCTTCTGGGAGCCGGGTCAGTACCGCGACCCGGGCAACCAGTGGCCGGTTGGCGGTTACGGCGAGACCGAGTCGTCGACCGGAAAGCCGTTGGGGCTGATGGGCATGGTGCGCGCGCACCAGCCGAACGTCGTCGTGACGCCCCGAGCTGGGTGGGCCGGTGACTATCAGGTCGAGGAGGGCGGTTCGGTGCCGACCGGGCCGGTGCGCACCGGCGCGGTGGAGAAGGCGTTCACCATTCGCGGCGCTTGGGGCTACACAGCCGGCGCGACCGTGATGAGCTACGGCGACATCCTGTCGGTCGTGGTCAACAGCCTCGTCCGGAACATGACGACGATCATCAACGTGGGGCCGGACCGGCACGGTGTGGTGCCGTCGGACTCGGTGGCGGTGCTCCACCAGGTCGGCGCGTTCCTGTCCGACGTCGGCGAGTCCGTCTACAACACCCGTGGCGGGCCGTGGAATCCGGTCGACGGCCAGGTCGGCTACACCTACCGGGGGTCGACGTTCTACGCGCACCTGCTGCCGGGACAGGCGCAGGGCGCGTTCACGACGCCCTCGGTCGGCGATGCCCAGGTGAGTCGGGTCTACGACGTGCACACCAAGCTGGATCTGCCCCACACCGTGGGCGCCGACGGACGGGTGACGATCACCGGCATCGACCGGAGCGCGCACCCGCAGGACACGGTGCTGGCGGTGGTGCTGGACCGCTCGGTGGTGGCCACGGACATCGCCCGCGGCAAGCTCACCACCGCCGACAGCGAGGAATCCAGTCACGGCAACCTCGCCGCGAAGGCCACCGACGGCGACACCTCGACCCGCTGGTGCGCGGCCGACGGCAACACCGGACACTGGCTGCGGGTGGACCTCGGCGCTGCCACCGCGCTGACCGGCGTCCGGATCGCGTGGGAGTTCGCGGGCAAGACGTACCGCTACCGGGTCGAGGGCTCCGCTGACGGCGCTACTTGGTTCACGGCAGTCGACCGCACCGCCAACACCGATACCAGTCAGGTGCACACCCTGCCGTGCACCGGAACTGCCCGCTACGTGCGGGTGACGGTGACCGGCCTGGACGCCGGCTGCTGGGCGTCGATCCGGTCCTTCGAGGTCTTCAACCGGCCGTTCAGCTAGCCGAATCTGAGGAGTCATCATGAAAAGGCGGCCTTCGTCCGTCCTCGCGGTTCTCGGCTTGTTACTGGGCGGGTTCGCCATACTGTCGCCGTCGGCGCAGGCGGCGACCTCGACGTCGATCACCGTCGACGGCGGCCAGTCCGGCCGGGTGTTCGACGGCGTGGGGGCGATCAGCGGCGGCGGCGGGAACACCCGGCTGCTGATCGACTATCCCGAGCCGCAGCGCGGCCAGCTGCTGGACTACCTGTTCAAGCCCGGCTACGGCGCCTCGCTCCAGGTGCTGAAGATCGAGATCGGCGGCGACACCAACTCCACCGACGGGGCCGAGGCCAGTCACGAACACACCCAGGGCGCCGTCGACTGCGGCCAGGGATACGAGTGGTGGCTGGCCGGGCAGGCCAAGGCCCGCAACCCGAGCATCAAGCTGTACGGACTGGCCTGGGGCGCGCCGGGCTGGGTCAACCCGACCGCGAACTCCTTCTACACCAACAACGCGATCACCTACCTGACGGACTGGCTGGGCTGCGCCAAGCAGCACAACCTGGCCATCGACTACCTCGGCGGCTGGAACGAGCGCTACAACGGCGGCGACACGACCGCCATGACCTGGTACGAGAACCTCCGGTCCACGTTGAACCGCAACGGTTACGCCTCGACGAAGGTCGTCGCCGCGGACAACAACTGGTCCACGGCCGACGACATGGGCAAGAACCCGGCGTTCAAGGCCGCCGTCGACGTCGTGGGTGTGCACTACCCGTGCGGGTACAACAGCACGTTCACCCAGTGCGGCACGATCGGGACCGCGCAGGCACTGGGCACACCGTTGTGGTCCAGCGAAGGCGGCTCCTTGGACACCAGCACCGGGGCCGGTCCGGTGGCCAGGGCGCTCAACCGGGACTACATCGACGCCCGCATGACCGGCTACCTCAACTGGCCGATCATCGGCGCGGTGTACCCGAACCTGTACTACTCGAGCGACGGCATGTCGGTGGCCAACCAGCCGTGGTCGGGGCATTACGACATCGGCAAGACCACGTGGGTCACCGCGCAGACCACGCAGTTCACCCAGCCCGGCTGGCACTACATCGACACCGCGAGCAACTACCTGTCCGGCGGCGGCAGCTTCGTCACACTGAAGTCCACCAACAACTCCGACTACAGCACGGTGGTCGAGACGATGGACGCCACCGCCGCCCAGACCGCCGACATCACGGTCACCGGCGGCCTGTCCGGTGGCGTGGCGCACGTCTGGGCCACGAACGTCAACTCCACCAACTCGGCCGACTGGTTCGTCCGCCAGCCCGACATCACGCCGTCCGGCGGCCACTACACCGTCACCCTGCAACCCGGCTACGTCTACACGTTCAGCACGACGACCCCGGCCGGCGCCAAGGGCACCACGACCTCCCCGGCCACCGGGCGGCTTTCCCTGCCCTACAGCGACAACTTCGAGACGGCGGCGGCCAGCACGTCACCGAAGTACTTCTCCGACATGAACGGCGCCTTCGCCGAGACGGCCTGCGCCGCCGGCCGCAGTGGCCGTTGCCTGCAGCAGATGGCGATCACACAACCGGTGCACTGGACCGACGAGGCCAACAAGGCGCCGTACACGATCATGGGTGACGCGGCGTGGACCGACTACACGGTCTCCGTGGACGCCATGTTGCCGCAGTCGGGCACGGTCGACGTGCTGGGGCGGGTGATGCGCCAGAGCCAGAACAACAATGGCCTGGACGCCTACCACCTCCAGGTGACCGACAGCGGCGCGTGGTCGATCGTCCGGACCGACCAGAGCTGGCGGAGCGTCTCCCTGAAGCAGGGCACGACAACACCGTTGGGCACCAACAAGTGGCACACCGTCGCGCTGACGATGCAGGGGACCCAGCTCACCGCGCGCATCGACGGCGTGGCGGTCGGCACGGCGACCGACGCCGTCCTGCCCGACGGCCAGGCCGGAATCGGCGTCGGCGGCTACCAGACCGCCCAGTTCGACAACTTCGCCATCACCGCCGGCACCACCCCGATCTCACCGGTCGGCCCAGTCGCCTCAGGCCTGGCGGGCAAGTGCCTCAACGCCGGCGCCACCCGGCTGGTCAACATCACCGAGAACGGCAACCCGGCACAGCTCGGCAGTTGCTCCGGCCAGGCCAGCCAGTCCTGGACGTCGGCCAACGGGACGTTGACCCACGAGGGCCTGTGTCTCGACGTCACCAGCGGGGGAACGGCCAACGGCGCCAAGGTCGAACTGTGGGAGTGCAACGGCGGCGCCAACCAGCAGTGGCAACCGCAATCGGACGGCACGCTGAAGGGCACGCAGTCCGGCCGCTGCCTCGACGATCCCAATTCCTCGACCGCCGACGGCACCCAGCTGGTGATCTGGGACTGCAACGGCGGCGCGAACCAGAAGTGGGCACTGCCGAAGTAGCTGACCGTTCGTCCTGTCGGGACGCCGTCCCGACAGGACGAACGCGGCCTGTGAGCCGTCCAGGAATTGGCCGCTGGACTTCACTCCACTCGATCGTCGAACACGGCCGACCAGTCGACGTCCGTGGACTCGACGGTTTCCCGCAGGGCGGCCAGGGAGGGCGAATTCTCACCTCCTTCGCCAGAACCGCCGGCAGGCGGGCAAATTCGGAAGACCGCGGCGCGTGGAGTTTTGGACCGGGCCGATGAAGGCCGTCATGTGGGGTTGGTTTGCCCCGGCGTACACGTTTGGTGACGGTGAGGAGATGTCACGTCAGTTCTCGATGACCACCGGAATGTGGGTGAAACCCTGCTCCCTCGACGCCTCGACCCGGTTGAATCCGTTGGTGGCCTGGTAGCTGTTCTCGGCGACCCTGGCCACGGAGATCGGCGGGATCGGCATGCCGTACCGGATTCCCTTCCGGAGGCTTACCAGCTTCCACTCCTGCTGGTTGCCCTTGCCCGCGGTGGAGACCTGGTCGAGCGGGACGATGACCGCCGCTCCCCGCGGGTTGTAGTGCGTCTGGCTACCGTAGTCGTAGGGAGTCTCGGGGAGGACTTCGGCGTTGTCGTCGGCGTAGAACCAGTTCTGCCCGTCGGAGTCGAAGAGGGCGACCCGGCCGCTGCTCCCGACCCAGGCGGCGCGGTCGCTCTCGTCCAGTCCGTTGGTGGCCAACTCCTCCGGTGTCAGGTACCTGAGCGTGATGCCGTAGTACGT
>DATJJB010000430.1:0-4739 GCA_035492655.1 Kutzneria sp. | reverse complement strand
CCCAGCACCGCCGCGTCGATGAAGTCGGCGATCGGCTCCGGGTTGAACGCGGCGTGGCCGCCGGCCAGCACCACCGGGTCGTCCTCGGTGCGGTCCTCGGCCAGCAGCGGGATGCCGGCCAGGTCCAGCGCGGTGAGCATGTTGGTGTAGCCGAGCTCGGTGGCGAAGCTCAGGCCGAACACGTCGAACGCCTTGACCGGGCGGTGCGCGTCCACCGTGAACTGCGGGACGCCGTGCTCGCGCATCAGCGCCTCCAGGTCCGGCCACACCGTGTAGGTGCGCTCGGCCAGCACGTCCTCGAGCTCGTTGAGGATCTCGTAGAGGATCATCACGCCCTGGTTGGGCAGGCCGACCTCGTAGGCGTCCGGGTACATCAGGCACCACCGCACGGCGGTCGAGTCCCAGTCCTTGACCGTCGCGTTCAGTTCGCCACCGACGTACTGCACCGGCTTGGACACCCTCGGCAGCAGAGGCTCCAACGCGGGGAAGACAGACTCGACACTCACCCGGCAAGCGTAACGCTCACGTCAGCAGCAGCGTGCCGAGGCGGCGGGCGGCGAACCAGCCGCCCAGCGCCACCATGATCGCGAAGTAGGCAACGTGGCCGAGGATTCCCCAGGTCACGGCCCCACTGGTGAGGTCACGCATCAGCTCGATGCCGTGATAGAGCGGCAGGCACTCGACCGCGATCCGAATCGGCTCCGGGTAGACGGTGATCGGGAAGAACGTGGTGGAGAACAGGAACATCGGCATCTGCACCAGCAGGATCAGGTCGAAGTCCTGCCAGGAGCGCAGCAGCGTGGCCGCGCCCATGCCGACGGCGGCGAAGCCGAACGCCACCAGCAGCGCGGCCGGCAGGGCCAGCAGGGCCCACGGGCTGGCGATCAAGCCCAGCGCGGCCATCACGGCCAGGAAGCCGGCGGCGTAGATGCCGCCGCGGATCAGCGACCAGGAGATCTCGCCGACGGCCACGTCGGTCGGTCCCAGCGGGGTGGCCAACATCGCGTCATACACCTTGGCGTACCTGAGCTTGAGAAAGATGTTGAACGTGGAGTCGTGCACCGCCCCGTTCATCGCCGAGGCCGCGAGCAGACCCGGCGCGACGTAGGCGGCGTAGCTGATCTCGTGGCCGTCCGGACCGGTCAGGTTGCCGACGATACCGCCGAACCCGATGCCCAGCGCGAAGAGATAGAACAAAGGTTCGAAGATGCCGGACATCACCAGCAGCCAGTTCCGGCGGTTGACCAGCGCCGACCGCTCGACCACGGCGCGGGCCCGACCGGCATAGCTGCCCACCGGCACGATCCGAAGCAGCATCGCGTCCCCCTCAGACCTTCAGCCGGACGTGGAAGCGGTGCCGAGCCACCAGCAGGCCGCCGGCCGTCAGCACCAGCAGGTAGCCGACGTGGCCGAGGGCGGTGAGCCCGTCCATGCCGCCGAACTCCACCGCACGGGCCAGCTCGTTGCCGTGCCACAGCGGCGTGACCCAGGCCAGCGGACGGCTCCACGCCGGCAGCTGGCTGATCGGGTAGTAGGTGCCGGCGAACAACGTCATCGGCACGACCACGAACCGGAACACGTTGCCGAAGGTCACGCCTTCGTCGTTCACGGACGCGGCCAACGCCAGCACCCAGCTGCCGAACGCCATGCCGGCCAACATCGCGACCGGCACGCCCAGCAGGGCCCCGGCATTGGTGAAGGCCCCGAACAGGGCGGCGACGGCCAGGTAGGCCAGGCCGGAGACGAGTATCCGCAACGCCACCCACAACGCCTGGGCGGTCAGCAACTGGTCCACGCTGACCGGCGTGGACGTGATGGCGAAGTACCGCATGTCCCACTTGAAGCTGCCGAGCACCGGGAACGACGACTCCCCGGTCGCGACCTGCACTGCCAGCGCCACCAGCATGGCCGGCGCAAGATAGACGACGTACGGCAGGTAGTGCGTGGCCGGGCCGGGCGTGATCCGGCTGCCGAGGCCGAAACCCATGGCCCCCAAGAACATCAGCGGCATCAGCACGCTCGACACCACGGTGGCCCGCCAGTTGCGGCGGTACCAGGTCCACAGGTGCTCCAGCACCAGGCCGACGGGCCGCATCAGTCCACCAACGTCCGGCCGGTCAGGCGCAGGAAGACGTCCTCGAGCGTGGCCCGGCGGACCAGGCTGGACGTCGGCCGCACGCCCCGGCCGTTGGCCGCCGCCAGCACGCTCTCGCCGTCGGTGGCGTAGAGCAGCAGTCGGTCCGGCAGCACCTCGACCCGGTCGGCCAGGTCCTGCACCAGCGGCACGTTGGGCTGCTGGTGATCGATCGGGAACCGCAGCTCCAGCACCTCCCGGCTGGAGTGCTCGGCGATCAGCGCCGCCGGCGAGCCCTCGGCGACGATCCGGCCGTTGTCCATCACGACCAGGCGATCGCAGAGCTGCTCGGCCTCGTCCATGTAGTGCGTGGTCACGATGAGCGTGACACCCTGCTGTTTGAGCCGGAACAGCTTGTCCCACAACAGATGCCGGGCCTGCGGGTCCAGGCCGGTGGTCGGCTCGTCGAGCAGCAGCAGCTCCGGCTCGTTGACCAGCGAGCGGGCGATCGTCAGCCGGCGCTTCATGCCGCCGGACAACGGCTCCACCTGGTCGTCGGCCCGGTCCGACAGCTGCGCGAACTCCAGCAGCTCGGTCGCGCGGGCCCGGACCTGCTTGCGGGACAGGCCGAAATACCGGCCGTACACCTGGAGGTTCTGCCGCACGGTGAGCTCGTTGTCGAGATTGTCCTGCTGCGGCACCACACCGAGCCGGCCTCGGATCTCCGGGCCGTGCCGGTCCGGGTCGAGGCCCAGCACCCGCAGCTCGCCGGCGGTGCGCGGCGAGGTGCAGGCGATCATGCGCATGGTCGACGACTTGCCCGCGCCGTTCGGACCGAGGAAGCCGAACGCCTCGCCGCGGTGGACCTTCACGTCCACGCCGCGCACGGCTTCGAAGTCGCCGAACCGTTTGACCAGGCCGTCCGCCTGCACCAGGACCGCGTCGTCACTCACGGGACCGACGTTAGCGGGCACCCCTGACATATGTTGGGGGTCATGCGCGCCGTGGTGCTGGTCGAGGGGCTGAGCGACCAGCTCGCCCTGGAGGTCGTCGCCCGGCGTCGCGGCCGTGACCTCGCCGCCGAGGGCATTCTCGTCGAGTCCATGGGCGGCGCCACCAACATCGGCCACTACCTGGACCGCTACGGGCCGCTGGTCGTCGCCGGTCTCTACGACCGCGCCGAGGAGCGCTTCTTCCGCCGGGCGCTGTCGCACCCCGTGGGGGACCTTGAGGAGCGCGGCTTCTTCCGCTGCACCGACGACCTGGAGGACGAGCTCATCCGCGCCGTCGGCGCCGTCGAGGTCGAACGTCTCGTGGAGGCCGAGGGCCGGCTCGCCTCGTTCCGCAAGCTGCAACAACAACCCGCGCAGCGCGGCCGCAGCCTGCACGACCAGCTGCGCCGGCTGATGGGCGGCCGCTCCGGCGGCAAGTACCACTACGCCCGGCTGATGGCCGAGGCCGTGGCGTTGGACCGCGTTCCACGGCCGCTGACCGCCCTGCTCGACCACCTCTGACCGGGTCGGCGGTGTCCCGCCGACCCGATGCAGATCAGAGGCTGGGGAACCAGATCTTGATCTCCCGGTCGGCCGACTCCGGCGAGTCCGAGCCGTGCACCAGGTTGAACTGGACCTCGAGGCCGAAGTCGCCCCGGATGGTGCCCGGCGTGGCCTTCTCGACCGGGTCGGTGCCGCCGGCCAGCTGGCGGAAGGCCGAGATGGCGCGGGTGCCCTCGACGACGATCGCCACCAGCGGACCGCCGGTGATGAACTCGACGAGGTCGTTGTAGAAGCCCTTGCCGGCGTGCTCGGCGTAGTGCTCCTCGGCCACCGCGCGGTCGGCGGTGCGCAGCTCAAGGGCGGCCAGCTTGAGGCCCTTGCGCTCGATACGGGCGATGACCTCGCCGACCAGGCCACGGCTGACGCCGTCCGGCTTGACCAGGACCAGGGTGCGCTCACTCACGGTGGTCCGAACTCCTTAGGTAAAGGGACTATCCGGCCAGCAGGGTAACCGGTCAGGCCCCGAGCCGTTTCAGGCAGGCGAACTGCCCGGACTTGGGCGACTGGTAGAACCACACGTCGTCGGTGTCGGCCACCTTGTCGCAGGCGGTCTTGGCGTTGGTGCTGCTGACGACGTCGGTCACCTGATAGGTCTTGGCGTTGGGCGCGCCGCTGGCCAGCGGAGCCGTGGACGAGCAGGAGGCCCGCTCGACGAAGCCGGTGTCGTCGAGGTCGAGCTGCACGCACTGGCCCTTGGGCACCATCAGCGAGGCGCAGTAGCGCAGCGCCAGCTTGCCGTCGTACCAGCCGTCGCCGTACGAGTCGTAGGCATCGTTGTCGGCGCACTTCTGGCTCTGCGGGATGACCAGGTTGATCTGCAGCGCCGCCTTGTCCGAGGTGCAGGACACGCGCTCGCTCGTCTTCACGTCCAGCCAGACGCAGTCGTTGACGGCGAACCGGATGCTGCTGGTGGACGAGGTCCGCGGCGCACGGGTGGTGCTGGTGGTGGTCCGCGTCGTGCTGGTGCCGCCGGCCTCGGTGCTGTGCCGGCTGCTGATGATGCCGATCACCGCCCACGTGCCCAGACCCAGCATCAGCACCACACCGACGACCGTGCCGATGATCGCGCCGGTCTGCGACTTGCGCGGCGGCGGCATGATCGGGGGCGG
>DATJJB010000429.1:0-3348 GCA_035492655.1 Kutzneria sp. | reverse complement strand
GGCCTGCACGCCCTGCTGCATCTTGTTGACGCGGCCGAGGCGCTCGCGCAGGTCGGCCTTGAGCTCGTCGAGGGTGTCGAACTCGCTGGCCAGCTGGGCGAACTCGTCGTCGGCCTCGGGCAGCTCGCGCTTCTTGATGTTCTCGACCTTGACCGCCACCTCGGCGTCGCGGCCCTCGTACTCGCCGGCGACGAGCTGGGTGGTGAAGGTCTTGGTCTCGCCGGCCGCGGCGCCGATCAGGGCGTCGTCGATGCCCTCGACGAGCTGGCCGGAGCCGATCTCGTAGGACAGGCCGGTGGTGCGGGCCTCTTCGACCTCGGCGCCGTCAACGGTGGCCGACAGGTCGATGGTGACGAAGTCGCCGTTCTCGGCCGGCCGGTCGACGCCGGTCAGCGTGCCGAAGCGGGCGCGCAGCTCGTCGAGCTGCTTGTCCACGTCCTCGTCGCTGATCTCGATGTCGTCGACGCTGACCGCCAGCTCGCCGAACGCCGGCACCGTGATCTCGGGGCGGATGTCGACCTCGGCGGTGAACGCCAGGTGGTCGCCGTCCTCGATCTTGGTGACCTCGATGTCCGGGCGGCCGAGCGCGCGGACCTCGCCCGCGTTCACGGCCTCCATGTACTTGGCCGGGATCGCCTCGTTGACCACCTCGTCCAGCACCGGCGCGCGCCCGATGCGCGACTCCAGCACGCGCGGCGGCACCTTGCCCTGGCGGAAGCCCGGAATGCGGACCTGGCCGGCGAGCTTGCGGTAGGCCCGGTCGAAGTTCGGCTTCAGCTCGTCGAACGGCACCTCGACGTTGATCCGGACCCTGGTCGGGCTCAGCTGCTCGACGGTGCTCTTCAACGTGGTCTCCTCGTACGAACAAATGCGTGCACAGTGCTCCCGACCGCACAGCGCCCCGGGATTGGATGCCCCAAGTCTAGGTCGACCAGGAAGAGCCACCCCTACGGCCCCCCACGACCCCGAGCGAAGCGAACGCACAGGAGGAGCCGGAGACCGGAGCCGACGCGCGAGCGGGAAGGGCAGGGGCAAGGCGGGGAAGGCAGGTACCGGCGGGACGACAGCCGGAGAGGCCGAAGCAGCGAAGCCAGGAAGGCCGCAACAGGCAAGGCCCCAACCGGGCAGGACAGCCGGAGAACGCGCGGGGATGGAGGAAGAGCCGGAAGCAAAGGCACGAGGACCCGACAGGCCAGCGCATGCAAAGAAGGGCATAGCCAAAGACAGGCGCGGCCAAGTCAGCGGCGGGCGAGGCAGCGGGCCACCACCAAAGCCAGCCCCCACCGAACCAACCCGATGCCGAAGGCGAGCCCCCATCCCCTGCCGCCACCCCGCACCGGGGGTCCAGGGGGCGGAGCCCCTTGGCTCGGGGTCTGGGGCGGGAGCCCCAGAAAGCACCACCGGCGATAACGGCGAAGGCCCGCACCGAAGGTGCGGGCCTGAGCACAGTTCACCCAATCGTCGGGGTGGCGGGATTTGAACCCACGGCCCCTCGCTCCCAAAGCGAGTGCGCTACCAAACTGCGCCACACCCCGTTCGCGCCGTCTTGGCGATGGCGCGTGCATGAGCGTAGCGCGACCCGCTAAGCTCCCGCATGCACCCGGTGGGTTGTGGGTGCGTGCGGGTGTAGCTCAATGGCAGAGCTCCAGCCTTCCAAGCTGGCCATGCGGGTTCGATTCCCGTCACCCGCTCTTCTTTTTGCCCCGCATCGCCGCCGTTGATGTGTCGAGGGCCACAGTTATCGGGTGGTGAGGACGATGGCGGTGGCGTCGTCCCGGTAGCCGTCTTCGGTTTCGCGGGCGGCGGCGACGATGGCGTCGGCGAGTGTCTCGGGGTCGTCGTGGTGTTCCCGGACGAGTGCTTCGAGTTCGTCGTGGGGGACGGTGTCGAGTCCGTCGCTGACGAGGATGAGGAGTTCGTCGGTGGGCGCGGAGGAGACGGCGACGTTGGTGACGGTGGCGCTGGAGAGGGTGACGCGGACCCAGCTGTCGTGGAGGGGTGCGAGGTCGGCGACACCGTTGCCGCGGAGGTACGCGCCCATGGTGTGGGGGTCGGTGCGCCGGTGCAGGTTGGTGCCGTCCCAGCTGTAGGCGTGGGAGTCGCCGGCCCAGGCGAGGTGGGTGGGGTGTCCGGGCACGGCGAGGGCGAGCACGATGACGCCGTCGGGGATGTGGCGGTGGGTGCCGGGGTCTTCGAGGAGCGCGGCGGCGGCGAGCACGCCGGCGAGGGCGCCTTTGGTGGCGCCGATGCGGACGGCGGTTTCGGCTAACAGGCGCATGGTTTCGGCGCCGCCGGGGTCGTTGCCGATGCCGTCGACGATGGCGGCGACGGCGACGCCGGTGGATGCCTGGAAGAGGGCGGCGGCGTCCATGTTGTGGTCGCGGACGCCGCGGCGGGTGGCGGTGGCCGCGCGCCGGCCGTGGGTCAGGTCGTGCGCTGTGCTCAAGCCCGAGCCTCGTTTCCGTCAAGGACAATGCCGGCGGCGCAAGGGGTGCGCCGCCGGCCGGTGGTCAGCGCAGGCCGACGAGTTCCATGGCCCGGTTGAGGGTGACGTCGGCGACGGCGGTGGCTTTCTCGGCGCCGTCGGCGAGGACCTGGTCGAGGTAGCCGGTCTCGCTGTGGATCTCGGCGAACCGGCTCTGGATGGGGCCGATCTTGTCGAGCACGAGTTCGGCGAGGTCCTTCTTGAGGGTGCCGTAGCCGTTGCCGTCGAAGCGGTCGAGGGTTTCCTCGCGGGTGGCGCCGGACAGGGCTTCGTGCAGCACCAGCAGGTTGTCCACGCCGGGCGAGAGGTTCTCGCGGTCGACGGCGCTGCCGGTGTCGGTGACGGCCCGCATGATCGCCTTGCGGATCTTCTTGGGGTCGTCGAGCAGGCCGATGGCGTGGCCCTCGTGGGTCTCGGCCTTGCTCTTGCTCATCTTGGCGGTGGGGTCGTCGAGACCCATGATGCGGGCGCCGCTCTTACGGATCAGCGCGCCAGGAACGCGAAAGCATTCGCCGAACATCGAATTGAACCGGTTGGCGATGTCGCGGGCGAGTTCGACGTGCTGACGCTGGTCGTCGCCGACGGGAACGAATTGCGCCTGATAGAGAAGAATGTCCGCGGCCATGAGCGCCGGATAGGTGAACAGCCCGGCGCTCGGGTTCGCGCCCTGCGACTTGGACTTGTACTGGGTCATCCGCTCCAGCCAGCTGACCGGGGTGACACAGTCGAAGATCCAGCCGAGGCTGGCGTGGGCCGGCACCCGGGACTGCAGGAACAGCACGGACTTGGCCGGGTCGAGGCCGCAGGCCAGGTAGAGGGCGACGATCTCGCGGATGCGGCGGCGCAGGTCGTCGGCCTTGATC
>DATJJB010000428.1:0-2318 GCA_035492655.1 Kutzneria sp. | reverse complement strand
CGGGACAGCTCGGCCTGCGCCACACCGACCGTCAGCAGCACCCCGAAGCGCAGCCAGTCGCCGCCGGTCGGGGGCCGCCCGGGTAAGAGGAACGGCAGCACCACCGCCACCACCTCGACGACGACGGTGAAGGCGATGAGTGCGGGCGGCAGCCGCCGGATGGCCCAGTCCGCCGGCCGCACCAGCACCGCCCGCCACCCCCTCGTCGTGTCCCGGCAGTATCGACCGGGAGCGGCCGGGTGTGCCAGCGCCGAATGCGCTCAACCGGCCAGGAGAACGAACAGCAGGGCCAGCGCCCCCGGCAGCACCTGGACGAGCAGGATCCGCTTGGTGGCCGTCGCCGCGCCGTACAGGCCGGCCACGATCACGCAGCACAGGAAGAAGATCTCGGCCGGCCGGCTGCCGATCAGGCCCCAGACCAGGCCGGCGGCCAGGAAGCCGTTGTAGAGGCCCTGGTTGGCCGCGAGCGCCTTGGTCTGCTCGGCGAACTCGGCGGTCAGCCCGAAGGCGGCCCGGGTCCGCGGCGTGTTCCACAGGAACATCTCCATCACCAGGATGTAGAAGTGGATCAGGGCGACCAGGGCGACCAGCACATCGGAGACGATCAGCATCGGCACAGTCTGCTGGATCACGTTGCCCGAACGCCCGTCAGTGACACGATGGTGGACGACGAGGAGGTCATCGATGCACGGGTTGCCCCCGGCCGCGGTCGAGCGACTGACCAGGGCCAAACGCTCCGGCGTGTTCACCTCGCTGCTGTCCGCCCCTTCGGCCGCCGGGATCAAGGCGGTCGGGCTGGAGCCGGTCGGCGAGGTGATGGGCTGCGTGGTGCTCAGCGTCGCCTCCCGCTACCAGCTGACCACGAACTACGGCTACAACCCGGGCACGTTCGCCACGCCCTACCTCCAGGCGCTGAACACCGGCTACAACACGGCGCTGGAGCGGCTGCGCGCGGAGGCCGGCGCGCTGGGCGCGGACGGCGTCGTCGACATCCGGCTGAGCCTGCGATCGCTGGGCCAGGCCGAGGAGTTCCTGGCCATGGGCACCGCCGTGCGGGCCCGGTCCACGACCCGGCCGAAGTCGCTGTTCACCACCGACCTGTCCGGCAGCGACGTGGCCAAACTGATGCTGGCCGGCTGGGTGCCGCTGCAGGTCGAATGGGCCGGCGCGGCCAACGCCATCTACACCGGCATCGCCACCCAGTCCCAGACCTCGTTCTACGCCGGCAACATCGAGGTCGACTCGTACACCCGGTTGGTCAACCGGGTCCGGGCCGAGGCCAGGACCCGGTTCCACGAGATGGTGCGCAAGGCCGGCGCCGAGGGCGGCATCGTGAGCCAGCTGGCACTGTCCACCTGGGAGCCCGGCGAGCAGGTCGTCGCCGCGCTGGCCTACGTCTACGGCACCGCCATCGCCAAGTTCCACCGGGGAACCGCCACCCCGGCCAGCACGTTGACCATCATGCCGCTGCGCCGGCAGGGAGAGTGAGATGACGACCGTCGACGGGATTCCCGAGGACGCCATGCGTCGACTGGCCGAGATGAAACCCGGCCAGAAGACCTCGCTGTTCACCTCGGACCTGAGCGTCAACGAGTTCCTGCTGGTGCGGGAGGCCGGCTTCCGGCCGTTGGGCATGGTGCTGGGCTCCAGCATCTACCACGTGGGCTTCCAGTTCGGCCGGTGGAGCAAGAACCAGGAGCTCGAGGTCCTGTCCAACGCCATGTACCACGCTCGTGAGCTGGCCATGACCCGGATGGAGGCGGAGGCCGACGTGCTCGGCGCCGACGGCATCGTCGGGGTCCGGCTGGACATCGAGTTCAAGGAGTTCGGCAGCGACCTGGCCGAGTTCATCGCCGTCGGCACCGCGGTGAAGGCCGACGAGCCCGGACAGTGGCGCAACAACACCGGCAAGCCGTTCACGTCCGATCTGTCCGGACAGGACTTCTGGACGTTGGTGCAGGCCGGCTACGCGCCGCTGGGCATGGTGATGGGCACCTGCGTGTACCACGTGGCCCACCAGCGGTTCTGGCAGGCGATGAGCAACGTCGGGCAGAACGTGGAGATCCCGCAGTTCACCGAGGCGCTGTACGACGCCCGGGAGCTGGCCATGAGCCGGATGCAGGCCGAGGCCGAAGCGTTGCACGCCGAGGGCATCGTCGGCGTGCAGCTGCTGTCGCTGCCGCACCGGTGGGGCGGGCACACCACCGAGTTCTTCGCCATCGGCACCGCCGTCAAGCCGCTGCGGGCCGATCACACCATCGCCAAGCCGCAGCTCGTGCTGCCGTTGGTGGACTGATGGCCGACAACATGTGGGACAC
>DATJJB010000427.1:0-8297 GCA_035492655.1 Kutzneria sp. | reverse complement strand
GACCTCGACCCAGCCCCGGCTGACCAGGGTCTGCAGCAGCATGTACAGGCTGGACTTGGGGTAGCTGAGCTCCTTGTGCAGCTCGGTCAGCGTGAGCTGGCGCTCGGAGCGGGACATGACCTCGAGCAACTCGACGGTTCGGTCCGCCGATTTCACCGCCGCCGGCCTGGTGGGGGCCGTGCCGTCGACTGCCTCTGACATCTGATCGGCCTCCAGGACCTTGACACACGGTGGTTCTGATTCTTACAGTCCGTGCCAACGTTCACAAGTACGACCGGCATTCAGATACGTGAACCGCGAGGAGAGGGTCAATGGCAGCCCCGATCTCCAGGCAGTCGGCCTCCGGGTCCGCGCCAGGGATCGCGGACGCAGCCAGGGCCCCATCCTCGCGGTGGATCACCTGATGGCGGTCGCGACAGGCGTGGGCTCGACGGCTAACGGCGGCGGTGTCGTTGAGTCCCACAAGCCCGCGAGGCGGTGCCCGACGCACCGCCTCGCGGGTACCCATCCTTCGGGTCCGGGACGGACCGCGTCGTGGCGTGTAAACGTTTTCACGAGCAACGATCGTCACGGATGCCGTCACAGGGCGAAGTCGAGAGGTCTGGAATGCAACTGGATGGAGTGCTGTTCTTCCCGGTGACCCCGTTCACCCCCGACGGGGAGGTCGCGGAGGACGTGCTGGCCGAGCACGTCAAGCACGGCGTCGCCGCCGGTCCCGGCGGGGTGTTCGTGGCCTGCGGCACCGGTGAGTTCCACGCCCTCGAGCCCGAGGAGTTCGAGCGCGCGGTGCGCGTCGCCGTCGAGGCGACCGCCGGGCGCGTGCCCGTCTTCGCCGGCGCCGGCGGCTCCCTCCCGATGGCCCGCAAGTTCGCCGCCGCCGCCCGCAGCGCCGGCGCCGACGGCATCCTGCTGCTGCCCCCGTACCTCGTCGGCTGCCCGGCCCCGGGTGTGGCCCGCTACGTCACCGAGGTCGCGGCCGCCACCGATCTGCCGGTGATCGTCTACCAGCGCAACAACGCCGTCTTCACGCCCGAGGCCGCGGTCGAGGTGGCCAAGCTGCCCAACGTGATCGGCTTCAAGGACGGCATCGGCGACATGGACCTGATGCAGCGCATCGTGCTGTCGGTCCGGGAGCACGTCGACAAGCCGTTCCAGTTCTTCAACGGCCTGCCCACCGCCGAGATGACCCAGCCGGCCTACCGCGGCATCGGCGTCGAGCTGTACAGCTCCGCCGTGTTCTGCTTCGCCCCGGAGATCTCGCTGGCCTTCTACAACGCGGTCGCCGGCGGCGACACCGACAAGGTCAACACCCTGCTGCACGGCTTCTACAAGCCGCTGGTCGAGCTGCGCGACAAGGTGCCCGGCTACGCGGTGTCCCTGGTCAAGGCGGCCGTCGTGCGCAGCGGGCTGGACGTGGGCGGCGTGCGGCCGCCGCTGCTCGACCCGACCGAGGAGCACCTGGTCGAACTGGACCGGATCATCGAGGCCGGCCGGAAGCTCATCTGATGAAGATCACCGAGATCGACCTGACCCCGATCGCCTTCCGCGACCCGCCGCTGCTGAACTCCGTCGGCGTGCACGAGCCACTGGCGCTGCGCACCATCGTCGAGATCCACACCGACGAAGGCGTCAGCGGTCTCGGCGAGACCTACGGCGACGCCGGGCACCTGGAGCGCACCCGCAAGGTCCTGCCGGCGCTGATCGGCCTGGACGTCTACGACCTCAACGGCCTGCACGCCGCGGTGGCCGCCGCGCTGGGTGGCACGATCGGCTCCGACCAGCACGGCCTGACCGGTCAGATGTCCAGCATCGGCACCGTCGACCGGGTCTTCTCGCCGTTCGAGGTGGCCTGCCTGGACATCCAGGGCAAGCACCAGGGCCGCCCGGTGGTGGACCTGTTGGGCGGCAAGGTCCGCGACGCCGTGCCGTACAGCGCGTACCTGTTCTACAAGTGGGCCGGGCACCCCGGTGGCGAGCCGGACCAGTGGGGCGAAGCACTGGACCCGGCCGGCATCGTGGCCCAGGCGCGGCAGCTGATCGACGAGTACGGCTTCGGCTCGATCAAGCTCAAGGGCGGCGTCTTTCCTCCGGAGGAGGAAATGGCGGCCATCCGCGCGCTGCGCGAGGCCTTCCCGAACCACCCGCTGCGGCTGGACCCGAACGCGGTGTGGTCGCCGGACACCTCGGTGCGGGTGGCCGAGCAGCTGGGCGGCGTGCTGGAGTACCTCGAGGACCCGACGGCGGACATCGAGGGCATGGCCGAGGTCGCCTCCCGGGTGGAGATTCCGTTGGCCACCAACATGTGCGTGGTGTCCTTCGACCACCTGCCGCCGGCCGTCCGGCAGAACGCCATCCAGGTGCTGCTGTCCGACCACCACTACTGGGGCGGTCTGACCCGATCGCGCGGCCTCGCGCTGCTGTGCGACACCTTCGGCATCGGGCTGTCCATGCACTCCAACTCGCACCTGGGCATCAGCCTGGCCGCGATGACGCACCTGGCCGCCGCCACCCCGAACCTGCGCTACGCCTGCGACACACACTATCCGTGGAACTGCGCGGACGACGTCGTGAAGCCGGGCGCACTGTCCTTCGTGGACGGTGCGGTGCCCGTGCCGACCGGGCCCGGCCTGGGGGTCGAGCTCGATCGGGACGCGCTTGCCGTGGCGCATCAGCGTTTCCTGGACACCGACATCCGCAGCCGGGACGACACCGGGTACATGCGGCGGGTCGATCCGTCGTACGAGAGGAAGAACCCCCGGTGGTGACCACGCTCGCCCACGCCTACTCGTGGGACCTGGTCGGCGACGACGCCGCGGCGGAGCGGTTCGCCGGCCTCGGCGTCGGAGCGGTCGCCCTGGCGGCGTCGTACCACACCACGCGGGCCGCGACCCCGCTGCACCCGCGGCACCGGATGATCGACGCCCGGCACGCCGCGCTGTACACGCCGGTGCGGCCGGAAGCGTGGCAGGGCAAGCGACTCGTGCCGGCGGAACCGTCCTGGGTGGACAGTGACTCGTTCGGTGTCGCGGCGGAGCGGCTGCGGGCGGTCGGCCTTCCCGTGCACGCCTGGACCGTGCTCACGCACTCCAGCCGGCTCGGCGATGCCAACCCGGATCTCGTGGTGCAGAACGCCTTCGGTGACCGCTACCCGTACGCGCTGTGCCCGGCGCAGGCCGATGTCGTGGAGTACTGCGAGACCCTGGTCGCCGAGATCGTCCAAAGTGGACCTTTGGACGGTGTGGTGCTGGAGGCCTGTGGGCCGCTGGGCTTCGTGCACGGCGGGCACCACGAGAAGACCGACGGCACCGACTGGTCACCGGCCCAGCAGCAGCTGCTGTCGCTGTGCTTCTGCACGGCCTGTATCGGCCTGTACGGCGACGCCGGCATCGACGTGGTGGCCTTCCGGCGAGCCGTGAAGGCCGGTGTCGACGGCCGGTCCGAGAGCGTCCGCGCGGCGCTGGGGGAGCACCTGGCCGACACCGTTTCCGGTGTCCGCACCGGGCTTTCCCGTGGTCTGCGGCAGCTTCTGGTGGCCCGGATCAAGGCGCTCAACCCGGCCGCCAAGATCATCGCGCACGCCGCGGCCGACGAGTGGGCCACCGGCCCGTTCGCCACCGTGGCCGGCGGGGTCGACGCCGACGTGGACACCCTGACCTTCACTGCGTGGCCCGGGCCCGACGCCGCCCTGCCGGTGCTGAAGGCGTTGCAGGGCATCACCGACAAGGCGCTGGCCGCCTACGTGCTCGCCCTGCCGCCCCGTCCGGTCGACGGCGCCGCCCTGGCCGCCGAGTGGCAGCGGTACCTCGACGCCGGCGCGTCCGAATTGCACGTTTACCACCCGGGTCTGGCCTCCCAGGGCCGTCTGGACGCCATCCGCGACGCCCTCGCCCGGCTGTGAGCTCCCCGGTGACCGCCGATACTGCTCGGCGGTCACCGGGCGCAGTACCATGTGGTTGCCTGGGAGGTGACCACATGTCCGCTTCGGTCTCGTTCGACCCACTCGTCGAGCTCGCCGGCATGTGGACCACGGAGCTGGCCGAGCGCTACCTCCCGGATCCCGGCCTGTTGCCGAGCAAGTACGAGTGCGTTGACGGGAACCTGATCTTGAGCCCGTACGAGGCCGGCCCGAACGTGTACGCCGCGGACGAGTTACGCGGCCTGTTCAAGGGGCCGGCCCGGGCC
Organism: Kutzneria sp.; assembly: GCA_035492655.1. Classification (GTDB taxonomy): domain Bacteria; phylum Actinomycetota; class Actinomycetes; order Mycobacteriales; family Pseudonocardiaceae; genus Kutzneria. The sequence continues at coordinate 4,115 of DATJJB010000427.1, read as the reverse complement.
GTCGGCCTGCGCGTGTACACCACGGTCAACCTGCAGATGACCGCGCAGCGGTGGATCCAGCCCGACATCACCGTGATGCGCTCGCCGGTGCTCAGCACCTGGGCCCAGGCCGCCGACGCGGTGGTGGTCGGCGAGTTCGTGTCGCCCTCGTCGCGCCAGCGCGACCGGCTGGACAAGCCGGCCATGTGCGCCCGCGAGGGCATCCCGTACTACCTGCGCGGCGAGGTCGACCTGCGCACCGAGACCGCCACCCTGTGGTTCTACCGGCTCGAAGACGGTGAGTACCAGGAGATCGCGGTGGCCCACACCGGCGGCCGCTTCGAGATCACCGAGCCGTTCCCGGTCGGCTTCGACCCGATCGAGCTGCTCGATCTGTGACCGAGCTTGCGAGGTCACCGTTCAGCACTGAGACCTGGGTCGCAGACCCGTCGAGCGTCAGCGAGGTGGGTCTGTGACCCGTGCAACCCGCCCCGGCGGTCGCTCCGTCCCTGGTGCATGAAGGGACTGACGACTGTGGTCGGCGCGGGCGCGCTGGTGTTGGCGCTCGGCGCCTGCGGCCAGACCTCGACGCAAACGACGACTCAGCCCGGCAGCGCCCCCACCGGAGCCAACGGCATCGCCGCCGGCGGCCAGGGCAGCCTTCGTGACGTGCCGGCCGGTCAGCTCGACACCACCAGGCTGCCGGCGGGCTATCCCGCGCGGGTCCAGCTGGACGACAACGGCGCCGTGCTGACCGTCCAGGGTCAGGAGGGCGGGTGCGAGCACTCGAGCGCGGAGCTGACCGCTCAGGACCCGGGCGAGGTGCACGTGGTGCTCGTCCGGGATCTCACCGACACCAACCGGGTCTGCACCAGGGAGCTGCGGCTCACGCAGCTGACCGTGCAGCTGGACAAGCCGCTGGCCGAGCGCAAGGTCGTGCTCGAGGAGAGGACAGTGCGGTAATGACGAAGCCAACCACCGGGCGCCCGGCCGGCTCGCCCCAGCCGGCCGGGCGCCGCCCGCACAGCCGGCGCAGAGCGGCCCTGCCGCAGCTGTCGGGACACCGCTGGCTCAGAGCCGCGGCGATCGGCGCCGGCCTGCTCGTGCTGGCCGCGTGCGGCAAAGCCGTGAGCACCGGGGCGAACGTCCCGGTCGACAGTTCTTCGCCCAGCATCACCGGGTCCGCGCCGTCGAGCACCGTGGCGGTGCCACCCACTTCCAGTGCGCCGTCGCCGCCGCCGGCCGACGCGCCACCCAAGGCCAGCGGCCCGACCGTGCCGGCCAACCAGGTCACCTACGTCGCGCCCGAGGCCGTGCCGGACACCGTGTGGCAGCAGGATGACGGCAAGACCCTCGTCATGATGGCCGAGGAGGGCGGCTGCTCGAAGGTCGACGCCCAGGTCACCAAGCAGACCGCCGACGAAGTCGACATCACGCTGCTCACCGTGGCCACGACGCAGAAGATCTGCCCGCAGTACATCCGCAACGTCCCCGTGGCCGCGCACCTCGACGCGCCGCTGGGCACGCGCAAGGTCGTGCTCGCCATGAAGACAGGGGTGCAACGCTAGACCCGCCGCCGGCGATAACCCGCGTTGTCCGTCGACGAGAGGCGACCGCGATGGCTCGGGTGCTCGGATGCGTGCTGGTGGCCGCGATGGCCGCCCTGGTCGTGCTGATGCTGGTCGCCTCGCCCGACAAGGCGGGCGAGGGCGGTCCGGTCTTCGGCGTGCTGCTCGCGGCTTACCTGGCCGCGTTCCTCTACGGCCGCCCGCGTCTGTCGGCGGTCGGGGCCGGCATCGCCGCTGCGGTGCTGTGGCTGGCCGTGGTCGCGGTGGTTCCGCCCGTATCCCTTGCGGTGGCGGTGATCGCCGTCGCCGTCGGCGGTGTCGCGAGCCTGTGGCTGACGCGGCAGCCGGTGATGGCGTTGGCCGCGGCGATGTCGTCGGCGTTGCTGATCACCACCGTCGCCTGGGCGCTGGTCACGTACGGGCCCCAACGATTCGTGCCGCTGCTGGACGTCCCCGGTGCCGCGAATCCGTTGCTGGAGAGCCGGATCGAGGCCGCCGACCCGTACGTCGGGCTGCTGGCCGTCGGCGCGCTGCTCGCCGTCATGCTCGTCGCCGTGCGGCGGTTCCGGACGGTCCATCCGGCCGTCGGCACATGACCAGACCGGCGGCTCCGGCTGCACCGGCCGGCCGAGCGGCGATGCGGCGATGGCCGCCGAACCGGCGGCCATCGTCCACATCGGACCGCCGCTAGCGGCGGAAGGAGATCTGCAGCGTCGGCGCGGAGGTCTCGGAGAAGAAGTCGTTGCCCTTGTCGTCGACCACGATGAAGGCCGGGAAGTCCTCGACCTCGATCTTCCACACCGCTTCCATGCCGAGCTCGGCGTACTCCAGCACCTCGACCTTGCGGATGCAGTCCTTGGCCAGCCGGGCCGCCGGGCCGCCGATCGAGCCGAGGTAGAAACCGCCGTGCGACTGGCACGCGTCGGTGACCTGCTTGGAGCGGTTGCCCTTGGCCAGCATCACCAGCGACCCGCCGGCCGCCTGGAACTGCTCGACGTAGGAGTCCATCCGGCCGGCCGTGGTCGGGCCGAACGAGCCGGAGGCGTAGCCCTCCGGGGTCTTGGCCGGGCCGGCGTAGTAGACCGGGTGGTCGCGCAGGTACTGCGGCATCGACTCGCCCGCGTCCAGCCGCTCCTTGATCTTGGCGTGGGCGATGTCGCGGGCCACCACCAGCGGGCCGGACAGCGACAGCCTGGTCTTCACCGGCAGCGCGGCCAGCGTCTGCCGGATCTCGTCCATCGGCCGGTTGAGGTCGATCCGGACCACGTCGTCCGACAGCTGCTCGTCGTGCACCTCGGGCAGGAACTGCGCCGGGTCGTGCTCCAGCTGCTCGAGGAAGACGCCATCGGCGGTGATCTTGGCCTTGGCCTGGCGGTCGGCCGAGCAGGACACCGCGATGCCGACCGGGCAGGACGCGCCGTGCCGGGGGAGCCGGATCACGCGCACGTCGTGGCAGAAGTACTTGCCGCCGAACTGCGCGCCGATGCCGAACTCGCGGGTCATGGCCAGTACCTGCTGCTCGAGATCGGTGTCCCGGAACGCGCGACCGTCGGCCGAGCCCTCGGTCGGCAGGTTGTCCAGGTAGCGGGCCGAGGCCAGCTTGGCGACCTTCAGGTTGTACTCGGCCGACGTGCCGCCGACCACGATCGCCAGGTGGTACGGCGGGCAGGCCGCGGTGCCCAGCGAGCGCAGCTTCTCGTCGAGGAAGCGGGCCAGCCGCGTCGGGTTCAGCAGCGCCTTCGTCTCCTGGTACAGGAACGTCTTGTTGGCGCTGCCGCCGCCCTTGGCCATGAACAGGAACTCGTAGACCGGCTCCTGGCCCGTCTTGTGGTAGAGCTCGATCTGGGCCGGCAGGTTGGTGCCGGTGTTCTTCTCGTCCCAAAAGGTCGTCGGCGACATCTGCGAGTAGCGCAGGTTCAGCTGCTGGTAGGCGTCGTAGATGCCCTCCGACAGCGCCGCCTCGTCGTCACCGCCGGTGAGCACGGTCTCGGTGCGCTTGCCCACCACGATCGCCGTGCCGGTGTCCTGGCACATCGGCAGCACCCCGCCGGCCGACACACAGGCGTTGCGCAGCAGGTCGGTGGCGACGAACCGGTCGTTCCCGCTGGCCTCGGGGTCGTCGATGATGGCCCGCAGCTGCCGCAGGTGGCTGGTCCGCAGCAGATGCTGGATGTCCTTGATCGCCTCCCGCGCCAGCAGCCGCAGCGCCGCCGGCTCGACTTCGAGGAATCGCCGCCCCGCCACCTCGGTCACCCGGACGCCGTCCGGGCTGACCAGTCGGTACTCGGTGCTGGTGTCCTTGCCCAGCGGCAGCGGATCGACGTACTGGAACGAGGTGGTGGACACGTTCGCGGGCTCCCTTGCACGCAACTCGGGTAACCCGCATGACGGTACCGCCGCGACGCCCGGCTCCAGCGCGATCCCCTGGTGTGACGACACACATCACACCCGCCCCACCCCTCGGCCCTGATGCAGGGAAGGACGCCTTACCTGCATCCAACGCAGGTAAGGCGTCCTTCCCTGCACAAATCAAGAGGCGTGGGGGGGCCCCCGCCCCCCCCCCCCGCC
>DATJJB010000426.1:0-6178 GCA_035492655.1 Kutzneria sp. | reverse complement strand
GGACGAGACCGAGGTCCTGCCCTGGGACCACCTGGACTCGGGCCTGGACAAGGAATGGCTCTGGGCCGACTGGCAGGACGCGCTGTCCGAGCGGGAGCAGGACGACTGCCGCTGGACGCCGTGCTTCGACTGCGGTGTCTGCCCGGCGATGGGCACCGACATCCAGGTCGGGCCGACCGGCCGGCCGCTGCTGCCGATCTCCCCGGTGGGCAAGGGATCTCCGGTCAGGAACCCGTCACTGGCCGGCAGCTAGCTGCTCGGGGCCGATCGGCGTCGCCTTGCTGGTCGGCCCCTTGTCCGTCTGCGCCGGGGCATCGCTGGTGGGTGCGCTGGCCTGCGGCTTGGGCGTGGTGCCGGTGGAGACGGCGTTGAGGGCGTTGACCATGCCGTGCCCGTAGAAGCCGTTGAACGAGGCGTAGCCCGAGCAGTAGGCGTCCTGCACGCCGGTGTCGTTCAGGTCGTAGTCGCTGGGGCACTGCACCGGCTTGGCCTGCTGGTTGAGCAGCTTGGTCAGCTGCGCGGGCGTGTCGCCGAAATGCGTGGACGCCAGCAGCGCCGCCACACCGGCCACGTGCGGCGCCGCCATGGACGTGCCGCAGAAGTCGCCGTAGCCGCCGGGCACCGTGGACAGCACGCACGGGTTGTTGCCGTTGGCCGGCTTCTGGTGCACATCGCCGCCGGGGGCCGTGACGTCGACCGCGCCCAGTCCGTACGAGCTGTAGCTGGCCTTGAGCTGGTTCGAGCCCACGGACGACACCGCCACCACGCCGCGCTCCGCGGCCGGCAGCACGGAGCAGTTGCCGTCGACGCTGCGCACGGGGTGGCTGGGGGCGTTGTCCGGGCTACGCGTGTCCGTGCCGGGTTGCGTGAGGTCGGCGGCCGAGTTCGTCACCGCGGCGATGTTCAGCACGCCCTGTGACGTGGCGTAGTCCACGGCCCGCTTCATGGCCTCCGTGACCACGCGCTGCCCCTGCTGGTCGGAGCAGGTGTACTCCCACGGGTCCACGTAGTAGCTGTTGTTGGTGATGGCGATGCCGTGCGTGGCGGCCCACATGAAGCCGCACACCGCGTACTCCGGGTAGATGTAGCCGTCGTCGTCGACCACCTTCACCGACGCCACGCGCACGCCCGGGGCCACGCCCGTGACGCCCTTGCCGTCATCGGCCGCGGCGATGATGCCGGCCACGTGCGTGCCGTGCGGGGAGGTCGTCGGGGCCCACGCCGCCACGCTCGGGTCCGGCTTGCCGGTCAGGCAGCCCACCGACAGCTGCGGGTCCAGCGCCGGCTTCAGGTCCGGGTGCCGGGGGTCGATGCCCGAGTCCAGCACGCCGACCACCACCCGCGGGTCGCCCTCGGTGATCTGGTGGGCCAGGTTGGCGTCGATCAGCCGCATGTCCCACTGCTTGTCGCCGAGGTCGGCGCTGGGCACCGACTCGGTGCTGGACAGCAGCGAGGCGGCCGACATGGTCTCGTCGACCTTCTTGCGGCTGGACTGCCCGTTCGAGGTCCAGGACTCGCCCTGCGCGCTGTAGGCCCGGCCCGGGCCGATCTTGTCGCCGAACCCCGGATCGGGCGAGGTGGCCACGGCCACCGCGATCTGCGGGTAGTAGACGGTGGTGGCGCCGCAGGCCGCGGAGATCTGCGCGTCGGCGGCCGGCTCGGCCGTGCCCTTGTCGAAGACGACCAGGTAGCGCAGGGTGGGGCCCGGTTGAACGCACCCGGACGGCGTGATGTCGTCCGCGCCGGCCACGGGCGCGGCGAGGCACCCGGCCGCGAGCAGTGTCGCGCCCAGTGCCGCTACCTGTGCTCGGCGGAGCAGAGGCACTGCGGACCTCCATCTCTGGGGTGGCGTTCGGGGGCCGCCCACTCAGCGATCAGGCCGGACGGTAGCCACCACCCGCCCGCTGGACAAGCCCGGCGGTCGACGTCAGTGTCCCCTCGGTCGGCCGGGTACCGTCCTACCGGACCCGTCGAACCAGCCAAGGAGAGTAGTCCTGAGCCGCCACGACCAGCCCAACCCGTCCGCCGCCGCGGTGCAGAAGCTCCGGCTGCGCTACACCAAGCGGGGCCGGCTCCGGTTCACCTCGCACCGCGACGTCGCACGCACGTTCGAGCGGGCGCTGCGACGGGCCGGCGTGCCGATGGCGTACTCCCAGGGCTTCAGCCCGCACCCGAAGATCTCCTGGATCGGCGCGGCCCCGACCGGGGTGGCCAGCGAGGCCGAGTACGTGGAGATCGGCGTGGTCGACCGGGTCGACCCGGAGGCGCTGCGCCGGGCCCTGGACGGCGCGCTGCCGCCCGGACTGGACGTGGTCGACGCGGTGCAGGCCGAGCAGGGGTCGCTGGCCGACCGGATCGACGCCAGCCGTTGGCTGGTCGAGCTGCCCGGGGTGGACCCGGACGAGCTGGGCACAGCGGTCGAGGCGCTGCTGGCGGCCGAGTCCGTCGAGGTGGAGCGGCTGACCAAGGACGGACGGCGGATCATGGACGTGCGGCCGGGGGTGGTCACCGCCGAGGTGGGTGATGTGACCTCGCTCACCGCGACGCTCAGTGATCAAGGTGTGGGCGCAACGGGTGATTTGGCCGACGCGCCGATTCCGCGTAAGGACGACGACACGGCCGCGTCCCGTCCGTATGGGATACTCGTGATGGTGGTACGGCAGCTGACCCCTGCGGTGCGACCCGATGACGTGCTGAGTGCGCTCCGCGTCGTCGCCGGCCTCCGGCCCCCGGTACCCGCAAAGGCGACCCGGTTGGCGCAGGGCCGGCTAGACGACGCGGGTGGGCTCGCCGACCCGTTCGCCCCGGAGGGGCGCGGGACGGCGGACCCGGCCAGGGAGCAGGAGCCGGACCAGCCCGCCGTCGAATGACCTGCCGCCCGCAGGCCTGGCCACGCCAGGAAGCCGGGTGGCGCCAGGCAAGGTTTCCCGTCGCCGACGGCGACGGAGACAGAACAGAGAACGGGCCCCTGTGTGGCCGCGTCCAGGCACTGGACGCGCCCGGGGGCGGAGGAGCTACATGTCGAAGAAGAAGATCCCCGCCGGCGGGCCCGGCGGGGATGGCACCGCACCCATTCCCGAGTTCCCTCCCAAGCTGCGCGTGCACGCGCTGGCCAAGGAGCTGGGCTCCAGCAGCCGCGAGGTGCTCGCCGCGCTGGCCGACCTCGGTGAGGTCGTGCGCAGCCCGCAGTCCAGCGTGAGCCGCGAGGTCGCCGAGCAGGTCGCTCGGACCCTGCTGGCCACCGGTGAGCAGGACGTGGACGACGACACCGACGAGGTGCTGGTCGCCCACGACGAGCTGACCGGCGTGCTGGCCGAGCGCCCGGACGACGACGACCCGGCCCCCGTGGACGAGGACGACGAGGTCGCCCTCACGCTGGCCCCGGTGTTCGCGCCGCCCTCGGTGGTCTTCCTGCCGCCGGCCGCCGCCGAGCCGCGTCCCACGCGCCGTCGCCGCGCCCCCGAGCCGGTCGAGGTCGAGGACGTCGCCGAGGACGAGACAGAGTTCGATGACGCCGGGCCGACCCAGGCCGACGCCGAGGCCGTCGAGGTCGAGGACGACGAGGACACCAACGCCCGTCGCCGCCGTCGTCGCGGCCGTCGCGGCCGTGGCCGCGGCAAGGGCGGCCCCGAGGACGCCGCCGACGCCGAGTCCGATGAGGACGCCGAGGCCGAGGACGAGTCCGAGGCGCCGGCCGAGGCCGAGACCGGCGAGGACGCCGAGTCCGACGAGGGCGCGGGCAACCGCCGCCGTCGCCGCCGCCGTCGCCGCAAGGGCGGCGCGGACGAGGACGGCGCCGTCGCCGAGGACGACCCGCCCAACACGGTCGTGCACGTGCGCAACGCGCCGCCGACCAGGGAAGAGGAGCGGGCCGGCGCCGAGGCGGCCAAGGACGAGGTGCGCAGCGTGCGCGGCTCGACCCGGCTGGAGGCCAAGCGCCAGCGCCGCCGCGACGGCCGCGAGGCCGGCCGCCGCCGCGTGCCGATCCTGTCCGAGGCCGAGTTCCTGGCCCGCCGCGAGGCCGTGGCCCGCAAGATGGTCGTGCGCGAGCGCGGCGACCGCACCCAGATCGCCGTCCTCGAGGACGGCGTGCTGGTCGAGCACTTCGTGACCTCCGCCGGCACCGGGTCGCTGGTCGGCAACGTCTACCTCGGCCGGGTGCAGAACGTGCTGCCCAGCATGGAGGCGGCGTTCGTGGACATCGGCCGCGGCCGCAACGCCGTGCTCTACGCCGGCGAGGTCGACTGGGACGCCGCCGGCCTCGAGGGCAAGGCCCGCAAGATCGAGCAGGCCCTGTCCACCGGCGACAGCGTGCTGGTCCAGGTGACCAAGGACCCGGTCGGGCACAAGGGCGCCCGGCTGACCACGCAGATCAGCCTGCCGGGCCGGTTCCTGGTGTACGTGCCGGGCGGCGGCGCCACCGGCATCAGCCGCAAGCTGCCCGACAACGAGCGCAAGCGCCTCAAGGACATCCTCAAGCGGGTCGTGCCCGAGGACGCCGGCGTGATCATCCGCACCGCCTCGGAGGGCATCGCCGAGGAGGAGCTGGGCCGCGACGTGCGTCGCCTGCAGGCCCAGTGGGAAGTCATCAAGGAGAAGGCCGACGCGCCCAAGGCCCAGGCCCCGCAGCTGCTCTACGAGGAGCCGGACCTGCTGGTCAAGGTCGTGCGCGACCTGTTCACCGAGGACTTCGCCGAGCTGATCGTGCAGGGCGACCAGGCCTGGGACACCATCGAGGGCTACGTCCGCCACGTCGCCCCCGACCTGGCCGAGCGGCTGCGCAAGCACGTCGGGCTCAACGACGTGTTCACCGAGCAGCGCATCGACGAGCAGATCACCAAGGCGCTGGACCGCAAGGTCTGGCTGCCCTCGGGCGGCTACCTGGTGATCGACCGCACCGAGGCGATGACGGTCATCGACGTCAACACCGGGAAGTTCACCGGATCGGGTGGCAACCTGGAGGAGACGGTCACCAGGAACAACCTGGAGTCGGCCGAGGAGATCGTCCGCCAGCTCCGGCTGCGCGACATCGGCGGCATCATCGTCATCGACTTCATCGACATGGTGCTGGAGTCCAACCGGGACCTGGTGCTGCGTCGGCTCACCGAGTGCCTCGGCCGGGACCGCACCCGCCACCAGGTGGCCGAGGTCACCTCGCTCGGCCTGGTGCAGATGACCCGCAAGCGGGTCGGCACCGGGCTGCTGGAGGCGTTCAGCACCACCTGCGAGCACTGCCGCGGGCGGGGCGTCGTGGTCACCACCGAGCCGGTCACGCACAACCACGGCAACGGTGGCGGCAACGGCTCCACCGGCGGCGGCAACGGCCAGCAGCAGCAGGCCCAGCCGGAGAGCAAGCCGGCCGAGAAGTCCGGCCGCAAGCGCAACCGCAACCGGCACCGCGGCGAGGAGCAGCCGGCGGCCGAGGCCGCCCAGGTCGTCGAGGCCGCCCCGGCGGAGGCTGACGCGGCCGCGTCGACCGCCCCCGACGGCGAGGCCCTGGTGACCCCGGCCGAGCCGGTCGCCGCTGAACCGGTCGCCGCTGAGCCGGTCGCTGCCGCTGAGCCGGCCCCGGCCGAGGAGGCCGCGCCCGCGGTCGCCGCGGCCTCGGTCACCGGCCAGGCGGCCGTCTCCGTGCCCTACGAGGTGCCGGAGCAGCCGACCGTCGCCGCGGCCAACGGCCACCACCGCGCGGCCGAGCCCGCCGCGGTGCCCGCTGCCGAGCCGGTGCCCGTGGCGTCCGCCACACGGCGTCGGGTCCGGCGGGCCGCATCCCGCCCGGCCGGTCCGCCGGCCAGCACGGTGACGCAGGACTGACCAGGTGATTCACCGGCCCGTGGGCGCTCGCCCACGGGCCGGTGACTCGCGCCCACGGTGGTCACGGCCACCGTGGACCGGTTACGGGGACCCCGGTTTGACCTCCCGTCCACCCGGCCCGTAACCTCTTGTTTGGCCCCCATCCGGAGGGCCCCGTCGTGCGCCAGTCCAAGCTGGTTCGAATTCCGCGGTGAAGATTGCTGTGGGGATTCACCGTGTGTGTGCTTGGGCCGTGCGTGCCCCGTCAACGTCGAGTAGCAGGAGACTTCCGTCCCGATGTACGCGATCGTCAAGACTGGCGGCAAGCAGTACAAGGTTGCCGTCGGCGACATCGTCCAGGTCGAGAAGCTCGACGGTGGACCGG
>DATJJB010000425.1:0-11240 GCA_035492655.1 Kutzneria sp. | reverse complement strand
CGAGATCCTGGAGCTCAAGAACACCATGAACATCATGGTGGACCAGCTCAACTCCTTCGCCTCGGAAGTGACGCGCGTGGCCCGCGAGGTCGGCACCGACGGCAAGCTGGGCGGCCAGGCGCAGGTCAAGGGCGTGGCCGGCACGTGGAAGGACCTGACCGACAACGTCAACTCGATGGCCAACAACCTGACCAACCAGGTGCGCAACATCGCCGACGTGACCACGGCCGTGGCGCGCGGCGACCTCTCCAAGAAGATCACGGTGGACGTGAAGGGCGAGGTGCTCGAGCTCAAGAACACCATCAACACGATGGTGGACCAGCTGTCGGCGTTCGCCGACGAGGTCACGCGGGTGGCCCGCGAGGTCGGCACCGAGGGCAACCTCGGCGGCCAGGCGACCGTGCGCGGTGTGTCGGGCACCTGGAAGGACCTCACCGACAACGTCAACGTGATGGCGTCCAACCTGACCAGCCAGGTGCGGTCGATCACGCAGGTGGCGACCGCGGTGGCCAAGGGCGACCTGTCGCAGAAGATCACCGTGGAGGCCAAGGGCGAGGTCGCCGCGCTGGCCGGCGTGATCAACACGATGGTCGACACGCTGTCCGCGTTCGCCGACGAGGTGACCCGGGTGGCCCGCGAGGTCGGCACCGAGGGCCAGCTCGGCGGCCAGGCCCGGGTGCCCAACGTGGCCGGCACCTGGAAGGACCTGACCGACAACGTCAACTCGATGGCCAACAACCTGACCAACCAGGTCCGCAACATCGCCCAGGTGACCACGGCGGTGGCCCGGGGCGACCTGTCCAAGAAGATCGACGTGGACGCGCGCGGCGAGATCCTGGAGCTCAAGACGACCATCAACACGATGGTCAACCAGCTCTCCGCCTTCGCCGACGAGGTGACCCGGGTGGCGCGGGAGGTCGGCACCGAAGGCCGGCTCGGCGGTCAGGCCGAGGTCCAGGGCGTGTCCGGCACCTGGAAGCGGCTCACCGAGAACGTCAACGAGCTGGCCGGGAACCTGACCCGGCAGGTGCGGGCGATCGCCGAGGTGACCAGCGCGGTGGCCACCGGCGACCTGACCCGGTCCATCTCGGTCGAGGCCTCCGGCGAGGTGGCCGAGCTCAAGGACAACATCAACTCGATGGTGCAGTCGCTGCGCGAGACCACCCGGGCCAACCAGGACCAGGACTGGCTCAAGTCCAACCTGGCCCGCATCTCCGAGCTGATGCAGGGCCGCCGGGACCTCGCGGTCGTCGCCGACCTGGTGATGGACCAGCTGACGCCGCTGGTCGGCTGCCAGTACGGCGCGTTCTACCTGACCGAGGAGGGCGACGGCGTCCCGTACCTGCGGCTGATCGGCTCCTACGGGCACCCCGACGACGAGGGCAACGGCCAGCCGACGCGGTTCCGGTGGGGGCAGTCGCTGGTCGGGCAGGCCGCCCGCAGCAAGCGCACGATCGCGCTGGAGGACGCGCCGGCCGACTACGTGACGATCTCCTCGGGGCTGGGGCGGACCGCCGCCCGCACGGTGATCGTGCTGCCGATCGTGGTCGAGGGACAGGTGCTCGGCGCGATCGAGCTGGCCTCGGCGCACCAGTTCACGCCGATCCAGCGGGCCTTCCTGGAACAGCTGATGGGCACCGTCGGCGTCAACCTCAACACGATCATGGCCAACGCCCGCACCGACGAGCTGCTCGACCAGTCCCAGCGGCTGACCTCCGAGCTGCAGACCCGGTCCCAGGAACTGCAGGCCGGCCAGGAGGAGTTGCAGCGCTCGAACGCCGAGCTTGAGGAGAAGGCCACCCTGCTGGTCAAGCAGAACCGGGACATCGAGACCAAGAACCTGGAGATCGAGCAGGCCCGCCAAGAGCTGGAGACCCGGGCCCAGCAGCTGGCGCTGGCCTCCAAGTACAAGTCCGAGTTCCTGGCCAACATGTCGCACGAGCTGCGGACCCCGCTCAACAGCCTGCTCATCCTGGCCCAGCTGCTGGCCCAGAACCCGTCCCGCAACCTGTCGCCCAAGCAGGTCGAGTACGCGACGATCATCCACTCCGCCGGCTCCGACCTGCTCCAGCTGATCAACGACATCCTGGACCTGTCCAAGGTCGAGGCGGGCAAGATGGACATCAGCCCCGAGGTCGTGCCGCTGCGGCAGCTGCTGGACTACGTCGACGCCACCTTCCGGCCGCTGACCACCGAGAAGAGCCTCGGCTTCCACGTCACCACCGCCACCGGGGTGCCGGCCGACCTGCTCACCGACGACTCGCGGCTGCGGCAGATCCTGCGCAACCTGGTGTCCAACGCGGTGAAGTTCACCGAGGCCGGCAGCGTGGAGCTGCGGATCGAGCCGGCCGATCCGGACCGGCTGCCGCCGAGCGTCCGCCGGCACGGCCCGGCGCTGGCGTTCCACGTGGTCGACACCGGCATCGGGATCGCCGAGCAGCAGCTGGAGAGCATCTTCGGCGCCTTCCAGCAGGCCGACGGCACCACCAGCCGCAAGTACGGCGGCACCGGCCTGGGTCTGTCGATCAGCCGGGAGATCGCGCAGCTGCTCGGCGGCGCGATCACGGCGTACAGCACGCTGGGCAAGGGCAGCTCGTTCACCCTCTACCTGCCGATCGCGCGGCCCGACTTCCAGGCCGTGCCAGCGGAAACCGCCACCCGGCCGGACTCGGGGCGCGCCGCTGTGCCGGCGCTGGTGGCATCGGCCCCGGCGAGCTCCGGCCGGCCGCCGAAGCGGCTGCTGGTGATCGAGGAACGGCCGCAGGGCCTGCTGTCGTTGGTGGCGCAGAGCGCGTTGGCCGACCTCGGACAGGGCCAGGTGCTGAGCCAGGAGGCCCCGGTCGAGGTCACGACGGCCATCGGTCCGGAGGAGGCGGCCGCGCAGCTGGCCGCCCAGCCGTACCACTGCGTCGTGCTCCAGCTGGACATGCCCGACAACGGCGGCATCCGCTTCATGCAGGCCCTCGGTGGGGATCCCGGGTTGCGCGGCGTTCCGGTGCTGGCGCACAGCACCCGGCTGGTGTCCCCGGAGCAGGAGCACACCGTGGCCGCGCAGGCGGCGACGCGGCCGCTGGAGCTGATCGCCAGCCTGGACGAGCTGCGCGAGCGGATCGCCCTGCACCTCAGCGCCGACCAGCCCGGCGACGTGCTGCCGCTGGTGCGCGGCGACGAGCAGCCGGTGCGGGCGGCGGTGCCGGACGACAGCCTGGACGAGCAGCTGGCCGGGCGGACCGTGCTGGTGGTCGACGACGACGCCCGCAACGTGTTCGCGCTGACCAGCATCCTGGAGCTGCACGGGCTCCGGGTGCTGCACGCGGACAACGGCCGTTCGGGCATCGAGACGCTGGCCGCGCACCCCGAGGTGCAGCTGGTGCTGATGGACGTGATGATGCCGGAGATGGACGGCTACACGGCCACCGCCGCGATCCGGGCCATGCCCGAACACGCCGACCTGCCGATCATCACCGTCACCGCCAAGGCGATGCCCGGTGACGGGGAGAAGAGCCTCGCCTCCGGCGCCAACGACTACGTGACCAAGCCGGTGGACACCAGCGACGTGATCGCCCGCATCCACCGCTGGCTGCAGGACTGATCCGCCGGTGAACGACGAGGCAGGAGGCGGTGTCGGCCGGCTGGCCGACACTGTGGACCGGCTCCGCCGGGAGATCCAGCGGGCCGAGGCGGCCGCGGACGGCCGGGCGCTGATCGAGCTGGCCAAGGGCGTGTTGGTCGAGCGGTTGCGGTGTGGGCCGCAGCAGGCGGCCGACCAGTTGGCGGCGCTGGCCGAGGAATCCGGCCAGTCGCTGCTCGAACTGGCCGTGCAGGTGATCAACAAGGCCGCTGACGACCGGCTCAGCGCGGCTGCCAGCCAGCTCGTGCAGCCGGCGGACGGTGACCACCAGGCGGCGGTACGGCTGCGGACGGCTGAAAGCGGCGCCGCGGCGGCAGCCGATGCCCAACGGGTGGCCGAGTCATTGCTGGTCCATGCCTTGCGGCCGCTGGGCGCCAGTGTCGTGGCGATCTGGGCTGCCGCGGCGGACGGTTCGCTGACCCTGGCCGGCTATGCCGGTATCGCGGCGGCGGAGGCGCATCGGTGGCGGCACGTGCCGCCCGGTATCGCGACGCCGGCCCGGCGGGCCTTGCTGGACCGCGACATCGTGTGGTTCGGCAACCTCGGCGCGGCGGCGCTGCCCTCGGTGGCGGCGCTGGACAGCCCGGACGGCGGCCGGGTGGTGTGCCCGGTCGGCAACGGCGGGCGGATCATCGGCGTGCTCGAAGTCGGGTGGCCCCAGCCGGTTCCGCCGCAGCCGGCGCGCATCGAGCGGCAGATCGAGGCGCTGGCCCAGCTGTGTGCGTCCACAGTGGACGAAGGAGCGCCCGCGGGGTCGATGCTCGTGCCGGCGCCGGATGCCACCGAGCTGATCGACCTGGCCGACGGCATCATGGATCCCGCGCTGGTGCTCGGCGCGCACCTGGACAGCGCCGGCGATCTGGTCGATTTCCGGGTCGAGCACGCCAACGGCTCGTTCCAGGACCCGGCCGGCCGGCCCCGCGGCTCCGTGGTCGGCGCGCTGCTGCTGGAGGCCTATCCGGTCGCGGCCGGGGAGGGCGGGCTGTTCGACAAGATCGAGCACGTCTACGCCACGGGCGAGCCGTTCCGTGCCGACACGATGGTGCTGACGACGCTGGTGGACCAGGTCAGACTGACCTCGACGGCCGCCGTCAGCATCATTCGGCAGGGGCAGCACGTGCTGCTGATCTGGCGGATCCGGGACCAGGCCGCGCGGCTGGCCAGCCTGCTCCACCACGCCCAGCGCCTCGGTCGCGTCGGCGGCTTCGAGGAGAACCTGCTCACCGGCGAAGTCACCTGGCACAGCGAGGTTTTCGAGCTGCACGGCCTGTCCACGACGGCCCGGCCGGTGCCGTTGGGCGAACTCGCCCACCACGTGCATCCCGACGACAGCGACGGCGTGGGCCGCCTGCTGCGCACCGTGCTCCACCATCACCGCTCCGGCTCGGCCGCGTTCCGGCTGCTGCGCAGCGACGGCGTGGCCCGGCACGTACGGGTCATCGTCGAGCCGGTGCTCGGTCAGGACGGCCGTCCGGTCGCCGTGCGCGGGGCGTACCAGGACATCTCGGCCCAGCACTGGACCGAGGTGGCGCTGGCGGCGACCCAGGACCAGCTGGCCCAGGCCGAACAGCAGGCCGCCGAGCGCAACCGGCTCGCGTTGCAGCTCCAGCGCGCGATCATGCCGGCCGCCCAGGGCCCGATCGACGCCTTCGGGCTGCACATCGCGGTGCGCTACCGGCCGGCCGAATCGGAGTACCTCGTCGGCGGCGACTGGTACGACGCGGTTGTGTTGCCCAGCAAGCAGGTGCTGCTGTCCGTCGGCGACATCGCCGGCCACGGCATCACCGCCGCCACCGGCATGGTCATGCTGCGCAACGCTTTGCGCGGACTGGCCGCCACCGGCGCCGGGCCGGCGCAGCTGTTGTCCTGGCTGAACCAGGTCGCGCACCACCTCACCGACCACGTGCTGGCCACCGCCGTCTGCGCCCTCTACGACCCGCGCACCCGGATCCTGCGCTGGGCCCGCGCCGGGCACCTGCCGCCGCTGCTGGTCCGCGACCAGCAGGCCACCAGCCTGCCGATGATCCACGGCCTGATGTTGGGCGCCCGCGCCGAGACCGACTACGAGCAGGCCGAGGTCCAGCTGGAAATCGGCGACGTCATCGTGCTCTACACCGACGGCCTCATCGAGCGCAAAGGCCAGGAGCTCGACGATTCGCTGCACCAGCTCCTCGAAACCGCGCAACGCTCACAGCCGGCCCTTGAGCAGCGGCTCGACCACATGCTCACGCACAGCAATGCCGACACCGACGACGACACCTGCATCGTCGGCGTCCAGGTCACGTGACCGGTTTCGGCGTCGAGGCGACGGGTAGCCGTGGCGGATGGGAACAACACCGGTGATGGCGCGAGTACTGGGGGCGGCCACCGCCGCGTACAGCGTGGCGGTCGTCGGCCTGCTGGACCGTAAGGCACGAGTCAAGGTAGTGGCGTTCGCCGCGGGCTGGGCCGCGTTGTGCGCCACGGCTGCCGTGCTCGCCTAGCCGTGTTTGCCGTGTCCTGGCGGGCCGGTCTTCTTGGCCTGGCCGGGCGGCACATGGTTGGGGCCACCAGGGCCGGGATCACGTTGGTCAGGGCCTTGGCCGGCGGCCAGCTCGACGCTCGATGTGACTGTCGTCGTTGCCGTGGTGGTGGCTGGTGTCGTGCTCGGTGCCGGACTGGTCGTGGTGACGGCCGGGGCGGTGGTGGTCGCGGGGGAGTCGGTGTCCTGGAGCGTGAATGCCAGCGCCCCGCCCGTCACGAGGAGCGCGACGGCTGCGGCGACCAGTCGGCTCCGGCGTGGCCGCTGCGGCAGCGGCATCGTCGCCGGCTCGGCATTCCCGAGTAAGGCGAACCGCTCCGCGCACTGCGCCGATGACGGCCGTCGGGCTGGATCGGCGCTGGTCATCTCGGCCAGCAGCGCCGCCAACTCGGCTGGCAGCCAGTCCGGGATCACCGGATCCCGGGTCAGCCGGGCCAGCGCGGCTTCCGCCTGCCCGCCCTGGAACTCCTGGTAGCCGGTCAGACATTGCAGCAGCACCAGGCCGAACGCGTAGACGTCGCAGGCGGGGGTCGCCTTCTCGCCGCGCACCTGCTCCGGCGCGAGGTAGGCGGCCGTGCCGACGATCTCCCCGGAACGGGTGATGCTGTCCGAGTCGACCAGCCGGGCCAGGCCGAAATCGGCCAGGTAGGCCTCGCCGTCCAGGTCGATCAGGATGTTCGACGGCTTGATGTCCCGGTGCACGATGCCGCGGGCGTGCACGTAGGCCAGCGTGGGCAGCAGCCGGTTGGCCACCGACACCACCTCGTCGACGGTCGGCCGCTCCCTGGCCAGCGCCAGGTGCAGGGTCGGGCCGTCGACCAGCCGCATCACCAGGTATCGGCTGCCTTCGTGCTGGCCGGCGTCGTAGACGGTGACCAGTCCCGGATGGGAGAGACCGGCCAGCAGCCGGGCCTCGTCGTCGAACCGCTTGTGGTTGATCGCGCTGGACGTCGAGGTGAACCGCTTGATCGCCACCGGGCGCTCCAGCTTCAGGTCGTAGGCCCGGTACACCTCCGCCATGGCCCCGCTGCCCACCAGCGCGCCGATCCGGTAGCGGCGGGACAGCAACGCTCGCTTGTCCGCCGCGCCGAACGGGTCACCCTCCATCTGCCGGCCTCCCGTGTCGTGCGACAGCACGGGTTACCCATGGCGTGGCGGCGTACACCGCCGCCCATGTGACCTTTGCGGCCGCCGGTCACTCCTGCTCGCGCTGCCAGTCGACCGGCGGCGGGAGCAGGCCCCGCTTGATGATGTTGGCGTAGACGGTCTCCAGCGCTTCGGTGAGCGGGGCCGTCAGTTCGGGCGGCAGCCCGTCGAAGAAGAGGTTGCGGACGAGATCGACGTGTCCGGGCGCGGCTTGTTCGAGGGCGTGCCGGCCGTGGTCGGTCAGGGACACCTCGGTGACCCGTTTGTCGGTGGTCGAAGGGCCGCAGCTGACCAGGTCGCGGGTGCTCATCCGGCGCACGTGGTGCGATGCGCGGCTGCGCTCCCAGCCGATCTGGGCGGCGAGCACGGTGACCGGCAGGCGCTCGCCGTCGGCCACGCCGAGCGCCGTCAGCACGTCGAAGTCGGGCAGCGACAGGCCGCTGTCGGCGAGCAGCTGGCGGTTCATCTCGTAGGCCATGCGCAGCTGGACCCGGATGTAGGCCAGCCAGGCCCGCTGCTGGTCGCTGTCCAGCCAGCCGCGGGCCGGTTCCGGCGCTTGGCGATTGCGTGACATGTCACCTAAACTCTCGTCGTGCCGCCACGGCCGCGGCGGGTGGCCCGGCGGACATCATCCCGCGGCCGCCCGCCGACTTCAGGAGGGGAAGGTTCATGACCAGCACCGTCGCCGAGTTGATGCGGCGCAACCTGCTCGACGTCTTCAACGAGGCGGACCCGGACCGCCGGGCCGCGGCCATCGCCGAGGTCTACGCCGAGGACGTGGTGTGGCACGAGGGCGGCGAGCTCGTCCACGGCCGCGCGGCGATCGCCGCCCGGGCGGCCGAGCTGCACGCGGCCAATCCGGACTGGGTCTTCCGGCCGGGTGGCCCGGTGTCGGCCCTGGACGACCTCGGGCATCTGGCCTTCGTCTTCGGGCCGGCCGACCAGAGCCGGTCGATGACCGGCATGGACATCGCACGCTGTGCGGACGGTGTGATCGTGGAGCTGTACACCTTCGTGAACCCGCCGGAGCAGCCGAGTTAGCGGCCTTACGGCGTCAGGACGATACGGCCGTCGACGGCGTGGCTTTCCAGTCGCGCGTGGGCGGTCGCGGCGTCCGCGAAGGGGAGCACCTCGATCTTCGTGTCGGCGAGGCCGGCGGCGACCATGGTCAGCGCGGCCTCGGCGGCGAGAGGGATGGCCTCAGGGTGCGCTGGCAGGTAGGCGCCGGCACTGAAGCCGGTGACGGAGACGGTGCCGTACCAGATCCCGTTGCTGTCGATCCGGTGGTTCCAGTCGCCGCTGGCGTTGCCGACCAGCAGCAGCCGGCCGAGCGGCGCGAGCAGGTCGAGGCTTTGCGTGCGGACGGCGCCGCCGACCGGGTCGACGATGACGTCGAACTTCTCGCCGCCGAGAGCGTCGGGCAGCTGGGCGGAGTCGACGACGGTGTCGTAGGGCAGGGCGGTGGCCACGCCGACCTTCTGGCCCCGGACGGTGCCGACCACCCGTGACGCGCCGAGCTGTCGCGCCATACCGGGGAAGGCGGACGCGAAACCGCCCAGCGCGCCGTGGATCAAGACGCTCTCACCGGCGGACATCCGGGCGGCGCGGGTCAGTGCGACGTGGGCCATGATCGCGTTGGGGACGACGGCGACAGCCAGGCCGGGATCGATGTCATAGCCCTTGGTGGACACCACGTATGCCTGGTCCCGGACGTACACCGACGCGTAGCCGCCGGCTCCGCCGGCGGACAGTGCCACCACCGGCTCGCCGATGGCGAAGCCGGTGACGCCGTCGCCCAGCGCCCGCACAGTGCCGGCCACTTCGAGGCCGGGGACGTACGGCGGTCGCGGCAGCCCCTCGCGCTCCTTGTACAGCCCTTGCCGGAGGTAGACGTCGATGAGTCCGACTGCGGCGTGGGTGACGTCGATGGCGACCTGACCCGGGCCCGGTGTCGGATCCGGCAGCTCGGCGACGGTGAGCACGGATGGATCGCCATAGTCGCTGACCTGCACAGCCTTCATGGCACTGCCCTCCTGGTCGGATAACGCATGTCGATTGCGTTAAGTCGACCGTAGCACGCCGTGCCGGCCTAACGCACGCCTCATGCGTTACAGTCTCCGGCGTGCAGCAGCGAGCCCGATCCGCCGAGGACAAGGCCCGTCGCGCCGAGGACCTGCTCGTTGCGGCGCAAGCCCTTTCCGCCGAGCTCGGCGGTGCCCGTCACATCACACTGGCCGCCGTGACCGAGCGGGCCGGACTGCATCCCTCGGGCGTGCGGCGCTATTTCGCCAGCAAGGAGGAGTTGCTGCTGGAGTTGGCCGAGCGCGGCTGGCAGCAGTGGCGTGACGCGATCCGGGCCGAGATCGGGACGCGCACCGGGCTCGGGCCGAGCGGGACGGCCGCCGTGCTGAGCGACACCCTCGCCGCGCTACCCATTTTCTGCGACCTGCTCACGCATGTGCCGCTCAGTCTGGAGGGCGACGTCGACATCGAGCGCGCCCGCCGCTACAAGCTCAATGTCTTTGCCGCCCACGACGACATCGTGCGGGCGCTCGGCCGGGCCAGCGTCATGACGCAGGCGCAGATCGACAACCTGCTGCCGGCCGCGCTCGCGTTCGCGGCCACCTTCTGGCAGGTGGCCCACCCGACTCCCACGCTCGCCCGGCTGTACGAGCAAGTGCCGCAGTGGGGCCATGTCGCCTTCGACTTCGCCCCCAGGCTCAGCCGTCTGCTCGCGGCCACCGCGATCGGCCTGACCGAGTCGGGTGCGGAATCGGCAGGGTAGGTCCCGCTACGCGGTTGCCGCGAACTTTGGCATTCACGCGATCTCGCGCCACCAGGAGTCCGTGGTGGGCGCGTCCGTGACGGCCTCGCCCGGGCGTGGCACGGCCACGCGAAGGTCGGAGGCGGCGGCCAGCAGCCGTTCGATCGGCTCGGACCAGGAGTGCCCCGCCAGCGCGAAGGTGCCCCAGTGCACCGGGATCAGCAGCTCGCCGCGCAGGTCTCGGTGCGCGGCAACGGCTTCCTCCGGTGTCATGTGCACATCCGGCCAGAGGTGCGAGTACGCGCCGATCTGGATCAACGTCACGTCGAACGGGCCGTGCTGCCGGCCGATCTCGCGGTAGCCGTCGAAGTAGCCGGAATCGCCGGTGTAGAACACCCGGTGCGCCGCGCCGGTCACCACCCAGCCCGCCCACAGGGTGCCGTTGCTGCCTGGACGGACCCGTCCGGAGAAGTGCCGCGCCGCCGTGGCGGTGAGCGTGAGACCGGCGACGGTCACCGTCTCCGTCCAGTCCACCTCGTCGATGCGGCTGGCCGGGACGCGCCAGCGTCGCAGGTGCGCGCCGACGCCGAGCGGCACCACGAACCGGGTTTTCGGCCACCGGGCGGCGATCACCTTGATGGTGGTGGTGTCGAGGTGGTCGTAGTGGTCGTGCGAGATCACCACGGCGTCGACCGGCGGCAGGCCGGCCAGCCCGACCGGCACGGGATGCAGGCGCTTCGGGCCGACCAACGCGCTCGGGGAGACGCGGTTGCTCCACACCGGATCGAACAGCACGGTGCCGCCCTCGAGTTCCACCAGGACGGTCGAATGCCCCAGCCAGGTGGTGCGCACACCGTCGACCGGCGTGGTGAAGTCGGGCCGTGCCAACGGGATCGGTCCGGCCGGCCGGCGTGCGTCCACATGGGCGGTCGGGTGCTGTCCGGAAAGGACCGGTTCGACGGGAGCCGCCGGGTTCTGGAAGGCGCCGTCCCGGTAGTTCGGGGACTGCCGTATCCGGGCGAGCCGGTCCCCGCTGGGACGTCCGCCTAGTGTCGTGGGGCCGATCAACGTCATGTTTTCTCCTCCGGAGCGCGACAACGACCCGCTACGACGCGGTGTTCCCCGGCCGGATTCCGTTCGCCCACAGCGGAATGAGTGTCGGCGGAGGGTGCGCGAGT
>DATJJB010000424.1:0-15916 GCA_035492655.1 Kutzneria sp. | reverse complement strand
GGCGTCGACCAGCCGGTCGATCTCGCCGGCCACGAAGCCGGCCTCGTCGTGCTCGTTGTCGCCGACGTAGCCGACGATCTTCTCGCCCTCGCCGGAGTCGGTCCACAGCCGCTTGTCCCGGCGGTTGGGGTTGCGCGCGATGACGGCGTTGGCGGCGCTGAGGATGGTCTGCGTTGAGCGGTAGTTCTGCTCCAACAGAATGGTGCGGGCCTGCGGGTAGTCCCGCTCGAACTCGGTGATGTTGCGGATGGTCGCGCCGCGGAAGGCGTAGATGGACTGGTCGGCGTCGCCGACCACGCACAGCTCGCCCGGCGCGACGCCGCCATCGCCGGTGCCGACCAGCTCGCGCACCAGGGTGTACTGGGCGTGGTTGGTGTCCTGGTACTCGTCGACCAGCACGTGCCGGAACCGCCGCCGGTAGTGCTCGGCCACCGCCGGGAACACCTGCAGCAGCTCGACCGAGCGCATGATCAGGTCGTCGAAGTCCATGGCGTTGGCCAGCTTCAACCGCTGCTGGTACGACTCGTAGACCTCGGCGACCCGGCGCTCAAGGTCGTTGGCCGCGCGGTCCTTGGCCGTGTCCGCGTCCACCAACTCGTTCTTCAGGTTGGAGATGTGCACGGCCAGCGTGCGCGCCGGATAGCGCTTGGGGTCCAGGTCGAGGTCGCGCGCGACCAGGGTGACCAGCCGGCGGGAGTCGTCGCTGTCGTAGATGGTGAAGTTGGACGACATGCCCAGCGTCTTGGCCTCACGGCGGAGCAGCCGCACGCACATGGAGTGGAAGGTCGACACCCACATCGCGTTGGACCGCCGGCCGACCAGGCCGGAGACCCGTTCCTTCATCTCGGCCGCGGCCTTGTTGGTGAAGGTGATGGCCATGATCTCGCCGGGATGCACACCGCGCGCCGCCAGCAGATAGGCGATGCGGCTGGTCAGCACCTTGGTCTTGCCGGAGCCGGCGCCCGCGACCACGAGCAGCGGGGAGCCGGCGTGCACGACCGCGTCACGCTGCTGCGGGTTGAGGCCGTCCAGCAACGCGTCGGGACCGGCCGCCCGCGCCGGGGGATTCGTGGGCAGATCGAACAGAGCGCTCATCGCCCTCAACGCTACCCGGCGGCACCGACAGTTCCGTCACGGCGGGTCGACGGGGCCCGGCCCGCTGTGCGAGACTCCCGGCATGTGCGCACGCCACTACGAGTTTTTTTACGGGAACCGGACTCCGGCTCCCGTGGTCGCGTAGCGCCGACAACGACCACACTGAAGCCCCGGAGTCCTCGGACCCGGGGCTTCTGTGCTGCCGGGGCCACCGGATCTCCGACCCGAGCACGGAGGACAGAGCAGTGAGCACGCCAGTCAGCGACCAGCCCACCCCGGACATCCCCTCGCTGCGCGAGGAGATCGACCACCTCGACGCCGAGATCATCCGGCTGGTCAAGCGGCGGGCCGAGGTGTCCGGCATCGTCGGCAAGACCAGGATGGCCAACGGCGGCACGAAGCTGGTGCACAACCGGGAGCTCGACATCCTGGCCCGCTACCGCGAGGGCCTCGGCCCGGAGGGCAAGGACCTCGCGCTGATCCTGCTGCGCATGGGCCGCGGCCCGCTGGGCCGGTGACACGGAAGAAACGGCATGCCGAGAGTGCCGCGAGGCCCCGGTCACGAGGGGCCGAGCCGCGACGCCGGCGCCAACAAGCACCAGAAAGCTCCGGGATGTCACCGATGCCCGAGCGGCGTGGCGCGAGCACACTGGGGTCATGGAGTTCATCGCCGTCATCATCGCGCTGGCCAGCCTCGTGGCCGCGGTGGGTTACGACGGATACCTGTTCATGCTCGGGTCGGCCGCCAGTCGCAGGGCGGGCGGCGAGTCGATCGCCCAGTGGGTGCGGTCGCGCTGGCCGCAGGCCGGCATCACCACGGTGGCGGCCCTGCTGGCGCTGCTGATCGCCAGCGGCGGCCTGTTCCTGGAGATCATCGCGATCGTCGTCGCGGTGGGCGCGGGCGGCACGGCGCTGCGCGGGCTGCAGGACGCGCGCAAGCAGCTGAACAGCGGCAGCAACTCGTAGTTGTCCTCAGCTCACTCGACCGGGTGTAACCCGGCACGGCAGTGGGACCGGCGGCTCCGGCCGCGGTTTCACGCCCTACCCTGAGGTCTTCTGACGGGTGATGCCCCACTGGAGCGGTCCAGCTCGGACTTCCGCGTCAGCGAGGACGCCCGGGAGGGTCTTGGAAGTATGAGCAGCGAGGCGGCACCGGCGGATCACGGCAGGCATCGGCGGGCATCATCCGGCCCCGGTGCGCCGCCGCCGACCCGCCGGGGCCTGCGGGCCGCGCACGCCCGGCCGATCCTGGTCCGCCCGTCCGACGAACCGACCGTGCCGCTGCCCGCCGTGCCGCCGATCGACATCGACCCACTGCTGGACACCGATCCGGTGGGGCTGCGCAAGTTCGACATCGGCACGGTGCCGGCCTCGGTGACGCCGCCGCGCACCTGGCGCCGGGCGGCGTGGTTCTCCGTGGGTTCCTCGGTGGCGGCGCTGGCCGCGCTGCTCGTGGTCGGCGCGCTGTTCGTCGGCCCGTCACGGATGCGCACGCAGATCGAGTCGTTCCCGGGCTATCCGCAGCAGGTGCCGCTGCCGACGACCACGGAGGCGGTCAGGCTGCTGCCGCCGGGGGCGCCGAGCGCGGTGGCCAAGACCGACGCGGCCCGGACGCTGTCGACCGACGGCTCGTCCTCAGGCGGCACGGGCGGCACCGGCGGCGGCACGACGACGCACACCGCGAAGCCGACCATCACGACGGTCACGGGCCCGGGCAGCCCGGTGGTGGACCCGGGCAAGGTGGCGCAGCAGACGCAGCACTTCTTCGCCGCGGTGGCGTCCAACGTCGGCGAGGCGTACCAGCTGACCTCCGGGGCGCTCAAGGCCAACGGCGAGGCGGCGTTGCAGCAGCGCTACCAGGACGTGGCCTCGGTGCAGGTGCAGGGCATCACGATCGACCCGGGCAAGGGCATCACCATCAACACGGTGCTGGTCACCCGCAAGGACGGCAGCACGACGACCGAGCAGCACGTGCTGGCCTTCACGCCGGGCACGTTGCCGCTGATCAGTCAGGACACCCCGGTCTCGAAGTGACTGTCTGAAAACCTCTGCACCGGGATTCATTCCTTCGAGTGAAGGTGTCTAGCCAGGGCGACCTCGAAGCGGTGAACTCTGCGCCAGAACTGGCCCGGACCGGGTCGACCCCGGTACGAGTGCACCGGTACCCATCTGTTGAACGACACTGGCGAGGAGAACGCCCGTGGAGCGTCCTGCTGGCGGCAGGCGGCACAGTCGTGGCGGTTCGGTCAGCGTGGCCGACCTGATCCGGCGGCAGCCGGGCTCCGTGCGCATCCCGACGTCGGAGGAGGCGGCCACCGACGGCCTGCTCGGCGATCTGCTGGGCGGCAAGGGCCTGCCGGACGACAGCGACCCACGCACCAGCCCGGCGCTGAAGGTGTTGGGCGTGCTGGTCGGGGCGATCACCCTGGCCGGCACCGTGGCCGCGGCGTCCATGATCACCAGCGACCCACGGCCGGCCAAGGCCGCCGTGGTGGCGTCGCCGCAGCCGCAGGCGCTGACCGGAGCCGACGCGCTGCGGCCGGACGTGCTGGCCACCGAGCTGGCCGGTAAGACGACCGAGGCCGAGCCGCTCAGCGCCGCCCCGACGACCACTGGCCCGTCCACCACGGCCGGCCCGCCGGCCGCCGCGGCCAACCCCGGCCCGCGGGCGCTGACGGCCGCCGCACCGGCGGACCCGGTGGACGTGGTGCGGGACTTCTACAACACAGTGGCGCAGAACCCGCGGGACGCGCTGGCCATGATCGGCGGCTCGCTGGCCGAGCTGGATCCGACCGGATTCATCCGGTCCTGGTCGACGGTGCGGGCCGTGCGGCCGGAGCGAGTCGAGGCGATGACCGACAACACGGTGCTCGGCGTGATCGGGATCCAGCAGTCCGACGGCAGCTGGTTGCACGTGGAGCAGCTGCTCAAGGTGGACGGCGGCAGCCAGCCCAAGATCGTCAACGCCCAGGTGCTGTCGGCCCAGCGCGGGTGACCGGACCGCTCCGGTTGCGACGAACGGCGGCCGCCGGACCGGCCGAGTGATCCACTTCCGGCGTCGGCGTACGCCCGGGTGTTCCCGGCGTTTCACGCCGGAGGTCACAGCTGGGCATCGAAACAGCAACCGCCGGCACACCGTTGGGCCATTCGGCCGATCAAGACTGCACTAAGTAGCTCAAATCTGCGCACCTTCTAACCCAAACTGGTGACGCCTCACCTCTGATCCGGTATCAAAACCACGGTCAGTGATCCAACGGAGAGGTGACGCGACGGTGTACGAGGACTCATCACGGGTGGGCACGACCACGGCCACCCGGCAGATCCCCGTTTCCGAGCTCCTCGCTCGCCACCGCGGCGAGCAGTTCCCGGCGATGCAGGCCTGGGAGGAGCCCTCCCCCTGCGAGACCACGGACGTCATCCCGGCGGTGCAGGACGAGTACTACTCCGACGAGGCGTACCCGGCCACCGGTTATTCCGAGGCCTACGACTACGTCGAGGAGCGGGCCGAGGACGTGCGGCCGTTCGTCGGGGTGAACGCGGACACGGACCAGTTCCCGATGCCGGTGCTGGATAACCCGCACGCGCCGGAGGAGCAGACGCTGCTCGCGCCGATCGACGTGGCCAAGATGGACGCCGAGCGTGCGGCCGCCGAGCGCGCCGCGGCCGAGGCCCCCACCGTGCGGACGCCCAGCTGTGACGACACCCCCAGCCGGGAGATCTACATCCGCGAGCTGCTGCGCCGCGAGGGCAAGCTGCCCCGCGAGCAGCGCCGCAAGCAGGCCCCGAAGATCGCCGCCGCGGCCGCCGGTGTGGCCGCCCTGTGCGGCGCCGTGGCCGCGAGCATCGTCCACGTGCAGCAGGCGGACAACAACCAGAACGCCGCCAACGGCAGCGGTGTGCCGCTGACGGTGGTCGACGGCGGCGGCCGCCCGCACGGCCAGGCGCTCGACGCCCCGCTGGCGCCGCGTGGCACCGAGCAGGTCACCCCGGACAACGGCACCGCCGGCACGTCGACCGACAAGCACGCGTCCAAGCCGCGCGTCGCCCCGTACGTGACGGCCAGCCAGCAGGCCCAGCAGAACGCGAACTCGTCCTCGACGACGCCGCCCACCACGACGAGCAACCCGCCGTCGAGCACGTCGACCGACCAGACGCCGCCGAGCACCACGTCGCCGTCGCAGACGCCGAACAACCCGCCGCCCACCTCGTCGAGCAACAACGCGGCCACCGGCGGCAGCCACAACAACAGCACGCCGCCGGCCAGCACCACCACGCAGGACACGGGTCTGCTGAACGGCCTGCTCAACCCGATCACGGGTCTGCTCGGCTGACCGGCGGAGTTCCTCCACACAGGTGGCCGTCGCGGCAGCCGTGGAATACTGGCTGACGAGTTGAGTGGCGTGTCACAGCGCACGGTCGGATTGACCGGGGACTGACAGGGTGACCCCCTAATCTGGGTACCTGTCCTGCCGGATGGACGGCGGGCCGCGCACGCCAGCCGCCGACCAGCGCACCGAGGAGAGACTGCACCCGTGACTGACGACGGTCGTCTGGTCGCTGGCCGGTACCGGTTGACCAACCGAATCGGCAGCGGCGCGATGGGCGTGGTGTGGACCGCACGTGACGAGCGGCTGCACCGCACGGTCGCGGTCAAGCAGCTGCTGCTCAACAGCAGCATGAGCGCGGCCGAGTCGCACGAGGCCAAGCAGCGGGCGATGCGCGAGGGCCGGATCGCCGCGCGGCTGCAGCACCCGCACGCCATCGCGGTGTACGACGTGGCCGAAGAGGACGGCAATCCCTGGCTGATCATGGAGTACCTGCCGTCCAGGAGCCTGTCGGCGGTCCTGGCCGAGCGGGGCACCATGCCGCCCCAGGAGGCGGCCCGTGTGCTGGCCCAGGCGGCGATGGCGCTGGACGCCGCGCACGCCGCCGGCATCGTGCACCGGGACATCAAGCCGGGCAACATCCTGATCGGCAACGACGGCACGGTGAAGATCACCGACTTCGGTATCTCCCGGGCCACCGGCGACGTCACCGTGACGGCCACCGGCATGCTCGCCGGCACTCCCGCCTACCTCGCGCCCGAGGTGGCCAAGGGCTACGACCCCGGGCCGCCGTCGGACGTGTTCTCGCTCGGCTCCACGGTGTACGCCGCGGTCGAGGGTGAGCCGCCGTTCGGTCTGAACGAGAACACGCTCGCCCTGCTGCACCTGGTCGCCGCCGGCGTGGTCAACCCGCCGCGGCAGGCCGGCCCGCTGCACGCGCTGCTGATGCGCCTGCTGGCCGCCGACCCCAAGGAACGTCCGACCATGCGGCAGGCCCACGAGGGCCTGTCCGCGGTGGCCAACGGCCGTCCGGTGCCCAACGCGCTGCTGGCCTCGCCGGGCGCGCCGACGTGGCGGGTCAACCCGCCGCCGGCGCCGGGCACCACCCGGCAGATCGCGCCGCCGGTCGGCGCCGTCCCGATGGGCGCCGCGCCGATGGGCCCCGGCCCGACCCGCCTTGACGCCCGCCCGTTCGACCGGCCGCAGCCCACCCGGGTCGCCGGCGGCCCGATGGGCACCATGACCGGCTCCGGCCCGAACACCCGGCCGCCCGGTCTCAGACCGGGTGAGCAGTCCATGCCGCCCGCGCCCCGCAAAGCCAGCAAGCGCCCGATCGTGCTGGCCGCGCTGGCCGTCGTCGCGGCGGCGGTCGTCGGCATCCTGGTGGCCAACGCCCTCGCCGGGGGTGGCAGCCGGGCCGACACGAACGGCCAGAACCCGCCCCCGGCGGCCACCGAGACCACGGACACCCAGCCGACGCAGCTGTCCACCGCGCCGACCACGACGCAGAAGTCGACCACCACCACGACCACCACGACGACGACCACCACGACCACGTCGAGCGGTCCGTCGGCCTCGGATCTGGTGAAGGCCGTGCAGGGTTACTACCAGCTGCTGCCGGACAACTCGGCCGAGGCGTTCCAGCACCTCACGCCGAACATGCAGCAGACCTCCGGCGGCCCCGACGGCTACAAGCAGTACTGGGACTCCGTCGACGAGGTGAAGGCCACCAAGGTGCAGGCGGTGGGCAAGAACCAGGTCGGCGCGGTGATCACGTACAAGAACAAGGACGGCTCCACCAGCAAGGAAGCCGACGTCTTCACGCTGGTGCAGCAGGACGGCACGCTGCTCATCGACAGCCAGAGCAAGCAGCCGCTGCCGAACTAGCGGTCGGCGTACTGGGCCATGTGCTGGGCTGCCGCAGTTTTCAGGCAGCGCAGGAGGCTGGCGGTGGCCGGCTGGTCGGCGGTGAACTCGGGCACGGCGGCGTAGATGCGCCGGACCGGCTCGGGCTTGCGGACCGGCCGGACCACCGAGCCCGGCACCACGGTGCCCAGCCCCAGCCGCGGCACCATGCTGACGCCGAGGCCAGCCGCCACGAAGCCCTGCGCGGTCTGATAGTCGTTGCACTGCAAGGCGAAGCTCGGACTGAAGCCGGCGCAGGCGCAGGCGTCCAACAGGATCTGCCGGCAGGTCCAGCTCTCCGAGTAGTACTCGTTGTCCACCCACGGCTCGCCGGCCAGGTCGGCCAGGTCGAGAACGTCCTTGTCGGCCAACGGATGCCGCTCGGGCAGCACGGCCGAGTACGGGTCGTCGAGCAGATGCACCAGCTGGATTCCGCTCAGCTGCGGCAGTTTATCCTCGGTGACGACCACAATGGACACATCGGCACGGCCGGCCGCGGCCTCGTGGATCGGGTCCTGTGGCTCCACGTTGGCCAGGTCCAGCTGCACGTCCGGATGCAGCTTGCGGAACTCGGCGACCGCTTGCGGCACCAGGGCCGCGCCCGCGGTGTAGAAGTAGCGCACCCGTAGCCGGCCGGTGCGGCCGGCGCGCAGATCGGCCAGCGCCCGCTCGGCCTCGGCCAGGTTCTCGGCGATGGTGCCGGCGTGGTCGGTGAGCAGCTTGCCGGCCGCGGTCGGCCGCACGCCCCGGCCGACCTTCTCCAGCAGCGGCAGGCCGGCCTCGCGTTCCAGCACGGAGATCTGCTGGCTGATCGCGGACGGCGTGTAGCCGAGGTTGGTCGCGGCCGCGGTGATGGACCCGCTGGTCACCACGGCCCGCAGCACCTGCATCCTGCGCACGTCGAGCATGGGCCAACCTTACAGCGCGCCTTAAACGTTCTGAAGTTTATTTCACTTGTCCTGATGCTTCGCCTCCCGCAAGCTTGCTCTCGTGACGACTCCGGCAAGCCTCTTCCGCCTGTTATCGCTCGCCCTGATCTGGGGCTCGAGCTTCCTGTGGATCAAGCTCGGCCTGGACGCCCTGTCACCCGGCCAGATGGTGTTCGCCCGCGTCGCCCTCGGCGCGCTCGTGCTCGGCGCGATCGCCCTGATCCGCCGCACCGCGCTGCCTCGGGGTGGCCGGATGTGGGCCCATCTCGTGATCTACGTGTTCTTCGCCAACGTGCTGCCGTTCACGCTGTTCGCCATCGGTGAGCAGACCGTCGACTCGGGGCTGACCGGCGTCATCAACTCGACCACGCCGCTGTGGGCGGTGCCGTGCACGCTGTTGTTCGGCGGGGTGCGGCGGATCAGCCTCAACACGATCCTCGGCCTGGTGGTCGGCTTCGCCGGCGTGCTGCTGATCTTCTCGCCGTGGCAGGCCACCGGCATCAACCTGGGCGGCGCGGCGATCTGCCTGGTCGCCGCGGCCAGCTACGGCGTCGGCGTGGTCTACGCCGGCCGGTTCCTGGCCAACAAGGGCGTCGCCCCCGGCGGGCTGGCCGCCGCGCAGATGCTCGCCGCCACCGTGATGGCCGCCCTGGTGCTGCCCTTCGACGGACTCCAGCCGATCCGCTGGGACGTGCCGGCGCTGCTCGCGGTGGTCGTGCTCGGTGTCTTCGGCACCGGCTTCGCGTTCCTGATCCAGCACGCGCAGATCGCCAAGGAGGGCCCGACCGCCGCTTCGATGGTCGCCTACCTGCTGCCGGTGGTCTCGGTGCTGCTCGGCGTGGTCTTCCTGCACGAGGCACTGACCGTACGCGAGGGGCTGGGCATGGTGATCGTGCTGGTCGGCGTGGGCCTGACCAAGCGCAAGGCCACAGTTGTCACCTCGGCGCCGATCAAGGAACTCGAGCCCGAGACCGTTTGAACCAGGCGCTCCCCGGATCCGTTGGCTGGGATGGTGGGACGGATTCGGGGAGCGTGGGCATGTTGTGGGCAGTGGTCATCGGGTCATCGGTCGTCGCGGGGCTGGCCGTGTTCTGGCATCCGCGTAAAGGCGTGCACAGCGGCGGCGGGCCGGAGGGCACGCACACCGTGGCGCACGTGATCGACACACTCGAGCTGGAGCTGGAGAACTACGGCCGTCACACCAAGCGGCGGTCGGTGGCCCAGCGGGACAGCTCGTACCTGTTGGACAGCTGAGTCTTGCGCAGCACGCTGGAGACGTGGGTCTCCACGGTCTTCACCGAGATGAACAGCTCCGAGGCGATCTCCTTGTACGCGTAGCCACGGGCCAGCAGCCGCAGCACCTCGCGCTCGCGCGGGGTGAGCAGGTCCAGCTCGGGGTCGGCGATGGGCGCGGCCCCGGGCCGCTCGGAGAAGGCGTCCAGCACGAAGCCGGCCAGCCGCGGCGAGAACACCGCGTCGCCCTCGGACACCCGGCGCACCGACCGGGCCAGCTCCTGGCTGGAGATGGTCTTGGTGACGTAGCCCCGTGCCCCGCCGCGGATGACGGCGATGACGTCCTCGGCGGCGTCGGACACCGACAGGGCCAGGAACACCACGGCCGGGTTGGCCGGCCGGACCTGGCGCAGCACCTCGGCCCCGCCGCCGTCGGGCATGTGCACGTCCAGCAGCACGACGTCCGGATGGTGGTGCTCGATGCCGGCGACGGCCTCGCCGACGGACCCGGCCTCGCCGACCACCTCGACGTCCTCGCTGTGCGCGGCCAACTCGGCCCGCACCCCGGCCCGGAACAGCGCGTGGTCGTCGACGAGGAACACCCGTACCGGCTTGCGGTCCTGCTCCGGCGTGGTCATGCCTTGGCCTCCTTCTTGCGGGGCATCTCCAGCTGCACCTCGGTGCCTTCCCCCGGTGACGTGCGCAGTCGGAGCTTGCCGCCGTGCCGGTCCATTCTGCCCCGGATCGAGTCGGCCAGGCCGTGCCGGTCCTCAGGCACCTGGTCGGGGTCGAAGCCCTTGCCGCGGTCCCGCACGAACACCGTGACGGTGTCCGGCTCGATCTCGGCGTACACGCTGACCTCGCCGACGCCGGAGTGCTTGGCCGAGTTGACGATCGCCTCCCTGGCCGCCTGCACCAACGCGGTAAGCCGGACGTCCATCGGGCAGTCGCCGACGACGACCTGCTCGACGGAGACGTCGAAGGTGTCCTCGACCTCGCCGCAGGCCACCGCGATGGCCTCGTGCAGCGTGCCGTAGCTGGTCGGCGCCTCGGCGGCCTCGTTGGCCTCCGCGGCGGTGGCCCGGCCCCGGCCGTAGCCGGTCGGCCCGTACAGCCAGGTCCGCAGCTGCCGTTCCTGGCTGCGGGCCAGCTTGATCACCTCGCGCGGGCTCTCGGCCTGCTTCTGGATCAGCGCAAGCGTTTGCAGCACGGAGTCGTGCAGGTGCGCGGCGATCTCCTCGCGTTCCTGGTCACGGATGCGGGCGCTGCGCTCGTCGTCGAGGTCGCGGATCAGGCGCAGCCACCAGGGCACGGTGATCACGCCGACGCCGATCAGCGTGGCCAGGATGGCGATCAGCACCACCGGCACCAGCGTCGGCGAGACCTGCTGGTACAGGAACAGCCCGATGCCGCCGCACACCAGCAGCACGCCGACCAGCAGCCGCACCCGGGCCTGGGTGCTGCCGCCGCCGAGGAAGCCGGAGACGCCGGTCTTCGCGCCGTCCCGCCACTTGCGCCGCTGCGCCTCGTCGGCCTCCCGCCAGACCAGCGCGGCGCCGCCGATGCCGACCGTGATCGGCACGATGAACCAGTTGGCCAGCGAGCCGCTGAGCAGCGAGATCACGATGAACAGGCCGACGCCCAGTGCCAGCAGCGCGATGCCCTGCTGACGCTCCTTGGCGTCCATCTCGGGCGCCTTCTCCTCCGGCTTCGCCTGCCCGGCGAACATCCAGAGCAGCACATAGGCCAGCGGGCCGATGTAGCCGATCGCGGTCAGCAGCGTGAACGCGGCGCGCACCCACAGCACCGGCACGTTCAGATGCTCGGCCAGACCGCCGGCGACGCCG
The DNA here is from genome assembly GCA_035492655.1 of Kutzneria sp. Taxonomy (GTDB): domain Bacteria; phylum Actinomycetota; class Actinomycetes; order Mycobacteriales; family Pseudonocardiaceae; genus Kutzneria. The sequence continues at coordinate 4,582 of DATJJB010000424.1, read as the reverse complement.
CCGGCGATCTTGTGCGACCCGCTGCGGTGCAGCCGGCGACCGGCGTACACCTCCGGTGTCGCCTTCTCTTCCTCGACCAGCTGCGAACTCACCCCAAGATGGTCACACGCACCGGTACCGGTAGCCATCAGGGACGAGCCCCGGGGTTTGATTCAGGGGGCTCCCGGATGTCGCGGGTGGTGCGCAGGCCGCATGCTCGTCACCGTGAACACGACCAAGCACTCCGGGATCAACATCGAGTCCCTGGTCGCGGACTTCTGGGCCACCCGCCCGAGGCGTCCGCGGCAGGGGCGGATGGTGGCCGGTGTCGCGGCCGGCATCGGGCGGCGTTACGGCATCGACCCGGTGATCGTGCGGGTGGCACTGGTCGTCACCACCGTGTACGGCGGGGCGGGCGTGCTGCTCTACCTGCTGGGCTGGCTGACGCTGGCCGAGGAGAACGACGAGGCGTCGGCCGTGGAGGCCATGATCGGCCAGGGCCGCAGCTCGATGTCGCGTGGCCTGACCATCCTGCTGGCGCTGCTGTGCATTCCGGCCGTCACCTGGCTGTGGAACGGGCAGTTCGGCTTCTTCAGCGGCGTGCTCAGCGCCGCCGCACTGCTGGGCGGGCTGTTCCTGCTGCACCGCAACCGGGCCGACCTGGGTGTGCCCGGTGCGCCGACCATGACCTCAGGGGGATCGATGACCGCGCCGAGCTACGCGCCTGGTGCCACCGCCACGGCCGAGTGGGACCCGCTGGGCGCGTCCCCCCTGCTGTGGGACCTGCACGACCCGAACGCACCGGTGACCCAGGTCGCCACCACCGATGACGACGACACGACCGTGATGGTGCGGCCGCGCGGACGGCGCTCGGCCGTCGGCGGCGTGACCATGGGCCTGGCCGTGCTGACCGCCGCGGCGCTGCTCATCTTCAAGGCAGCGCTGGGGGCGAGCTGGCTGAGCCTGCCGCACATTCTGGGCATCGTGGCCGGCGTGCTGGCCGGCGGTCTGGTGGTCGGCGCGTTCGTCCGCGGCGGCCGTGGCCTGATCGTGCCGACCGTGCTGGTCGGGGTGGCCGCGGTGGTGCTGACCAACGCCCCCAACGGCGGCGCCGCCGGCTTCGGCGACCTGCGGGCCAACCCCACCGACACGCTGGCCGCCAGCTACAACCGGTCGTTCGGCGACGTGCGGCTGGATCTCACGAACTTCAAGTTCGACAAGGAGAAGCCGGCGCGAACCTCGGTCAGCGTGGACGCCGGCGAGGCGCGGGTGATCGTGCCGGCCAACGTGAACGTGGACGTCACCTGCACGGCCGACGTCGGCGACGTGCGCTGCCTGAACACCAGCCAGAACTGGCGCGACATCAGCCTGCACCAGGTGGACAACGTGCCCAACGCGGTCGGCACCCTCCAGCTCGAGGTGCACGCCGGCGCCGGAGATGTGGAGGTCGTCCGTGGCTGACCTGGAACGCCGGGGCGGTCCCCGGCTGGTGACCCTGCTGTTCGGCATCGGCGGCCTGTTCGCCATGGCCTACGCGCTGTCCGACGGCTCCATGGCCGACCTGCCGTTCGGCGTGACCGGACTGGTCGCCGGCGGGGCCATCCTGGTCGGACTGCTGATTCTCATGTGGACGGTCAGACCATCCGCCCGGAAGTAGCCGAAGGGCCCCGCCGTTGCCGAGGCGGGGCCCTTCGCCATGTCCTCCCGATGCAGGGAAGGACGCCTTACCTGCATTGGATGCAGTGAAGGCGTCCTTCCCTGCATCAGGTCACTCCCACTCGATGGTGCCCGGCGGCTTGCTCGTCACGTCGAGCACGACCCGGTTCACCTCGGCCACCTCGTTGGTGATCCGGGTGGAGATCCGCTCCAGCACGTCGTAGGGCAGCCGGGTCCAGTCCGCCGTCATGGCGTCCTCGCTGGACACCGGGCGCAGCACCACCGGGTGGCCGTAGGTGCGGCCGTCGCCCTGCACGCCCACGCTGCGCACGTCGGCCAGCAGCACCACCGGGCACTGCCAGATGTCGCGGTCCAGGCCGGCCGAGGTGAGCTCCTCGCGGGCGATCGCGTCGGCCTGGCGCAGGATCTCCAGCCGCTCGGCCGTCACCTCGCCGATGATGCGGATGCCCAGGCCCGGGCCGGGGAACGGCTGCCGGTGCACGATCGTCTCCGGCAGGCCCAGCTCGAGGCCGACCCGGCGCACCTCGTCCTTGAACAGCGCCCGCAGCGGCTCCACCAGCTTGAACTGGAGGTCCTCGGGCAGGCCGCCGACGTTGTGGTGGCTCTTGATGTTGGCTGTGCCGGCGCCGCCGCCCGACTCCACCACGTCCGGGTAGAGCGTGCCCTGCACCAGGAAGTCGTACTGCTCCTTGTCCTGCAGGTCCTGCGCGGCCTGTTCGAAGACCCGGATGAACTCGCGGCCGATGATCTTGCGCTTCTGCTCCGGGTCGCTGACACCGGCCAGCGCCGACAGGAACCGCTCGCGCGCGTCCACGGTGACCAGGTTGACCCCGGTTGCCGCGACGAAGTCCCGCTCCACCTGTGTGCGCTCGCCGGCCCGCAGCAGACCGTGGTCGACGAACACACAGGTCAGCCGATCGCCGATGGCCCGCTGCACCAGCGCCGCCGCCATCGCCGAGTCCACGCCGCCGGACAGGCCGCAGATGGCCCGACCCTCGCCGACCTGCTCACGGATCCGGGTGACCTGCTCGTCCACAATGGACGCGGTTGTCCACTGCGGACGGATACCCGCGATGTCGTGCAGGAAACGGCGCAGCACCTCCTGGCCGTGCGGGGAATGCCCGACCTCCGGGTGGTACTGCACGCCGGCGAAGCGCTTGGCCACGCTCTCGAAGCCGGCCACCGGCGCGCCCTCGCTGCTGGCCGTCACCGTGAAGCCCTCCGGGGCCTTGGTGACGCTGTCGCCGTGGCTCATCCACACCGGGTGGCGGGCCGGCAGGTCCTCGTGCAGCACGCCGCCGTCGGCCGCCAGCTCGGTGCGGCCGTACTCACGGGCGCCCGTGTGCGCGACCACGCCGCCGAGGGCCTGGGCCATCGCCTGGAAGCCGTAGCAGATGCCGAAGACCGGGATGCCCTGCTCGAACAGGGCCGGGTCCACCTGCGGCGCGTTGTCGGCGTACACGCTGGACGGGCCGCCGGACAGCACGATGGCCACCGGGTTCTTGGCCACGAGTTCGGCGACGGTCGCGGTGTGCGGAACGACCTCGGAGTACACCTGCGCCTCGCGCACCCGGCGCGCGATCAGCTGGGCGTACTGCGCGCCGAAGTCGACGACGAGCACGGGTCGGCTCACGATCAGCGGACCTCCTGGTAGCGGGGATATTCGCTATCTTCCCAGTTCCGGCCGTGGCTAGCGTGCACCGGGTGGAGCTGCGCGGCGGTCTGAACACGGTGTGGTTGATCGACGGTCGCGTGCACCGGCCGGCCGGGCCCTGGTCGGCGCGCGTGCATGCCTTGCTGCGCCACGTTTCCGAGGCCGGCTTCGGCGGCGCGCCGGTGCCGTTCGGCTTCGACGCCGAGGGTCGCGAGGTGCTGTCCTACGTCTCAGGTGAAGTTGGTCACCACTTCCCGATGACCGACGAGGCGGTGGTCAGCGCGGCCCGGCTGCTGCGGCGCTATCACGACGCCACGGTCGGCTTCGTGGCCGGCGCGGACGGCTGGCAGTGCCCGGCCATCGAGCCGGCCGAGGTGCTCTGCCACGGCGACTTCGCCCAGTACAACCTGGTCTTCGACGGCGACACCGCGATCGGGATGATCGACTTCGACTGGGCCCGGCCGGCCCCGCGCTGGTACGACGTGGCCTACGGCGTGTACCGGTTCGCCCTGATGGACCTGGACCGGCCGCTCGACGTGCAGCTGCGTGCCGCGGCCCTGTTCTGCGACGCCTACGACGCTTCGCCGGCCACCCGGCGGGGCGTGGCCGACAACCTGCCGGGCTATCTGATCTGGATGGCCGAACAGGTCGAGCGGGATCCCCGCTTCGTCACGCAGCGTGCAGAAGAGCACAACAAGATGTACAGAGAGCACTCGGCGGCGGTCCCCGACCTGCACAGGACACTTTGTCCTACCTGACCTGGGTCGTTGTACCTGATGGCCACCGGCGGGACGGGCCGTGGTGGTCATATCGTGTGGTCATGGAAGACGCGATCGAGGCCAAGCCCCGCCCGAGCTGGATCGCCGGCCACGCCGAGCAGGGCGCGACCGAGCTGCTGGTACGCCACCCGTACGACGGCACCGAGGTCGCCTCCGTCGCCGTGCCCGGCCCCGATCAGGTGGAGCGGGCCGTGCAGGCCGCCGCCGACGTGGCCGTCAAGTTCCGCTCGTCCCCCGCCCACCTGCGGGCCGGGGCGCTCATGCACGTGTCGGAGCAGCTGGCGGCCCGGCGCGAGGAGATCGCGGAGGTGATCACCGCCGAGAACGGCAAGCCGCTGAAGTGGGCCGACGGCGAGGTCAACCGGGCCATCTCCACGTTCCGCTTCGCCGCCGAGGAGGCCCGCCGGTTCACCGGCGAGATGCAGCGGCTGGACACCGACCCGGCGGCCGAGGGGCGGCTGGCCCTCGTGCGGCGGGTGTCGCGGGGCCCGGT
>DATJJB010000423.1:0-24858 GCA_035492655.1 Kutzneria sp. | reverse complement strand
CCGTCAAGGTCGCCAAGCTGCTCGAGGAGACCGGCATCGACGCCGACCGTCGCGCCGCCGGCCTCGGCGACCGGCAGCGCCAGGCGCTGCTCGACGCGATCGGCTGAGCACGGCCATGTGCTCGAAGACCGATAAAGGTCCGGTTGACCGATATCGAGTCAGTCCGACCCGGTGCGATCGTCGCGCCGGGTCGGACCGCTTTTAGCTACCAGCCCGGATAGCGCTGCAGCCAGGCGTCGTCGGTCGGCGGGTTCGGCCCGAACTCGGCCAGCGCGTCGCCGGTCAGCGCGGTGATCGCCGCGCGCAGCTCCAGCCGCTCCAGCCAGTCGGCCGGGATCGCGGCCACGCCGTGCCACGCGCCGGCCAGGTTGCCGCAGACCGACCCGGTGGAGTCGCTGTCGCCGGAGTGGTTGACCGAGATCCGCAGCGCTGCCGGCAACTCGTCGGTCACCAGCATCGCGTAGACGGCGATGGCCAGCGCTTCCTCGCCGACCCAGCCGCCGCCCAGCTCGTCGGACATCCGCTCGGCGCTGACCGGCCCCTCGTCGGCCAGCCGCACGGCGGTGGTCAGCCGGGCCAGCTGCTCCTCGTGCCCCGGCCACCTGGTCAGCACGGGTGTCAGCGCGGCGATGCAGTCCGGCAGCGACGTGCCCCGGAGCAGGCCGTGCACCAGGAACGCCAGCGACGCCGCCGACAGGTAGCCGCTGGGATGGCCGTGCGTCAGCGCGGCGGTGGCGGCCCCGAGCGCGAAGACCACCTCGGGATCGCTCGACCACAGCGCCACCGGCGCGGCCCGCATCACGCCGCCGCAGCCCTTCGAGTCGTTGAGCGGATTGCCCATCGAGCCGGCCGGATTGCCGGCGGCGAACACCCGCAGCGCCGTCACGCACGTGTTGCCCGGCGACCGGCGGGCGAACAGCGCCCGTTCGGTGATCAGCCAACCGTCGGGCTGCGACCGGCCCTCGGCGAACGGCCCGCCGGCCTGCGCCCAGTCGAAGCCCTGGGTGTGCAGCCAGCGCTGGAGCGCGTGCTGCACGATCGGCACCGGGTCGCCCGAGGTCGACACGCGGTCCCGCACATGCGCCCGGACCAGGCCCTCCAGCGTGAACAGCGTCATCTGGGTGTCGTCGGTGATCGCGCCGTCCGGGCCGCCCGGCCCGAAGCCGGTCACGCCCTGCTCGCCGTGCTGGCGGCGGATCATGTCGATCGGCAGGAACTCGATCGGCGCGCCAAGCGCGTCCCCGACCGCGCCGGCCAGCACGCAGCCCAGCACCCGGTCGGCCCAGGTCAGCGCCGGCGCCGGCACCGGGAACTTGCGACCGTTCTCGTCGAGGCCGATCGGGAAGTCGTGCCGGCCCGGGTCGGACGGCCGCAGCCGCTGCTCGACCGGCACGGCCAGGCTGTCCAGGTGGAACCGGGTGATCCGGTCGATGTGCTCCTGGCCGGTGCCGGCGGCCCACTCCCACTCGCTCATCGCCATGTCAGCCCAGTTCCTCCAGCGCGATGTCCCAGCCCTTGATGCTCGGGTAGTACCGCTTCCCGGTGACCCGGAAGGCCGCGCCCGGCCCGAAGACGACCTCGCCGAACTGCTCGCCGTCCTCGGAGATGGCCCCGATCAGCTTGCCGCCGGCACGGGCGTCGATGGTGTAGCGGACCAGGCCGTCACCGGTGTACGCCGGATTGGCCGAGGTGCTCAGGAAGGTCCGCTCCACGATGGTGTCGCCGAGCTGGTACTCGGCCGCGATGGCCGCCGCCCGCTCGGGATCGCGCACGCCCAGCACCCGGGTCACCACGCCGGTGTAGGACGGGAGCTTGCTCAGCGCGCTCACCACGTGCTCGATCTGGCTGCCGTTGTCGGAGGCCTGGCCGGCGGCCGGCGGCGTCGGATCCTGGATCGCCACCGGGATCGGCACCGGCTCCGGTTCGAGCGCTGGTTCCGGCGTCGGCTCCGGTGCCGGCTCGGGTAGTGGCTCGGGCGAGCCGACAGACAGGTCCACCGGGATCTCGTCCGGCACGACCTCGGCGACCGGCGGCTCGTCCAGCTCGGGCGGCAGGGCCGACTCCAGGATCGGCGGCTCGACGACGTCCTCCTCGGCCGCCTGCCCCATCGCCTCCCGGACCGCCGCCGTCACCGCATCGGCCAGGCTGGCCGGCGTGTGGTGCTCGAACGCGTCGCGGTCGAACGAGAGCTGGCGCAGTCCGCCCACGCCGTCGACGACGACCGTCACCATCCGGTCCGGCGACTGGGCCAGGCCGGTGCGGTCCCGCAGATCGCGGTTGAGCCGCTGCGCGTCGGCCAGCTGCCCCCGCGCGCTGGCCAGCAGCTGGCTCATCGAGTCCAACATCGCGGCGTTGCGCGCCAGCAGCTCCGCCATCTGCTCCGAATCGGTCATCCTCGCCCCTCTGATTGGCAGACAGACGGTAACCGGCGCGATCGTCGATGACAGCGAAGTTGACGCAACGGCTGGCGCACGGCGCGGCTGAACTGCCCTGATCGGCGGGAGTGACATAGCCCACCGATCGCAACGCCCCGACGCGCCCCAGCCTCCCCACCAAAAGTCACATGCGGCGCGGACTTGCCTTTCTGCGGCACCCCGGACCGCATGTGCCCAGAAAAAAGCGCCGCCCCGGAGCCGTGGCTTCGGGGCGGCGCGGTCGGTCGGAGATCAGCCGTGCAGGGCGGACTTGGCCAGCCACTGGTCCCAGCCGACCGCCCAGTCGTAGTAGTCGCCGTCCTTCGGGCCGAGCTGCTGGGTCGAGCCGGTGATCTCCACCGGGTCGCCAGGGAGCACCTCGTCGTAGACGGCCTTGGCGTTGTCCGGGGCCAGGTTGGCGCAGCCGTGCGAGACGTTGGTGTTGCCCTGGGCCCAGATGCTGGGCGCGTAGCCGTGCATGAACTCGCCGTTGTTGGAGATCCGCACCGCCCACGGCACCACCACGTTCTCGTAGTGGTACTTCGGGTTGGTCATGGCGAAGGTGGCGCTCTTGGACATCACCAGGTGCGTGCCGCTGTTGGTGACGCGGCCCGGGTCGGAGTCCAGGCCGTAGCTGGCCGGGTAGTCGGCGATCTGCTTGCCGTCCTGGAAGACCTGGAGGCGGTGGGTCTGGGTGTTGCCACGGATGATCAGGCTGCGGCCGACGGTGAAGGACACCGACATGTCCTCGGCGCCGTACGCGCCGTTGCCGAACGGGGTGCCGTACAGCTTGGCCAGCAGCGTGACCTTGGTGTTGGCCGGCCAGTAGTCCTTGGTGCGGTAGTGCACGGTCTCGTCGTCCAGCCAGGCCCACGAGCCGCCGGTGGTCTGGTTCGAGGTCTGTACGGTCAGCGCCCGCTCGACGGCCGCCTTGTCCTGCACCGGCGAGCTGAAGTTCAGCACGATCGGCTCGCCGACGCCGACGGTGGCGCCGTCGGCCACGTTGATCGACGCGCTGATCGTCCGGCCCGGCCGCAGCGTGTGGAAGCTGCCGGCCAGCGCCACCTTCTTGCCGTCGGCGCCGAGCGCCGAGCCGGACCAGGTGTAGCCGCGGTCGTAGCCGAGCGACTCGGTCGCCGTCCAGCTGTGCTTGTCCGGCGACACCAGGCCGTTCACCTCGCGGCCCTGGTCGTTGACCAGGTGCACCTCGGTGATCCCGCCGTCGGCCACCACGACCTGCACCGGGTCGGCCGGCGAGACGTTCTGCGCGGTGTCACCGGGAATCTGGGTGACCTTGGCCGGCTTGGACACCGCGGCCGGCGACACCTTCTGCTCGGTCGGCGTCGTCTTCGTCTCCGGTGCGGCGGTCGAGCCGCACGCGGTCAGGCCGAGGACGGTGGCGAACACGCCTAACGTCAACACCCAGCGAGTTCCTCCAACGGTCCGACGCACGGCCGCCCCTTCCCCCGAAAGCCCCTCTGTATCCCTGCACCCCAATCGACGCCGCAGGTACTACCCACGTTGACCGACGCAAACGTGATACGCATCACACAACAGGGTGATCTTGTCGATGGGGTCCTTGAACGGTACCGCCGGGTGCGCCGGAGAACGCTCTCGATTCGATCAAGTATTGGCCGCGAAGGGGACCGTCCTACTGGCCGGCCGAGATGCTCCCGGCCAGGATCTGGCCCAGCCCGCTGCGGGTGGCCACCACCATCAGCCGGTCCCGCGGCACCAGCTGGTGGTCGGGCGAGGGCTGCCAGTCCAGCCGCTGCTCGGTACGCCGCTGCAGGCCGATCACCCGGACCTCGAAGCGCTGCTCGACCTCGTGCACGGTCAGCCGGTTGAGCCCGGTGCCGTCGCCGACCGGCACCTCGGCGATCAGCAGCACCCGGCGGCCGACCGGGATGGTGCCGATGACCTGCCGTTCCACCATCGCGGCGGCGAAGGCCGGCGCGGCGAGGAAGGACACGCTGCGCGACACGTTGATGTCGAAGCGGCGCTCGACCAGTCGGGCGAAGTCGTTGTCGAACAGCCGCAGCACGACCAGCAGGTCGTCGCGGATGGCCTTGGCGGTCAGCGCCGCCTCCAGGTTGACCACGTCGTGCGAGCTCAGCGTGACCAGCGCCCGGCTGGTGCCGATGTAGGCGGCCCGCAGCGTGTCGTCCCGGCTGGCGTCGCCGATGATCACCGGTATGCCCAGCCGCTTGGCCAGCGGGATGCCGCGGGCGCTCTCGTTGCGGTCGATGCCCACCACCGGCACGCCGAGGTCGTGCAGTTGGGCGATGACCCGGACGCCGACCTGGCCCAGCCCGATCACGACGACGTGGTCGCGGAACGGCCCCTGCGGACCGCCCGCGGCGGCCAGCCGCGCGCTGACCACGGCGTCCAGCGCCACCGCGGTGATGATCGGGATGATCGAGATGCCGACGATCGTCACCATCACCTGGGTGATCTTGTTGATCACCGGCAGGCTGTCCAGCGGCTGGGCCGCGCCGGCCACGTCCAGCGCGGTCTCGTAGACGGCGTTCCACCAGGTGTAGCCGCCGAACATGGCGAACATGGTGGTGCCGATGGCCAGCAGCACGAACAGCGACAGCGCCGCCACCCCGACCTTGCGGTTGAACACCGACCCGAAGTTGCGGCGGACCGCCGCCAGCAGCCGCCCGCGCCGCCGGCGCACCGTCTTCTCGACGTCCGGTCCGTTGGTGAAGGCCAGCACCAGATCGCTGTCGTGCTCGTCCACCGGCAGCAGGTCGGCGTTGGTCTGGTCGGTCGTGTCGGCCAGGCCGCAGATGATCCGCGACGCGTCCACCTCGTCGCGGCGCACCACATACAAGGTGCGGCCGGAGACCCGGATGTGCGTGGGGCCCTCCCGGCCAAGCGCCGCCGCCACGAACGACGGGGCGGCCATCGCCGCGTCCGACAGCACCGCGCAGTCCGCGAACAGCGTGCGCACCCGGTGGCCCAGGCTCATGTTGAACTGGCGCAGCACCAGTCGAAGGTCCGGGTTGATGTCCTGGGCTTCCAGCGCGGCGTGGATGTTGCCGGCGTCGTCCGAGCCGAGCAGGGCCAGCGCCCGGGCCGTGGACAGCTTCGCCGCCTGGAACGCCGCGGTGTCCGGCGTCGCCGCCTCGATCACCTTGACCCGGCTGAGCTGCGCGATCCGCGGACCGTAGTTGGCCTGCTTGGACGGCAGGATGACGGTGACGTCCTCGTCGTACCGATTGATCAGCTCGTCGACCAGTCGGAAGGTCAGCGGATTGTCCCCGCACACCACCAGATGCCGACGCCGGTCGTTCCTACGGAGCTGGAGCGTCGGCACATCTTGATCGTATGCGAGCGACGACGGGCCGGGGGCCGGTTGGCGGGCAAGAACATGCCGTCGGCCGGGCACACCGTGCGGTCGTTTGCGTGAGGTCCAGCGACTGACCAGCGGGGGCCGGGTCGGCCGGGGTGCGGCCGGTGGGCCGGACCGGGCTGGTCAGTGGAGCGGGGGGACCGGCGGATCAGCTGGGCCGAGTGGCCGCGGGAGGCTGGTCAGCGGGGTCCGGGGGGCGTCGGCCGGGGTGGGCCGGCCGACGGGGACCACTCAGTAGTGGTTCTGCTGGTTGTTCTGGGACTCCCAGGCCAGGCGCTGGGTGATCCACTCCTGGGCCAGCGCCTGCGGGGAGGTCTGGTGCATGGCGGCGAGCTCGCGGAGCTGCTCGTTCGCGGTGAGCGTCAGGCGCAGCTGGTAGACCTGCGCGTTGCCGAAGCGGCGGCCGGACCCGGTGGTCTCGACGTCGCCCTCGGGCGCGAGCGCGGCCAGGTAGTTCTCCAGCTCGTGGTCCGGAGCGGCTTCCTGCTGCTCACGGGCCGGTTCGCGATGTCTACCGTCTTTTTTCCGTCCAAGCGAGGGAAGAGGCACGCCGAAGAGGATAACGGTTCGGTTGCGGGCGGGTGTCAGGTGTGTCCCCCGCCACAGGGCCGGGCATGGAGAGGCCCCCGCGCCAGGGGGAGGAACGCGGGGGCCGGAGGGGATCTCCACAGGCGCTGACCGGGGGTATGTCAGCTAAGACGATTGTGACATGGCTCGTTGCCGCGTGCGAGGGTATCGCTGCGATTCGTGCCCTGATTTCTCGCTTGAAAACCAGGTAGCCCGCACCGACCCGGGATGATCATTGCGCGGCACGGCTGAGCGTGGCTGCTCCGGACAGCGCTTGCGTTCGACGTCGTTCGAGCGGTACGGCCGTTGAAACGGTGAAACTGTGAAACCGTCTTGAGTGCACGGAGTGTGACCGGAACCGTGACTCGTTACTCTTCGTCGCTTTCGCGTGGTACTGCGACTATCGGTAACTGGATTGGTCGGCAGCGCGGCGGCAAACGGCGGGCATTGGTCCTGGAACCGGTTCCGACGTTCGTGGGACCGGCCTGGCCTGCACGGACGTGGGTGATCGGCAGCCGGGATGTCACCTTCCGGGTCGGCCCGCTGAACGGTGTTCAGCCACCTGACGAACCGAACAGCGCGTTGGTCGCCGTCGGTGAGTGTCGACGAAGTTGCCTTCATTGGTATTAGTTGACGAGGGACTAGTGGCCGGCCGGCTGGTGGCGGCTTGCGGTCGGCTGGAGTGCGGCTCGAAAGATCGTCGAGTGCGTGGGGGATACGCCGTAGCCGATGGCGGCCTGGCGTGTTCCCTGTTTCCGCAATGCGGGAACGGTCGGGGTAAACCCTCGGTGCGACCGCGTTCCGATCGCGCGTTCGGGGCCGCGACTGCGCCATTTTGACGGTGTTCGGACCCGCTTTGCTGTGTGGACCGGGGCGGCCGGCGGCCGGCGACGAGGGTGGCCGGTGCGGCGGCCGCCTCTCTATAGGGAGCGTCCGTGGGGGCGGCCGCCACCGCACCGCACGTAGTACTGAGGGGTCGCTGCCCGGCGGCCGCATCGAAACTGACCGATCGTCGGGTTTGAGCCCGCATCAACGGGCAACGGTCGAGGCGGCGGCCGTCGGGCCGTAACAAGATCGAATGTCGGCGCCGGGTCGTCGGACCTCGGGCGCGAGCAGGGACTGGATCGATGCAGGCGTTGGCACAGTTGATCAGTACTCGGTCCGGTGCATAACTCACGGTTACTCAGCGTCTGAGGGGAATCACTCTCCGGGGGGCTGCAAGGCGCGGCACGGCTCGCTTAGCCTCGCCGCCACGAGCTGAGTCGGGGAGGCACCACATGAGCGGGTCCCTTGAAGTCCGAAAGTTCCTCTGGCAGCACGACGACTCGATGCCGCGAGGCTCGACCAACGGCGTGCCGGCGCAGCGCAGCGACGAACCGTCCAAGATCTCGGCCGACCAGGTGCACCGCGCCCGTCTCGCGGTGGCCCGTGGCGCGCTCGACGTGGACGACTGTCGCCAGCTGCTGGACATGCTCGGCCTCTCGCCGGGCGACGACGGCGTGCCGCCGGTCCGCCGCTGAGGCCGGCGGTCCATCGACCGGGACCGGTCGTCGGGGCCAACGGCGTTCGGGGCGCCGCCCGACGGTCGGTCTTACTCCACTCCGCGTTACCCGAGACATCGTCACCTCCGGCATCGTGAGGTGTACTCGCGATGGAGATCGCCAAGAACAAGACCGGGCGGTCTCGGCCAAATGCGCCCAGGCGACAGCCGGATGCTCGGCTGGTCCATTCGGTCGCTTGCGGACGAGGAATTGTCCGGCGCTTGTCCGGTCCCATGAATTCGTGCCGGCGGCCACCGAAGAATCCGCGAAATTGTCGAAGTCGGCCGTCAGGCCGGCTGATCAAGAGTGTGGCGCAGGCCACGTCAACTGCTGCGACCCGGTCCGGGGCCTCGACCGGGCCCTGAACAGGGCTTGATCGACCGTCGCGGGCTGCCGGGCGCGGTGAAAGCGCAGGTGAGAGGGTTTCGGGGCCCCGGATTTGGAAGTTGTCCCCGACCCGTTCTATGCTACTCGTGCTTCCAGCGGACAGCCGTTGGAGGGCCCGGATGCCAAGGTCCCTCGTAGCGAGGTCCACGGAAGACGGAGTCCTCATCGTCTAGCGGCCTAGGACCCCGCCCTTTCAAGGCGGTAGCACGGGTTCGAATCCCGTTGGGGGCACGTAGTACAGTGTGAGAAGCAAGGCCCAGTGGCGCAGTTGGTTAGCGCGTCGCCCTGTCACGGCGAAGGTCGCGGGTTCAAGTCCCGTCTGGGTCGCAGGAGTTCGATCGGGCTTCCGGTCTTCTCTGGCCAGGTAGCTCAGTTGGTACGAGCGACCGCCTGAAAAGCGGTAGGTCGGCGGTTCGACCCCGCCCCTGGCCACGAGCGATGGGCGGCGTGTGCTCGCGGAAGGCGCGAGCCTCGTCGCTCGTTTTTTGTTCTGGGGGGCGACCCCCCAGACCCCCCGAGGCCGGGCTTCGCCCGGCGAGCGGGGTGCAGCAGCTAGGCGTGGAACATCGTTGATGTTCTGCGCCTTTTGTGCTTTCTGGGGGTCACGTTTCTTCGCGTAGTTGTGACCGGGCCACGTCCGGGTGGCGGCGCTGGGGTGGACCCACGGATCGGCGTCACGGATGGTTCAACAAACGCGGTAACTTTCCCGTATCGCCACCTCTATCGAGTTACGTGTCACTCAACTGGGGGATATTCGGTCATGGCGGTGGAACCGTTCGGGTGCACACGGAATAACCTGTCTGCCTAATCGTCGTGGGTGAGAGTCGGATATCGTCCTCGCCGACCCCGGTTCGTCCTTCGTGCACGGCCGTGGGTCATCGGTGGCTCTTCACGCCCCGAATCAGTTGATCTTGGGAGACGGGATGCGGGTTCGGGTGAGACAGCTCAGACGGGGCGCGGCCGCCGACGCGGTGTCCATCCCGGCGCCGCTCGGCGTGCCGCTGCGCCGGCTGACCGAAGCTCACCTCACCGAAGCCCGGCCGATCGACGACCGACCGGCCGAGGGCCTGCCGACCAAGGACCGCGCGACCGACAGCCTGCCGCTCCAGAGCCGATCCACCGAAGGCCGACTGACCGAAGGCCGGGCGACCGAGGACCGGCCGTTCAAGGGCCAGCTGGTCGAGTGCCGGCCGATCACCGAACAGCGCACCGACGACCGGCCGAGCGACGGCGGCTCCCTCGAGGACCTGCTGGCCGGCGATCGGTCGAGCGGCACCCGCCCGGTCCGGCCCGTCGCCACCTGGGAGGTCAAGTACCGCCGCGTGGTGATCGCGAGCGACCTCGGCTCCATCCTCACGGTTGTCGCGCTGCTCGGCGCTTTCGTCGCGAACTCGGCCACGGCCGGCGACTTCCCGCCGGTGCTGCTGGCCATCGCCACCGTCGTCACGGTGCTCGCCTCGCTCACCGCCTGTCGGGCCTGGAGCACGGCGGTGCTCGGCCAGGAGGCGGAAGAGTTCCGCCGGCTCGGCAAAGCCGTCGTCGCCGCGGCGGTGGTGCTGGCGGTGGTGAGCCTCGGCCTTGGCCTGCCGGGGGTGCGCGGCTGGATTTTCCTGGTGGTGCCGGCGATCGCGGTGGTCGCCTTCCCGCTGCGCTACATCCTCCGCCAGCTGCTGCACCGTCGTCGCCGCGCCGGCCGCTGCCTGCTCCCGGTGTTGGTCGCCGGCAGCGTCGACACCGCGACCGACCTGATCGCCCGCACCCGCCGTGAGCCGCACAACGGCTGGCGAGTCGAGGCGGTCTGCGTCGGCGGACCGTGCGGCAACATCGACGGTGTCCCGGTGGTCGGCCAGCTCGACGAGCTCGCCGACCACGTCCGCCGCGGCGGCTACCGCGTCGTCGCGATCACCCCGGACCCGTACTGGACCCCGCTCCGCTTGCAGCGCCTGGCCTGGGAACTGGAGGGAACCTCGGCCGAGATGGTCGTGGCCCCGGTGCTGATGGAAGTGGCCGGTCCCCGCGTGCACATCACGGGCGTGCTCGGCCTGCCGCTGCTCCGCGTGAGTTCGCCGACCTTCACCGGCGCCCGCCGCGTGGTCAAGGAGATCGTCGACAAGATCGGCGCGCTGCTGCTGCTGACCGTGCTGGCGCCGGTGTTGATCACCATCGCCGCCGCGATCCGGCTCGGCGACCGCGGCCCCGCCCTGTACCGGCAGCAGCGCGTCGGCAAGGACGGAAAGCCGTTCACCATCCTGAAGTTCCGGACCATGGTGGTCGACGCCGACCGCCGCCGGGACCGGCTGATGGCCGGCAACGAGGCGGCCGGCCCGCTGTTCAAGATGCGCCGTGACCCCCGGGTGACGCCCATCGGCGCGGTGCTGCGCCGGTTCTCCATCGACGAGCTGCCCCAGCTGGTGAACGTGTTGCGCGGCACCATGTCGCTCGTCGGGCCGCGACCGCCGCTGCCCAAGGAGGTCGAGGCCTACGGGCCGGACATGCTGCGGCGGCTGCTGGTGAAGCCCGGCCTGACCGGCCTGTGGCAGGTCAGCGGCCGCAGCGACCTGCCGTGGGACGAGGCCGTGCGGCTGGACCTGCGCTACGTCGAGGACTGGTCGCTCGCCCTCGACGCGCTGATCCTGTGGAAGACCGTGCGCGCGGTCGTCCGAGGTCAAGGGGCGTACTGAACCTTGTCCAGACGTGAACCGGCCGAGGCCACCGGACCTTGCCTCGACGTAAGTGGTGACCGAGGCTGTACCGGTGATTCCGCCGCCACCCCAGGAGGCCAGGTGAACAGGAAGGCCGCGCCGCTGATCGGCGTCGCCAGTGCGCCCATCGCGGTCGGACTGCCGGTCTACAACGGCGAGCCCTACCTGGCCGCCGCACTGGCCAGCCTGCGGGCGCAGCGGGACGTCGAATTCGAGCTGTGGATCGGCGACAACTGCTCGACCGACGGCACCGAGGAGATCTGCCGCGAGGCGGCCAGGCAGGACGCTCGCATCCGGTACGTCCGGCGTGAGCGCAATCTCGGCTCCACCGGCAATCACAACCGTCTGGTGCAGGAGACCACGGCCCGCTACTTCACCTGGGCCGCGTCGGACGACGCCTACGAGCCGGACCGGCTGCGCCGGATGCTCGACGCGCTGGCCGACCGGCCCGACGCGGCGATGTCGTTCACCTCGGCCCGGGAGATCGACGCCACCGGCGCGACCATCGGGCACTGGGACAACCCGTGCCGGACCGAGCACTACGACCCGGTGGTCCGGCTGCGCGACCTGATCGGCCGCGAGCACGAGAACTACCACTGCTACGGCCTCTACCGGCGGGACATCCTGACCAGGACCCACCTGCTGCCGCCGGTGAAGAACAACGACCGGATACTGATCGCCGAGCTGGCCCTGTACGGCCGGTTCGCGGAGGTCCGGGATCCGCTGCTGCTGCACCGCCTGCACGACCGCCGGCTGACCCAGTCGGTGTCGCAGCGGGACTGGTACCGCACCCAGCGCAGCGACGGCAAGCGCTTCGTCCTGCCCAACGTCGAGGAAGCCGGCTGGTACCTCAAGGCCATCGCGGGGGCTCCCCTCACCCGGCAGCAGCGGGTGCTGGCACTGTTGGCGCTGCGGCCGTGGATGCGGGACAACGCGGTCCCGATGGCGCGCAACGTGGCGCGGGCGGCGTTCGACGGGGCCCGGATGGCGGCGTCGACGTCGGCGGCCCTGCTGCGCAAGTAAGACCGAGTCAGGCGAAAGGGAACACGTGGACGCGTTGGACATCCTGCGGGTGCTGCGACGGCGGTGGAAGTTCACCGCGCTGGCCGGCGCCGTGCTCGTCGTCCTGGTCGGCGCCGTGGTGTTCCTGGTGCCCCAGCAGTACAAGGTGACGGCGATCAGCCTGGTCACGCCGGCCAGCAGCCAGGACGTGCAGAACCCGTACAGCGTCGCCGGCCAGGCCCAGTCCCAGATGGCGGCGCTGCTGGTGACCGTGCTGACCTCGCCGGCAGTCACCGAGGGCTACGCCGACAAGGGCGCCTCCGGCACCATCGAGGTCACCAACGCCAACGGCTCCTCCGACAGCGCGACCACCGACAGCCCGTTCATCACGATCACGGTGACCAGCAAGTCCGCCGACGGTGCGGTGCAGGGCGCGCAGCTGGTCCGGCAGCGGGCGCTGGACGAGCTGAAGAACCGCCAGGACGCGGCCAAGGTCAGCGACGCGCAGCGGCTGATCCTCACCGACGTGCTGCCGGCGGCCAACCCGACCACCACCCGCGCCTCGCAGTACCGGGCGATCGGCCTGGTCGCCGCGCTCGGGCTGGTGCTCGGCGTGCTCGGCGTGGTCATCGCCGACCGGGTGATCGCCCGGCGGGCCAAGCAGGAGACGGCCGAGGACAAGGCGGTGCCGGCGGAGCCGGTCAACGGCAAGGCCAAGAACGACCACCGCCAGGGCGTGCTGCCCGAGTTCCGCCCGGCGACGAAGCTGACGCCGCCGGCCGAACCGCCCACGATCAAGTTCTCGCCGGTCCGCAGCGACGAGAAGCAAGGCGGAGGGAGCCGCCGATGACGGTGGCCGCGGCCGGCAGACGCACGCCGGCCAGCACCGTCGCGGCCCAAGCACTGTTCCGGGTCTCCCCGCACGTCATCCTCGGCGGTTACGCGCTGCTGTTGGCGTTGCCGCAGAACAACGTGCTCGTCGGCGGCGGTGGCGGCATCACGCCGGCCCGCGTGGTGGCCGGCGGCTGCCTGTTGTGGTGGCTGGTCGCGCGCTTCGCCGGCGGCTTCAAGCTCGCGGTCGGGCTCAACCCGGTCCGCCGGGCGTTGCTGCTGGCGCTGGGCCTGTTCGCCGCCGCGGACGCGATCGCCTTCATCGGCGGCGTGCAGGACTCACGGATCTCCAACGCCGACCGCGGCGCGATGCTGTTCGTGCTGGCTGTCGGCGCCGCGCTGCTGGTGTGCGACGGGCTGAGCAGCACCCGGGCCCTGCGCGCGGTGTTCGCCGGCGCCGTCGTCGGCTTCACCTGCTCGGCCGTCGCCGCGATCGCCCAGTTCGGCACCGGCCTCGACCTGCGCAAGCTGACCGTCTTCCCCGGCCTGTCCGCGCAGCCGCTCGGCGACCTCGCGCTGGGCCGTGGCGGTCTGGAGCGGTCCATCGGCTTCGCCGGCCATCCCATCGAACTCGCCGCCACGACCGTGGCGATGCTGCCGCTGGCCCTGCATCTCGCGCGGTACGGGCGATTCAAGCCGCTCTGGTGGACCTGCGCGGTGCTGCTGATCGGCGGTCCGCTGGTGTCGATCTCCCGTACCGGCCTGCTCGGCCTGGTCGTGATCGGCGTATTCCTGCTGCCGCGGTACGGCCTGGTGCGCTGGCTGCTGGTCGCCGGGCTGCTCAGCAGCGCCGTGTTCGCGGCCGGCGTCATCTGGCCGCGGCTGCTGGATGTCCTGATCAACACGGTCGCCGGGTCCAGCAAGGACTCCAGCATCTGGTCCCGGCTGACCAAGTACGACTACGTGTGGAGCCATTTCCTGGCCAAACCGCTTGGCGGGCAGGGACTCGGCACCTACGTCGCGCCGGTCCAGCCGTACCTGGACAACCAGTACCTGCTGACCACGGTCGAGTCGGGACTGCCCGGTCTGGTCGGGTTCGTCGTGCTGCTGGTCGTGCCGCTGTGGTGGGCTTTCCGGCTCTGGCGGTCCAGGACGATCGAGTCGCCGCCGCAGGTGCGGGACGCGGCCTGGGCCGTCGCGGTGGCGCTGCTGGTGTGCACGCTCAGCTTCGGCACCTACGACGGGTTGGCCTTCCCGCAGATGGCCGGCATCTCGCTGCTGCTCGTGGGCTGTGCCGGGGCGCTGTACCGGATCGCCCGCCGAACCGAGGTGGCCGCATGACCCGGGTGCTGGTCGCCGTCGTGACCTACAACTCCGCCGCCGACCTGCCGTCGCTGCTGGCCAGTCTGCCGGCCGGCCTCGACGGCGTGGACTGGCGGCTTGTCGTGGCGGACAACAACTCCAGTGACGGCAGCGCCGAGGTGGCGCGGCGGCTGGCCCCGGCCGCGACGGTGGTCGAGACCGGCGCGAACCTGGGCTACGCCGCCGGTGTCAACGTGTGCGCCGAGCTGGCGGAACCCGACGAGGCGCTGCTGGTGCTCAACGCCGACGTGGTGCTGGACCGCGGCTGCGTGCGGGAATTGTTGCGCGCCTGCACGAACGGCTCGGTCGGCGTCGCTGTCCCGCTTGTCACTCGATCGGATGGACTTGTCGAGCCGACCCTGCGTCGCCGTCCCACGGCGTCGCGGGTGCTGGCCGAAGCCGTCCTCGGGGCGCGCTCCGGTCCGCTGGGCGAACGGGTCGACGTGCCGGTGCCGCCACGGCCGATCGACGTCGACTGGGCCAACGGCGCGGTGCTGCTGATTCCCGCCGAAGTTCGGCGGCGGATCGGCAAGTGGCAGGAGGATCTGTTCCTGTACTCCGAGGAAGTCGACTACTGCCGGCGGGTCGTCGACGCCGGCTGGCGGGTGCGCCAGGTGCCGACCGCCCGCGCGACGCACCGTGGCGGCGACGTCACCAGCTCCGCGCCGCTGTGGGCGCAGTTGATCACCAACAAGGTCGTGCACGTGGCCCGCTGGGAAGGCCGTGCCGCCGCCGAGTCGGTGTGGGCCACCTTGTTGCTGGCTCAGCTCGTCCGACTACCGTTGCGCCGCGGCACCCATCGCCGGGCGTTGCTCGAACTGTGGCGCGGCCGGCGAGCGCTGCTCGCCGGCGTGCCGACCAATCCGGCCGCGCCGCCGGAGTTCCGCCGCCGCATCCCGGTGACCGGGGCGATAGGAGGCCGTGCTTGAAGGACTACGCCCTGCTGCCGAGACCGGTGAAGGACCTGCTCCGGCAGTCGGTCGGCAAGAACGTGGTCGGCGAGAACTGGTGGCGCCTGCGGTTCGCGGCCGAGCGGTTCGAGGCCGACCGGGCCGAGCACACCGAGGCGCTCGCGCTGGCCGCCGGACTGGGCCGGGCCGCGTCGGCGAAGGTCGCGGTGGTCATGCCGACCTATCGCCGGCCGGAACGCCTCGTCAACGCGGTGAAAAGTGCCTTGAACCAGACCGTGCGGGACACCGTTGTGTTGGTGGTGGATGACGGTGGTGGTCAGGTGGACGGCCTGCCCGACGATCCGCGGCTGGTGGTGTTGAGGCTGTCGCGCAACTACGGCAGCCCGGGACTGGCGCGCAATGTGGCGATCCGGCTGAGCCGTTCGCCCTATCTGGCCTTCCTGGACGACGACAACACCTGGCGGCCGGATCACCTGGAACGGTCGCTGGCGGCGCTGGAATCCGGCGCCGGCATGGTCTACACGGCGTTGCGCCGACTGCGCGAGGACGGCACCGAGCTCGACGTGCTGAGCCGGCCGTTCTCGCGTGCGGCCCATCGGGACGGTGAGTGGGTCGACATCAACGCCGTGGTGCTGCGGCGTTTCGCCGGCGTTCGATTCGATCCGTGGGCCCGGCCGCGCTGGGTGCATCCCCGTGAGGACTGGGAGTTCGTGCACCGGGTGTCCGCGAAGTTACGGGTTCGGCACGTTCCAGTGGCCACTGTGGACTATTCGGTGCACAGTGGCAGCTACTTCACCGACTGGGACGCGACGGCGATCGGAGCACGCACGTGAGCGAGGTCGTCGAGGACTCGCCGGACGCCCTGTCGGGGCAGTTCAAGCTGGGCCTGCGGTTCAGCCTGATCAACACGGTGTTCTCACGGCTGGCCACCTTCGCCGTCGGCGTGCTGCTGGCCCGGCTGCTGGTGCCCGAGCAGTTCGGCCTGTACACGACGGCGCTGGTCGTGCAGACGTTGCTGCTGACGTTCAACGACTTCGGCACGGCGACGGCGTTGGTCCGGCACAAGGGCGACGTGCGGCCGCTGTTGCCGACGGTGTGGACGATCTCCGTCGGCGGCGCGACCGTCGTCTACCTGCTGTGCCTGTTCAGCGCGCCCTATCTGGCGACCGGCCTCGGCTCGCCGCAGGCCGCGGACCTGGTGCGGGTGTTGTCGCTCAACGTGTTGCTGGACGGTTTCGCCGCCGTGCCGGGCGCGTTGCTGACCAGGAACCTGCGCCAGGCCCGGCGGCTGATCGCCGACATCGCCGGGCTGCTGGTCAACCTCGGGCTGACCGCTGCCTTGGCGCTGGCCGGTTTCGGCGCGTGGGCGTTGGTGATCGGCCACGTCAGCGGCACCGCCGTGGTGACGCTGTTGCTGCTGATCGTGACGAAGCAGATCCCGCGTTTTGGCATCAAACGACGGCATGTCAACGAGGTCGCGAAGTACGGCGGCGCGGTTGTGGTGTCATCGGTGGTGATGGTTCTGCTCCAGTACGCCCCCCAGACGATCACCGGTCGGATGCTCGGCGCCACCGCGCTGGGTTTCTTCTACCTGGCCTCGAACGTGGCCAGCTGGCCGGCCTCGGTGATCACCACGACGGTGGAACGCGTTGGCCTGGCTACGTTCTCCCGGGCCCGCGACGCCGGCGTCGACCTCGACCGCGCCGCCTCGGCGGTGATCGGCATGGTCGCCATGGCCGTGCTGCCCGGCGGCGCCGCGTTGGCCTTACTGGCCCCGCAGATCGTCGAGCTGGTGTACGGGGACAAGTGGGCCCCGGCGGCCCCGGTGCTGGCCGGCCTGGCCGTGGCCACCATCGCCCGGGTGTTGGCCGACCTGGTCTTCAACCTGATGATCACGGCCGGTTCCGCGCTGTCCTCGGTGCTGGTGCAGGTGATCTGGTTGGTCGCGCTGGTGCCGACGGCCATCTTCGCCACCGCGCACTGGGGCCTGGCCGGCATGGGCTGGGCGGTCGCGGCGGTGTCCTGTGTTGTCGCACTTCCCGTGCACGCCTGGGGTTTGTGGCGGGCCGGGGTGCACGTGCCGGCCTTGCTGCGTGGGCTGGCCCTGCCGCTGCTGGCCACCCTGGTGGTTGTCGTCGCGCTGCTGGCGACGGCGCTGGTGCTGCACCATTCGCTGCTCTATCTGGTCACCGGTCTGCTGATCACCGCCGCCGCGGTGGCCGCCGGCTGGTTCGGTCTGCGCGATCGGCTGTCCGCCGCGCTCGACGCGCCCAGACAGGTGTAGCGGCGCTGTTCCAAGTGGACACGGCGTCGCTACTTTCCTGCCGGTGCAAGGTCAGTTCGGAGCAAGGGATAAGGTCTCGGGCCATGCGTGCGGGTGTTCCCACCATCAACGTCCTCGGGGTGCCGGTCGCCGCGCTGACCGCGCCGCAGGCCATCGCCGCGGTGTCCGGCCTGCTGGCCGAGCCCGGGCCGCAGACCCTGGTCTACGTCAACGCGCACTCGGTGAACCTGGCCCGGTCGCACAACCGTTACCGAGCCTGCCTCGCGGACGCCGACCTGGTGCTCAACGACGGCTCCGGCATGGCGCTGGCCGCCCGGATGCGCGGCCGGCGGTTCCCGGCCAACCTGAACGGCACCGACTTCACGCCCGAGGTGCTGCGGCTGGCCGCGCGCGAGGGCCTTGGCGTCTACCTGCTCGGCGGCCGCCCCGGCGTGGCCGCGCGGGCGGCCGACCGGCTGCGTGCCCGCGTGCCGGGGCTGCGAGTGGTCGGCCACCACCACGGCTACTTCTCGGACCACCACGCCGTCACCGCCCAGATCCGGGCCACCGGGGCCGACATCGTGTTGGTGGCCATGGGCAATCCCCGTCAGGAGCTGTGGCTGGCCGAGCACCTGTCGGCCACCGGGGCCGAGCTGGGCGTGGCCGTCGGAGCGTTCCTCGACTTCGCCGCCGACCGGGTTCCCCGTGCGCCCCAGTGGATGCGCAGCCTGGGCATCGAATGGCTGTACCGGCTCGGCCAGGAGCCGTTGCGCCTGTTCGCCCGCTACGTGGTCGGCAATCCCCTGTTCGTCGCGCGAGTGTTGTTCGACCGCGTGCTGACCACCACACGTTAGGAATCCGCATGTCCGCTGTCTGCTTCGTGACGACGTATCCGTTGTCCCGCCAGGACCTTGGCGGCAGCGGCTGGGTGGATCGGCGGCTGTTGCCCGTTTTCGCCGGTTCGGCCGACGTCGAAGTGGTCTGCGTGACCGGGCCCGAGGGCGAGTGGACCGAGCGGTTCGACGGTGTCGAAGTGACGGCTCGGGCCGCCGGCGATGTGCCGCTGGAGCTGAGGGGTGATCGGCTGGCGCTGGCCCGGATCGCCGCCGGCATGCTGGTCAGCCCGGAGCCCTACCTGGCCCGCAAGTTCTCGGTGTTTCCCGGCTGGCGCAAGGCTGTCGCGCTGCTGCGGGAGCGGGCCGCCGGCCGACAGGTCGTGACCAGCGGGTGGCCCGGGCTGGTGCTCGCGGCCGCCGCCGGTGTGCCGGTGGCCGCGCACGTGGCGCACAACGTGGAGTCGACCATCGCCGTCGAGCACTCGCCGCGGCCGCTGCGGATGCTGGGTGAGATCCCGCGGCTGCAACGGATGGAACGGCGGCTGCTCCGCCTTCCTGCGCACGTTTTCGCGTTGTCCCGCACCGACGCCGCCGAGCTGTCGGCCATCGCGCTGCCGGTGCCGTTGTCGGCGACCGAGGCGTCGGACGGCCGTACGGTCGGTTTCATCGGCAAGGCGAGTTGGCCGCCCAATGCGCGGGCGCTGGAGGTGCTGCTGGGACCGGTGCACGAGCGGCTGTCGGCCATGGGCGTCGACGTGGACTTCGTGCTGGCCGGCAAGGGAACCGAGCAGTTCGCCGACCATCCACGGGTGGTCGCGGCCGGGCCGGTGGCCGAGGTCGCCGACTTCTACGCCCGGGTCGGCCTGGCCGTGGTGCCTCGGTTCGGGGCCAGCACCGGCGTGAGCGTGAAGGTGCTGGAGGCGGCCGAGTTCGGTGTTCCGTCGGTGCTGCCCCGGTCGCTGGCCGAGGCGATCGATCCGGACGGTCCGTGGTTGGTCGCCGAGACCGTCGAGGAGATGGCCGAGGCGATCCGGCGCTGGCACGGCGGAGGGCGGTCCGTCGACGCCGTGGAGTGGGCGCGCAAGCAGGACGTCGCCCGTACGGCCGCGGTGCTGGGGGCTGCGGTCGGCCTGTAACAGAATCGCCCAAAAGGTACATATAGGTAGTACTGGTCGCGTCCATGCTGAGGAGGGCAGATGCCCGGACTGATCCGTCAGGCGTTCCGGTTTCGGGTGGGACTGCCGGTTCCGGCCGTCACGCTCGGTCCGGTCGTGACCAGGGGCAAGATCGTCGAGCTCCGGCCGCCCGTTACCGCCGACGCCGCCGAGTGGTCGCGGCTGGTGCGGCCCGAGCGGGACCGGCTGGAGGCGCGGTGGCCGGCGAGCGAGCTCGACTGGGCCGCGCGTACCAGCGAGGCCGCCTGGCGGGATCGCTGTGCCGACTTCCGCCGGCTGGCCCGTGACGGCGTCGTGTTGCCGTTCCTGATCACTGTCGACGGCTTGATCGCCGGCGAGCTCCGGCTGGACCGGATCGATCGCGAGCGTGGCTCGGCCGAGGTGCAGGTGTGGATCTCGCGGGCACACGAGGGGGCCTCGATCACCGCCGGCGCACTACGGTTACTGGTGCACCACGGCTTCGGCGATCGCGAGCTGCGCCGGCTCACCGCGCCCATCCCGGCCGGCGACCGCGCGGCCGCGACCTTGTTCGGCCGCGCGGGTTTCCGGCGTGAGGGAATGCTGCGTGGGTACCGGCCGAACACCGACTACGAGCTGTGGTCGCTGCTGGCCGCGGACCGGCCTGACGAGGCCGACTCGGATCTACCTATAGTGTCGACGGTGGACGTTCCGGGTAGCGGCAGGGGATTCGAGCGATCCAGCGCGTTGCAGCGTCGGCTGCACGAGCTGGTGCCCGGTGGCGCGCACACCTACGCCCGCGGCTCCGACCAGTACCCGGAGGACATGGCGCCGATCCTGGTGCGGGGTGAGGGCTGCCGGGTCTGGGACGCCGACGGCAACTGCTTCATCGAGTACGGCATGGGCCTGCGCTCGGTCACCCTCGGCCACGGCTACCGGCCGGTGCTCGACGCCGTGCACAAGGCGCTGGCCGACGGCGTGAACTTCTCCCGGCCGACCGGGCTGGAGGTGTCCGCCGCCGAGGACTTCCTGAGCCTGGTGCCCGGTGCGGACATGGTCAAGTTCGCCAAGAACGGCTCGGACGCCACCACCGCCGCCATCCGACTGGCCCGCGCGGCCACCGGGCGGGACATGATCGCCGTCTGCGACCAGCCGTTCTTCTCGGCCGACGACTGGTTCATCGGGGCGGTGGAGATGAACTCCGGCGTGCCCGACGCCATCCGCAACCAGACCGTGCGCTTCCAGTTCAACGATCTCGACTCGCTGAAGCTGCGCTTCGCGGAGAGCGGCGGTCAGATCGCCTGCGTCGTGATGGAGGCCGCCACCGCGCTGGCCGAGCCCGAACCCGGCTTCCTGGAAGGGGTTCGCGCCCTGTGTGACGCCCACGGGTCGCTGCTGGTGTTCGACGAGATGATCACCGGCTTCCGCTGGTCGGCCAGCGGCGCGCAGACCGTGTACGGCGTGCGGCCCGATCTGTCGTGCTGGGGCAAGGCCATGGGCAACGGCTTCCCCATCTCCGCCTTGGCCGGCCGTCGGGAGCTCATGGAGCTCGGCGGGCTCAACACCGAGTCGCCCCGGGTGTTCCTGCTGTCCACCACCCACGGGCCGGAAACCGTTTCGCTGGCGGCATTTCGGGCCGTCGTACGGGCCTACGCCGACGGCGATCCCATCGGCGTGATGGAGCGCCGGGGCGCCTTGCTGGCCGACGGCGTCAACACCGCCGCCCGTGAGCTCGGCGTCGAGGAGTTCGTCGCCGCCATCGGCCGCCCCTCGTGCATGGTGTTCACCACCCGCGACCCCGACGGCCGCCCCTCGCAGCCCTTCCGCACCCTGTTCATGCAGGAGCTACTCCGCCGCGGCGTGCTCGGCCAGTCGTTCGTCATCTCCGCCGCGCACACCGTCGCCGACGTCGAGCACACCGTCTGGGCCACCCGCGAGGCGTTGAAGGTCTACCGCCGCGCCCTCGAAGACGGTGGCGTGGAACGATTCCTGGACGGCCGCCCGGTAGCCCCCGCGCTGCGCTCGCTCGCCTCGCCCCGGCAGCTCTGACCGCGCCACAGTTCCTTCGCGCCGCCGCTACCTTCCTCCCGTCCCGCCTGCGGATTTTCCCTCCGCTGCAACACTTTCCTCTTCCCCGCAGACGAAAAAGAGGGTGCTGGTCGGAATCGACCAGCACCCTCGGTTGGCCATCGCTCCGGCTCTGCCCCTCGTAGTGCCGGAGAAGGTCGATCATCGATGGCCAAGTTGGTGGAGCCCCGACGCCACGGGGGCAACGCGACGCCGGGGCCAGCCCCCGACCTGACCGGGCGCGGTCGGCAGGTCGGGAAGATCCGGGACGTCGGGGGAGGGTCGTCGACCACGGCACTACAACCGGGAGGACGTGCTCGACACGATCGCCATGCGCGGTGGAGACCCACTTGGTTGGGGGCATCCCCGGGCCCGGATCAGCTCGGCGACGGTCGCAAGAGGGCACACGGGTGCCCCGCGACCGTTGGCGTCGTCAGTCGGGCGAGGTGCTGGGCAGCCCGGGCACGCCGTCGCTGACGCGCTTGGGGCTGGGCTCGTCGGAGTTCGAGCCGGGGCTCGGCCGGAAGCCGGTGCCCGGGGTCACGATGCCGGCCAGGCCGTTGGCGCTGCCCAGGTCGTGGCTCGCGCTGCCGCCGGTGGACGGAGCGGAGATCGGTTGCGCGGCCGGCTGCTGGAGCGGCAGGTCGACCGGCGGTCGCGGGAGGTCGGGAACGGCGCCGCCGGGCGCGCCCATGGACGGCTCGTTGTGTCGCGCGACCGGCTCGACGGCGTGCTGCACCGGAGCCGCGGTCTGCTGGACCTGGACGGGCGGCGGCGCGGCCGGGGGAGCCGCCGGCGGCGGGGGAGTTGGCTTGGTCGGCACGGTCACGGTCGTCGTGCCGGTCCACGTGTCGCCGGAGTCGGCGCCGCCGCCCCAGCCGTTGCCGGACGAGCCCTGGACGCCGGTGTCGCCGCCCGAGGACGACCCGCCGGAGGTCACGGTCGTGGAACCGGTCCCGCTGGTGTCGCCGGCCGGCGGGGTTATGGCCGACACGGCGTCCAGACCGGGGTGGCGGTGGTTGCCGAAGCTCTTGAACAGGCCGTTGACCAGGTCGGACAGGTCCGAGCGGAGCGAGTCGGCGACGGCGCCGGTCTGGTCGGTGGTGGGCTGGGAAACGCCCGACGAGGTGGTCGCGTTGGCCACGGCCGCGCCGAACACACAGGCCAGCAGGGTGAGGCCGGCGGTGACGGCGATCCGGATGACGGCAGCGCGCAGGGCGGCGCCGGCGCACCGCACCACCTTCGCGCTGGCCACTGTCACCACCACCGTCCGCCTAGCCGGTCGTAAAACGTGACGTTGTTCGGATCCGGCGTCAAGACATGTTTAGCACCGCGGTGTCGATTTGCACCATGCGCTCGTCGCTGACCGCCCGGATAGCGGCACGTTCGAGATCAGTCTCGCACAACGTGGCAACTGTGCGTGGCGATCCGCGGGCCGCCACTCGTTTGAGGGTTTTCCACCCGGCCGTGGATCCGACTCGGCCGGCGGCCCTTCTAACCGGGCATCAACTCGCCTGCGGGGAGGAACGAGTGGAAGTCGAGACAAGACCGGGCGCGGCCGAACTGCTGGCCGCCGCGGAACTCGGTGATCGGGCGGCCTGGGGCGAACTCGTCGCCCGGCACACGCCGACCGTCTGGGCCGTTGCCCGATCTCATCGGCTGGATCGCCACGATGCCGCCGATGTCGTGCAGAGCACCTGGCTGTCCTTGCTGGAAAATATGAATCGAATTCACGACCCCGCCGCGCTGGCGGCCTGGTTGGCGGTCACCGCGCGGCGGCACGCGTTGCGTCTGATCGCGGCGCGCCGCCGGGAGAGCCCGGTTGACGAGGCACGATTGGACTTCGCCGAGGTCGAGGCGGCCGACGTCGCGGTACTGCGGTCGGCTCCGAACGCCGCGCTGTGGCAGGCGTTCACCCAGTTGTCCGAACAGTGCCAGCGGGTGTTGCGCGTGCTCGTGCACGCGCCGGAACTGTCCTACCGGCAGGTCGCCGTCGCACTCGGCATCCCGATCGGCGCCATTGGCCCGACAAGGGGAAGATGCCTGGACCGACTTCGCCGAAAGGCGTCGTTGTCCGGTCTGTTCCGGGAGGATGCGCGATGACGCATGGGTTGGCCCGGTCGCGGCTGCCCGTCGCCGATCGCGCTCTTCTCAACCAACTCAGGGTGCTGCTGTCGGGAATCGACCCGGTGCCACCCGCGGTCCTGATGGCCGCCTCTTCACTCGGTCAGCGTATTGCGCCGCATCGGAGGGTAATGGTGAACACGGGGATCGGCTAACGTCGACAATGGGGTCTCGATTTCGAGACCCCATTGTCACCCGGTCAGCCGAGCTTGCGCAGTCGGGCGATAGCCTCGTCGATTACCTCGTCCCGCTTGCAGAACGCAAAACGCACCAGATGCTGCCACTGCTCGGGATGGTCGGTGAACACCTGCACCGGCACGCCGGCCACGCCGATGCGTTCCGGCAGCTGCCGGCACAGCTCCGCGCCGTCGGCGAAGCCCAGCGGCCGCACGTCCGCGCAGACGAAGTAGGTGCCGGCGGCCTGGCGTACGGCGAAGCCGGCGTCGGCCAGGCCCGCGGACAGCCGGTCGCGCTTGCGCTGGAGGTCGTCACGCAGGTCGTCGACCCAGGGCAGCTCGTTGCGCAGGGCGTAGGCCACCGCCGGCTGGAACGGCGCGCCGCCGACGAACGTGATGAACTGCTTGGCCGCCCGCACCGCCGCGACCAACTCGGCCGGGCCGCACGCCCAGCCGATCTTCCAGCCGGTGGCGTTGAACGTCTTGCCCGAGCTGGAGATGGCCACCGTGCGCTCGTACATGCCGGGCAGCGCGGACAGCGTCACGTGCTCGCGGCCGTCGTAGAGCAGGTGCTCGTACACCTCGTCGGTGATCGCGATCAGGTCGTGCTCCTGGCACAGCTTCGCGACCTCCTCGAGCTCCTGGCGGGTGAAGACGGTGCCCGTCGGGTTGTGCGGCGAGTTCAGCAGCAGCGCCTTCGTGCGCGGCGTCACCGCCGCCCGCAGCGCGTCGACGTCCAGCGCGAACCGGTCGCCGTCCTCGACCAGCGACACCACCCTGCGGGTCGCGCCGGCCATCGCCACCGAGGCCGCGTACGAGTCGTAGTACGGCTCGATCAGCAGCACCTCGTCACCCGGTTCGACCAGCGCCAGCAGCGTCGCCGCGATCGCCTCGGTCGCGCCCACCGTGACCAGGACCTGGGTGTCCGGGTCGTACTCCGTGCCGTAGCGCGTGCGGTGCTCCGCGATCGCCTGCCGCAGCTCCGGCCGGCCCGGGCCCGGCGGGTACTGGTTGACGCCCTCGGCGATGGCCCGCTGAGCGGTCGCGAGCATCTCGGCGGGCCCGTCGGTGTCCGGGAAGCCCTGGCCGAGGTTGACCGCGCCGGTCCGGGTGGCCAGCGCGGTCATCTCCGCGAAGATCGTCGAGGTGAACGGCCGCAGCCGCGGCACGAGAGCAGGTGT
>DATJJB010000422.1:0-3923 GCA_035492655.1 Kutzneria sp. | reverse complement strand
TGGAGTTCTGCGCCCGCCGCGTGGACGGCATGCTCGTGGTGCCGGCCGGCATGCAGCACGGCTACCTGGTGCCGGAGATGCGCGCCGGCATGCCCGTGGTGTTCCTCGACCGGCCCGCCGGCGACGTCGTCGCCGACACCGTGCTGGTGGACAACATCGGCGGCACCGTGCTGGCCGTACGCCATCTGGCCGCCCACGGCCACAACCGCATCGCCTTCCTCGGCGACGCCCCGGACATCTTCACCGCCAACGAGCGCCTGCGCGGCTTCCGCGAGGGCTGCGTGCGCGCCGGCATCCGCTACGACGAGGACCTGGTCGCCATGGGTCCGCATGACGAGCGGGGTATCGCCGAGGTGCTGCGCCGTATCGGCGAGCACCGCCAGCCGGCGACCGCCGTGGTGGCCGGCAACAACCGGATCACCGTGCACCTGCTGCGCGTGTTGGCCGGCCGGGCCAACCGCCCGGCCTTGGTCGGCTTCGACGACTTCGAGCTGGCCGATCTGCTCGACCCGCCCGTCACCGTGATCGCGCACGACGCCAGCGCGATCGGCAAGGCCGCCGCCGAACTGCTGTTCTCCCGTCTGGACGGGGACACCTCCCCGCCGCGGCGGGTGGTGCTCCCGGTGCGTTTGGTACCCCGTGGATCAGGAGAAGTGCGACCTTGAGCGAGAATCTGCGGCCCGTGCGGCTGGCCGCCAACCAGCCCCGGCAGTTCTACCGGGGCGGCGCGGCGATCGCCGACCTGCGTGGCCTGCCGGCGACGGCCGAGTTCGGCCCCGAGGACTGGGTGGGGTCGATCACCACCCAGTTCGGCAAGGACGCCGGCCTGTCGCCGTTGCCCGACGGCACGCTGCTGCGGGACGCCGTGGCGGCCGATCCGACGGGGTGGCTGGGCTCGGCGCACGCGGCGAAGTTCGGGGCCGACACGGCGTTGCTGGTCAAGCTGTTGGACGCGGGCCAGCGGCTGCCGGTGCACTACCACCCGTCCGACGCCTTCGCCGCCGACCACCTGAGCTGCCGGCACGGCAAGACCGAGGCGTGGATCGTGGTCGGCACCAGCGGGCCGAATCCGACCGTCCACATCGGATTCAAGGACGACGCCGACGCGGCCGTGGTCGACAACTGGGTGACCGTGCAGGACCGCGCGGCCATGCTGGACGCGTTGAACGCGATCCCGGTCAAGGCCGGCGACACCGTGTTCATCCCGGCCGGCCTGCCGCACGCGATCGGCGAGGGCGTGTTCATCGTCGAGCTCCAGCAGCCGACCGACTTCTCCATCACGATCGAGTGGCAGGGCTTCCTTGACGGCCCCGAATCGTGGCACCTGGGCCTCGGCCAGACGATCGCGCTGGAGGCGCTGGACCTGTCCGGCTGGTCGAACCGGCTGGACACCATCGTCAAGCACACCGCCGACGACCACTCGCCGATGGTGAACCTGTTGCCCAACAGCGACTTCTTCCGTGCGCAGCGGCTGCACGCCGACTCGCCGATCGAGCTGGACCCGTCCTTCGCGGTGCTGGTCGTGCTGGACGGCGAAGGCCGTCTGCACGCCGAGGGCGGGGACCCGGTCGCGCTGCGCCGCGGCGACACCGTCGTGCTGCCGCACGCCGCCGGATCGTCCAAGTTGGACGGTGGTCTGGTCGCCATCAGGTGTCTACCCCCGGAGGTGCGGACATGAGTGAGCCGCTGCTGGAGGCGAGGTCGATCGTCAAGCACTACGGCAGCGTCGAGGCGTTGCGCGGCGCGTCGTTCCAGGTGGCCGCGGGCGAGGTCGTCTCGCTGATCGGCGACAACGGCGCCGGCAAGTCCACCCTGATCAAGTCGCTGTCCGGCGCGGAGCAGCCCGACTCGGGCGAGATCCTGTTCGAGGGCAAGCAGATCCACCTCGACTCGCCGACCGCCGCCCGGTCGCTGGGCATCGAGACGGTGTACCAGGACCTGGCCGTGGCGCCCGACCTCGACCCGGCGGCCAACCTCTATCTGGGCCGGGAGATCAAGCGCAAGGGCCTGCTCGGCGCGCTCGGCATGCTGGACAAGAAGGAGATGCGCCGCAAGGCCAGCGAGGAGTTCGCCCGCCTCGGCGTCACCTTGCAGAGCGTGGACGTGCCGATCGCGTCGCTGTCCGGCGGCCAGCGGCAGAGCGTCGCCGTGGCGCGGTCGGTGGTGTGGGCCAGCAAGGTCGTGTTCATGGACGAGCCGACCGCCGCGCTGGGCGTGGTGCAGCGGGAGCGGGTGCTCGACGTCATCCGCAAGGTGCGGGACCAGGGCATCGGCGTGGTGCTGATCAGCCACAACATGCCCGAGGTGCTGTCGGTGTCGGACCGCGTCGAGGTGCTGCGGCTGGGCAAGCGAGTAGCCCGGTTCAAGGCTGGAGAGGCGACCTTGGCGGACCTCGTCGGCGCGATGACCGGCGCGCTGGTGCAGGAGGAATCATGACCGCCACGAAGGAATCCGCACCGGAGAAGCAGTCAACCGGCCGCCGGCTGGCCGGCACCAACACGCTGTGGATCGCGCTGGTGCTGGTGGCGCTGGTCGTGGTGTTCGGCATCATCGACCCCAGCGGCATCCTCAACATCACCAACCTGCAGTTCCTGCTGATCGAGACCGCGGTGCTGCTGGTCCTGTCGGTGGGCATGACGTTCGTGATCATCACCTCCGGCATCGACCTGTCGGTCGGCTCGGTGCTGGTGTTCTCCGGCATCACCTCGGCGCTGACCATGAACGCCCTGTCCGGTGGCGACTCCACCAACGCCGGCTGGGGCGTGGTGCTCGTCGGCGGCATCGTCGCGGTGGTCAGCGGGGCAGCCTGGGGCGTGCTCAACGGCCTGCTCATCGCCAAGGCCAAGATCCCGGCGCTGATCGTGACGCTGGGCTCGTTCGGCGCCGCCCTCGGCGCGGGCGAGCTGCTCACCGGCGGCTCCGACGTGCGCAGTGTGCCCACGGCCTTGTCGCACTCACTGGGCTCGGGCACGGTGCTCGGCGGCATCCCGACCATGGTGGTCGTGGCGGCGGTGGTGGCCGCGCTCGGCGGGTGGCTGCTCAGCACGACCCGCTTCGGCCGCTACACGTACGCGATCGGTTCGAACGAGGTCGCCGCCCAGCGCACCGGCATCGGTGTGACCCGGCACCTGGTGATGGTGTACGCGCTGTCCGGCGTGCTGTCCGGGCTGGCCGGCTTCATGTCCCTGGCGTACTTCACCACCACCACGCTGACCAGCCACAGCACGGACAATCTGAACGCGATCGCCGGCGTGGTGCTCGGTGGCACCAGCCTTTTCGGCGGAGTTGGGTCGGTCATCGGCACGGTGATCGGCGTGTTCATCCCGGCGGTCCTCAACAAGGGCTTCACGATCATCGGGGTGAACGTGTTCTGGCAGCCCATCGCGGTTGCCATCGTGCTGGTGGCGGCGGTCTGGTTCGACCAGGTGCGCCGCCGGGCACGCAACCAGCGCTGATCTCCTGTGAAAGGTCTATCAACGATGACAGACACTCGAAAGATCGCCGGTCTCGCAGCGCTGGCCGCGGTGTCGCTGCTCGCCACCGCGTGCGGCGGCCAGGTCGGACAGACCGGCGGCTCCTCCGGATCGTCCAGTGCGGACAACAAGAGCCTGGCGCTGATCCCGGGTGTGTCGGCCGAGCCGTTCTACATCTCCATGCAGTGCGGCGCGGAGGCCGAGGCGAAGGCCAAGGGCTACACCCTCAAGACGCAGGCGCCGCAGAAGTTCAACCCGGCCGACCAGACGCCGATCGTCACCGGCATCCTGGCCAACAAGCCGGCGGCCGTGCTGATCGCGCCGACCGACGACAAGGCGTTGGCCGGGCCGATGAAGCAGCTCAAGGACGCCAGCATCAAGGTCATCGAGGTGGACACCTCATTGCAGGACACCTCCATCGCCGAGTCGTCCATCTCCTCCAACAACGAG
>DATJJB010000421.1:0-2421 GCA_035492655.1 Kutzneria sp. | reverse complement strand
ACCCGGCTGGGCCAGCGTGGCGTGCTGGACATCCCCGACGTCGAGCTGGCGGTCCTCCAGCTCTCCGGCCTCGTGCTCTCGCCCAACCTGGTGTACGGCGCCTACGGTCAGACCCCGGGCAAGAAGTTGGCCGACCGTCTGGTCGTCGCCGGCGTGGACATGTTCCTGGCGTACTACGGCGCGGACTGAATTCAAGCGGCCAGCGACGCCCTGACGGCGCCGCGCTAGGAGTGTGCTGAATAACCGGCGGGTGCTCCCGGACCGGGAGTGGCCGGACTGCGAGGATCTGTGGGTGCGAGGCGCTGGCAATCCTGACCCGGAGTTGATGGACGCCGCCGCGCTGGTCGGGCATCTGGTCCCGACCGGCAGCGTGTTCGCTTTCCTGGCCGAGCATCGTCGTGAGGTGTTCCCACCCGAGCTGTTCGAGGATCTGTTTCCCAGTTCCACCGGCCGGCCGAGTGTGCCGGTCGACCTCGCCGCGTCGGTGTTGGTCCTGCAAACCTTGCAGGACCTCTCCGATCGTGACGCGATGCAGGCGGTGCGCTGCGACCTGCGGTGGAAGGTCGCCTGTGGCCTGCCGCTGGACCACGAAGGGTTCCACCCGACGACCTTGACCTATTGGCGACGCCGGCTGGCCGCCTCCGACCGGCCGAACCGGATCTTCGACGCCGTCCGCGCCGTGATCACCGAAACTGGTGTGCTGACAGGCAAAACCCGACGCGCCCTGGACTCGGTGGTGCTCGATGACGCGGTCGCCACCCAGGACACTGTCACCCAACTGATCGCCGCGATCCGCCGGGTGGGCCGTGAGGTCCCCGGCGCGGCCGAGGTCATCACTGCCCGGTGTCGGGCCCATGACTACGACGACCCGGGCAAGCCTGCGATCGCCTGGGACGACAAGGCCGCCCGCGACGCGCTGGTCTCGGCGTTGGTGACCGACGCGATCGCTGTCGTGGAGGCGCTGTCAGGTGCCGAGCTCGATGGCAAGGCCGCCGCGGCGGTGGCGTTGCTGGCGTTGGTCGCCGGACAGGACGTCGAACCGGCCGAGGGATCCGACGGGACCGACGGGCGGTGGCGCATCGCCCGTAAAGTCGCCCCGGACCGGGTGATCTCCACGGTTGATCCCGAGGCCCGTCACGTGCACAAAACGGTGCACCACCGCCAGGACGGCTTCAAAGGCCATGTCGTGGTCGAGCCGGACACAGGACTGTTCACCGAAGGCCGGCTCACCCAGGCCAGCGGCCCAGGCAACCACGAGGCCGTGGTCGGCCTGGAGCTGCTCGACGACCAGGGCGGCGGGCTGGAAGTGTTGGGCGACACCGCTTACAGCACGGGCCAGACCCGCGCCGAACTGATCGAACGGGGATACACCCCGGTGATCAAACCGATGCCGCCGCGGCCGGTCGTCGCTGGCGGGTTCACTCTCGACGACTTCACCGTCGATGAGGCGGCCGGGACGGTGACCTGCCCCAACGGCCTGCCCCGAGGCATCACCGCCACTCGCAGGGCTGTGTTCGGCAGTGCCTGTCGGGATTGTCCCTTGCGGGCGCGCTGCACCACCAGCGCTCGTGGACGCACACTCACGCTGCACCCGCAGGATCAGCTGCTGCGCCATGCCCGCCGCGACTGGCGCGATAATGAGGAGTTACGCCAGGTTTATCGGCGGCACCGTCCGATGGTTGAGCGGTCGATCGCCTGGCTGATCGGGCCGAAAGGCCGCTGCCGGAAACTGCGCTTCCGCGGTGTGAGCGCGGGGGATCTGTGGCTGCACACGCGCATGGCCGGGCTGAACCTACGCCGGCTACTCACCCTCGGTCTGGTCCGCCACAGCGGGGCCTGGGTGCTGGCCTGAGGCGGTACTACGGGTGGGTCCTGACAGCTTGCTGGGGCCACCATGGGCGAGCAGACTGGCCGGTGGCGGGAAGAACGACCACGGTGTCGACCCCCGTGAGGGTCTGACCTACTGCCGCACAGACGGCCTTGTCGGCGCTCTTCCCGCCCCAGAATCAGCCTTGTTCAGCACACTCCTAGAGCAGTTCCAGCGGGTCCATGCGGACGCGGACTGGGTCGGGGTCCTTGCGGGCGGTGCGGACGCGGACGGCGGCGGCGACGGCTTCGGCCAGGGCGCGGCCCTCGGCGCGGGAGGTGCGGACTAGGGCGCGTTCCTTGTCCTCGCCGAGCGGCACGGGGCCGAGGATCTCGCCGGTGGCGGGCAGGCGGAGCTCGTCGAGCACGGCGTTGACGGCGTCGGGAACGCCGTCGATGGTGGCCATCCGCACGGCGGGCGGGAAGCCGAGCTCGGTGCGGCCGGACAGCTCCAGGTTGGCGTGCCAGACGGGGTCCCAGCGGACGAGGGCCTGCACGGTCGGCAGCGAGGACTCGGCGGTGACGATGACGCGGCCGCCCTGGGTGCCGGGGACG
>DATJJB010000420.1:0-8779 GCA_035492655.1 Kutzneria sp. | reverse complement strand
GACCACGGCAGCGCGGTGTTCGCGGCGACGTCCGTGGGCTGGCCGGTGGCGGGATCCTTGTAGGTGTAGGTCAGCCGGCCGAGGTCCGGCTTGCCGTCGAGCGCCTCGACGCGGTACTCGAACTTGTACGGGTTGGTGGACGCCGTGGTGGTCGTGGTGGCCGGCGGCGGCGCAGGCGCCGGGGCCGGGCTGCACGCCGCCAGCGCGCCGACGGCCGCAGCGGCGGCAATGGACATGACGAAGCGGTTCAAGGTCCCCCCTTGTGTCGACCCGGCCATCATGCCGCAACCGGGTCAAGCGGTCGAAAGGGATTGATCTCCGGTCTCAGGGGGCACGTGCCGCCGGTTGCCGGTCGGCGGGGGTGCGCGTAGGGTCCGGGCGACTGGACAGGTCTGGACAGGATCAGATCAGAGGAGTCACCGATGCCCGGCGCAGACCCGGCCGCCCCGCTGCAGGTGGAGGCCAACGGCATCAACGTGATCGGCGACGACGAGCGCAAGGGCACCCCCAGACAGCTGTTCTGGCCCTGGTTCGGGGCCAACGTCTCGGTGCTGGGCCTGAGCTACGGCTCGTTCACGCTGGGCTTCGGCATCTCGTTCTGGCAGGCGGCGATCGCCGGCGTGGTGGGCATCGTCTTCTCGTTCCTGCTGTGCGGCTTCGTCGCGGTGGCCGGCAAGCGCGGCTCGGCGCCGACGATGATCCTGAGCCGGGCGGCGTTCGGCGTGCGCGGCAACTGGGTGGCCACCGCGATCTCGTGGGTGCTCACGGTGGGCTGGGAGACCGTGCTGACGGTGCTGGCCACGCTGGCCACCGCGACGGTGTTCACCCAGCTCGGCTGGGGCGGCGGACCGGTGGTGAAGATCCTGGCCCTGCTGGTCGTCGCGGTGCTGACCATCGGCGGCGGCGTGATGGGCTTCGACCTGATCATGCGCATGCAGACCGTCATCACGATCGTCACGGCCGTGCTGACGCTGATCTTCATCGCCTTCGTGATCCCGCACATCGACTGGGCCAAGGTCTCGGCCGTGCCGGCCGGCTCGGCCGGCAGCGTGATCGGCGCGCTGGTGTTCCTGATGACCGGGTTCGGCCTCGGCTGGGTGAACGCGGCCGCGGACTACTCCCGCTACCTGCCGCGGAGCACGTCCAGCCGCGCGGTGATCGGCTGGACCACCTTCGGCTCGGCGCTGGCCCCGGTGGTGCTGCTGGTGATGGGCCTGCTGCTGGCCGCCTCGTCGCCCGACCTGAACAAGGCGATCGCCGCCGACCCGATCGGCGCGCTGGCCAGCGTGCTGCCCACCTGGTACCTGGTGCCGTTCGTGATCGTCGCGGTGCTGGGCCTGGTCGGCGGCGCGGTGCTGAACATCTACTCCTCCGGCCTGGCCCTGCTGGCCGCCGGCCTGAAGGCGCCGCGGTTCGCGGCGGCGCTGATCGACGGCGTGATCATCGTTCTCGGCACGATCTACGTGGCCTTCTTCGCCGACGACTTCCTCGGCCCGTTCCAGGGCTTCCTGATCACCCTGGGCACGCCGATCGCCGCCTGGTGCGGCGTGATGCTGGCCGACATCGCCTCGCGCCGCGACGGGTACGCCGAAGCCGACCTGTACGACCCCGCCGGCCGCTACGGCAGCGTGCGCTGGGTCGCGGTCGGCACCGTGCTGGTGTCCACTGTGGTCGGTTGGGGGCTTGTCACCAACACGTACGCGGAATGGCTGTCCTGGCAGGGGTATCTGCTCGGACCGCTGGGCCTCGGCGGCCGGGACGGGGCGTGGGCCGCGGCCAACCTGGGCGTGCTGGCGGCGTTGGTCATCGGGTTCCTGGTCACGTGGGCGACACAGCGCTCTCAGGTGCGCAAACAGGAGCTGGTGGCGGTATGAAAGCGCATCTAGCGGTGATCGACATGCAGTACGTGTTCGCCGATCCGCAGAGCCAGTGGTTCACCCCGGGTTTCGAGGGCGTGATGGCCCCGATCCACAAGCTGGTGGCGGCGTTCCGGGACGTCACGTTCACCCGGTTCGTCGCGCCGGCCCGGCCGGTCGGCGCGTGGAAGCTGTACTACGAGCGCTGGCCGTTCGCCCTGCAGCCGCCGAATGCCGAGATCTACCAACTGGTCGACGGCCTTGCCGGGTCCACTGTGGACGAGATCACCTTCGGCAAGTGGGGCCCGGCACTGGCCGGCCGGGTCGGCGACGCGGACGTGCTGGTGCTGGCCGGTGTCGCCACGGACTGCTGCGTGCTGTCCACGGCCCTGGCCGCCGCGGACGCCGGCCAGGTGACGTGGATCGTCGCCGACGCCTGCGCTGGCATGGACGCCCAGGCGCACGAACGGGCCCTGGACATCGCCCGCGGCTACCGCCCGCACATCGAGGTCAAGCAGCTGGACGAGGTGCTCGCGTGCTGCGCCTGAAGTACGAGCAGATCGCCGACCAGCTGGCCCGGGACATCCAGCACGGCCGGTTACCGCGCGGCGCCCAACTGCCCGGCGAGCACGTGCTGGCCAGCCGCTTTGCCGTCAGCCGCAACACGATCCGGCAGGCGCTGGCCGAGCTGGGCAGCCGCGGCCTGATCGCCACCCACTCCGGCAAGGGCTCGTTCGTCACCTTCGACGACCGCCCGCTGGACGACCGGGCCGGCTGGACCAAGGCGCTGGCCGACCAGGGCGTGCACACCACGATCGAGGTGATCCGGCTGGAGCTGGTCACCGACCGGGAGATGGCCGACCGGTTCGGCCTGGACACCGCGGAATTCGTGGCACTGGACCGGGTCCGGTCCATCGCCGGCGGGCCGGCGATCTCCTTCGAGTGCATGCGGGTGGTGGCCACCGAGCGGATGCGCCGGCTCCCGGAGTCCGGTGTGGACGGTTCGATCTACGACGTGCTGCGCGAAGAGGGGCTGGTGCCCGAACAGGGGGAGGAGTGGGTCGAGTTGGGGCGGATCAGCGAGGTGGAGGCGGCTGTGCTCGGCCGCACGCCGGGGGAGCGCTTCCTGCGGGCGCGTCGGCTGTGCCGGGACCGCAACGGTGTTTTCGTGGAGCACACGGAGAGTCTGCTGGACCCGGACCGGTTCCGGCTGCACCTCAAGTTCGGTGGCGTGGAGTGAGCCGGGCGCTGGCCGCGTTCACCGGACTGGCCATCGGCGACGCGCTGGGCATGCCGACGCAGTCGATGCCGCGAGAGGCGATCCAGGCCCGCTACGGCGTCCTCACGGGATTTGAACCCGGGCCGGACGACCAGCCGATCGCGCCGGGTATGGCCGCCGGCTCGATCACCGACGACACCGAGCAGGCAGTGTTGCTGGCCCGGCTGGTGATCGCCGGTGACGGTCACGTCGACGCGCACCAGCTGGCCACGGATTTGTTGGCGTGGGA
This sequence comes from Kutzneria sp., assembly GCA_035492655.1. Lineage (GTDB taxonomy): Bacteria > Actinomycetota > Actinomycetes > Mycobacteriales > Pseudonocardiaceae > Kutzneria. The sequence goes on along the minus strand of DATJJB010000420.1, from coordinate 5,415 downwards.
AGAGGACATGCGCCGCCGCGGGTCGCTGGATCTGCTCGGACCGTCGACCAAAGCCGCGGTGAGTGCGGTGGCGGCCGGTGAGAGCCTGGAGAAGGCCGGCCGGTTCGGCACGACCAACGGTGCCGCGATGCGCATCACCCCGGTCGGCATCGCTTGCGGCGTCGATGATCTGCCGTCCCTTGTGGACAGAGTGGTCGAGGCGAGCTGGGTGACGCACAACACCGGCGTCGCCCTGTCCGGCGCGGCCGCGGTCGCGGCGGCGGTGAGCGCCGGGATTGCCGGCGCGGACGTCGTCGAGGCGACGAAGATCGCGTCGGAGGCGGCTCGGTTGGCGTCGACGCGCGGAAACTGGATCGCCGCCGGCGATGTCGGCACCAGGTTGGCCTGGGCCGCCGAACTGGTCGAGGGCCTGCCGCCGGGCGAGGCGGCCGAGGCGATCTACCGCCTGGTCGGCACCAGCGTGGCCACCCAGGAGTCGGTGCCGGCGGTTTTTGCCGTGCTGGCAGTGCATCCGGACGATCCGTGGCGCGCTTGTCTGCTCGCGGCCTCGCTCGGCGGCGACACCGACACCATTGCCGCCATCGCGGGCGCGATTGCCGGGGCCTGCCACGGCGACGACGCGTTCCCGGACGAGGCGGTCCGCACCATCCACGCGGTCAACGACCTCCCGTTGGCCGGCCTGACCGCGGAACTGCTGGCGCTGCGCGGATGAGCCGCCTGGTGCACGTGGGCCAGGTGATCGTGGACATCGTGATGTACGTGCCGCACCTGCCTGAACGCGGCGGCGACGTGCTGGCGTCCAGCGGTGGCACCGAGGTCGGCGGCGGCTTCAACGTGCTCACCGCCGCTGTACGTCAGGGGCTGACCGCCGCGTACGGCGGCATGCACGGCACGGGGCCGTTAGGCGACCTGGCCCGCAAACGTTTGGCGCAGGAACACGTCGACGTCCTGCAACCGAAAATGTCCACAATGGACACTGGTTTCACGGTGGCGCTGATCGACGCCGACGGCGAGCGGACGTTCGCCACCACCTTCGGCGCGGAGGGTCAGCTGCGGATCAACGACCTGCGGCGGATCCGCGTCTTCCCGGACGACATCGTGTACGTCTCGGGCTACGGCCTTGCGCTGCCGGTCAACGGCCCGGCGGTCTGCTCCTGGTTGTCCACTGTGGATGCGAAGAACACCGTCGTGCTGGATCCGGGGCCGCTGGTTGCGGACATCCCGGAGGCCGTGCTGAAACCCGTGATCGACCGAGCCGACTGGATCAGCTGCAACGAGCGCGAGGCGCGGCTGCTGACCGGCGAGGACGACCCGGTCAAGGCGGTGCAAGCCTTGAGGCGACGCAACGCGATCGTCCGCACCGGGGCCGGCGGCTGCGTCGTCGCCACGGCCGAGGAAGTGGTTACGGTGCCGAGTTTTCCGGTCGAGGTGGTGGACACCAACGGTGCCGGCGACGCGCACACCGGGGCCTTCATCGCCGGCCTGGCTGACGGTTTGTCCCCGATAAAGGCGGCGCGGCGGGCAAATGCCGCGGCCGCGCTCGCCGTCACCCGACGCGGCCCGGCCGCTGCCCCTACCATCGAGGAGGTGCAGAAGCTGCTGAAGGAGTCTGGGGATGTCGCTGACTGACCGGGTGGCCGCCGCGGTGGCCAACCCGTTGACCACCGACGCGTTCGACCCGCACGCTGAGTTGGCCGAGGTGCTGGCCGGCATCGGCATGAGCCCGGCCGACACCGGCGGCGAGATCACCTTCGTCGGCGCCGACCCGGTGGTGCCGAGCACGTTGCGGCTGGGCGGCGCGGCCGCGATCGCGCTGGTGGCCAAGTCGGCCGCGATGGCCAAGCTGTGGCGGCTGCGCGGCGGCGACGGCCAGGACATCTCGGTGGATCTCCGCGTCACCCCGCACCGGCTCTGCCCGTTCTACGACCGCAAGTGGGAGACGCTCAACGGCCACGTGCCGGTGACGGCGGCCAATCCCACCAACGCCTTCGGTTTCGGCTTCTACCGCACCGCCGACGACCGCTGGGTGATGCCGCTCAACCCGTACCCGAAGATCAAGGTCGCCGCCCAGAAACTGCTGGACGTGCCGGACGACCCGGCGCGGGTGGCCCAGGCAGTGTCCAAATGGGACGCTCGCGACCTGGAGGCAGCCGCCGTCGAGGCCGGTGTCGTGCTACCGATGCTGCGTTCCACCGAGGAGTTCCTGGCCGAGCGCACGGGTATCGAGGACCTGCCGCTGATCGAGATCACGAAGATCGGCGACTCCGGCCCGGAGCCGTTGCCCGGCGGCGTCGAGTTGCCGTTGTCCGGCATCAAGGCGTTGGGCATGGGGCACGTGATCGCCGGTGCCGGTGCCGGCCGGGCGCTGGCCCTGCACGGCGCGGACGTGCTGAACCTGTGGCGGGTCAACGAGTTGGAGCACGATGTCACGTACATCACGGCCAACGTCGGCACCCGCTCGGCGACGATCGACCCCCGCGCCGACCGTGAGCTGATCACCACCCTGCTGGCCGGCGCGGACGTCTTCTACGCCAACCGCCGTCCCGGCTACCTGGCCCAGATCGGCTTCTCGGCCGAGGAAGCGGCGCGGATCCGGCCGGGGATCGTGCACGTCACGGCCTCGCTGAACGGCGACCGCGGCCCGTGGGCCGGTCGGGTCGGCTTCGATCAAACCGCCGGCAGCCTGGTCGGCATGATGAACCTCGAAGGCTCCGCCGACGGCCCCAAGCTGCCGCCGATCCTCGTGGTCAACGACTACATCGTGTCCTGGCTGATGGCCACCGGCGCGGCCGAGGCACTGGCCCGCCGGGCCGTCGACGGCGGCAGCTACCGGGTGCACGTCTCGCTGACCCGGGCGGCGCTGTGGATCTTGAGCATGGGCGTCTTCGACCAGTCGTACGCGGCCGAGGTCGCGGGAAGCGTTGAGCGGCATCGGTATCTTGACCCGGAGACGTTCACTGTGGACACTCCGCTGGGTGAGTACCAGGGCGTGACCGAACAGGTGCGGATGTCGGCCACACCCGGCCGGTACGCCGTGCCGCTGGTGCCGCGGGGCTCGTCCAAGCCGGTCTGGCTCTGACCGAAAAGGTGAGATAGCACCGATCGAGGGGCATCGGCTCGGCCGATGCCGTCAATCGAGCTAGGCTCGCGACATGACCGATGTGCTCCAGGAGATCCCGGCTGTCGTCGACCGGTTGCGGGCCGCGTTCCGGTCCGGCCGGACCAAGCCGCTGTCCTGGCGGCGTGCGCAGCTCGGCGCGCTGCGGGCCATGCTGACCGAGCAGCAGGACGCGTTCGCCGCCGCCCTGTTCGCCGACCTGGCCAAGAACGCCGACGAGGCCAACCGGACCGAGATCCACTTCACGGTCCGGGAGATCGACCACACGCTGGCCAACCTGGACGCCTGGCTCGCACCGGAGGACGCCGAGCTGCCCGAGCGCCTGCTGCCCGGGCGCGGCGTGGTCCTGCGCGAGCCGCTGGGCGTGGTGCTGGTCATCGGTCCGTGGAACTACCCGCTGCAACTCGTGCTGGCCCCGCTGGTCGGCGCGCTGGCCGCCGGCAACGCCGCGGTGATCAAGCCGAGCGAGCTCGCGCCGGCCACCACCGCGGCCATCGCCCGGTACGTGCCGCAGTACCTCGACCAGGAGGCCGTGGCCGTCGTCGAGGGCGCCATCCCGGAGACCACCGCGCTGCTGGAGCAGCAGTTCGACCACATCTTCTACACCGGCAACGGCGTCGTCGGCCGGATCGTGATGACCGCCGCGGCCAAGCACCTCACACCGGTCGCGCTGGAGCTCGGCGGCAAGAGCCCGGTCGTGGTGGACGCCGAGGTCGACCCGGTGGTCACCGCGCAGCGGCTGGTCGAGACCAAGTTCCTCAACGCCGGCCAGACCTGCGTGGCCCCCGACTACGTGCTGGCCATCGGCTCCAGCGGCAAGCTCGAGGCGGCGCTGGCCGACGCCGTGCAGGCCAAGTTCGGCGACGACCCGGCGCAGAGCCCGGTGTACGGCCGGATCGTCAACCACCGGCACTTCGACCGCCTCACCGACCTGCTGGCCAGCGGCCGGGTCGTCATCGGCGGGCAGACCGACCGTGAGCAGAAGTACATCGCCCCCACCGTCCTCGCCGACGTCTCGCCCGATTCGGCGGTGATGGGCGAGGAGATCTTCGGTCCGATCCTGCCGATCATCTCGGTGCCCTCGCTGGACGCGGCCATCGAGTTCATCACCTCGCGCGACAAGCCGTTGGCGCTCTACGCCTTCACCGACGCCGAGTCGACCAAGGAGCGCATCCTGGCCGAGACCTCGTCCGGCGCGGTCGGTTTCGGGCTGCCGGTGATGCACCTCGGCGTGCCGAGCCTGCCGTTCGGCGGCGTGGGGGAGAGCGGCATGGGCCGCTACCACGGCAAGTACTCCATCGACACCTTCAGCCACCTCAAGGCCGTGCTGGACAAGCCGCTGAGCTGAAATTCGTTGTACAGCCCGGTTAGCCTCGGGAGGTGCCCGAGGCTGCCGAGCTGTACAACGCGATGAACCCGTGGTCCGGCCGGTCCGACGACCGGTTCTACCTGGATCTGGTGCTGGGCGCGGCATCCGTGCTCGATGTCGGCTGCGGCACCGGCACGTTGCTGGCCAAGGCCCGCGAGGCCGGGCACACCGGGCGGCTGGTCGGCTTCGACCCGGACGCCGACATGCTGGCCCAGGCGCCGGCCGGTCTCGATCTGGTGCACGGCGACATGTCGAACCTGCACTGGGACAACGAGTTCGACCTGGCCGTGATGACCGGACACGCTTTCCAGTGCCTGCTCACGGATGCCGACGTGCTGACCACCCTGCGCGGTGTGCGGGGCGCCTTGAAACCGGGCGGCCGGTTCGTCTTCGAGACGCGGAACCCGCTGGCCCGGGAATGGGAGCAGTGGCCCGTCGGCAGCTTCGAGTTCCCGTGGGAGGGCGAGTCGGTCCGCGTGTTCTACGAGGTGCGGCCGATCGTCGGCGATGTCGTGGACGTGGTGGAGAATATCGTCGCCGCTGACTGGCAGCGAGCCGATGCCGGTCGGTTGCGGTTTCTGTCGGCCGAGCGGCTGGCTTCGCTCGCCGCCGACGCCGGCCTCGATGTGGTCGAGCAGTATGGGACCTGGGACCGCAAGCCTTTCGAAGCCGACAGCGCGGAGATCATCTCGGTGCTCGCAGCCCGGCCAGCACGAGGTCGATGAGCCGGGCGGTCTGCTCGACGTCGCTGGTGGCCAGGGAAATCCCGTTGAGCACGGTCAGGATGTCGAGCCCGTCGACGTCGTGGCGAAGCTCTTCCCCGCAAGCCGCGATGAGCTTCGTCAGTGCGTCGAGCACGATGCCGCGCATCGGCACGAACGGGTTCTCGCCGGAGGCGAGGACCATGCGGAAGGCGTCGGCCATGCCG